>CBHWEO010000058.1:0-23337 GCA_966112955.1 uncultured Duganella sp. | reverse complement strand
TCATGATTTTCTCCCCCAGGCGCCTGAGCGGCGCAGCGCGAACAGTTGACTATTTCACGATAGGACTCGCCGGCCAGCAATGCAAGGCGGCTGCCCGGCGCCACAACGCCTTGCCGGCGTCGGATGTGGCATTTTTTGCGCTGTGCGCAAATTCATATTGACTACAACGTCAAACTGACGATAATGTCAGTTATGGGGCCGGCACGGCCCGCAGAATACACGGAGACCCAATGCCGCCACCTCAAGCCTTGCTTCGGCAGAGCCACGCTTTTCCAGAAAGCGCTCTTCCCGCCGGAATCCACAAGCTGCAACGCCCGCCAGCGCTCGCCAGGGCGCAGGCGCTGGCGTTCCTGATGTTCGAGAAACCCGACCTGGCCGCGACGGAACGCTTCCTCGGCGACTTCGGCATGCGCCTGGTGTCGCGGACACAGGAGCGCCTTGTCATGCGCGGCGGCGACAGTTCGCCGTGCATCTACATCGCGCACCGCGGGCGCCGTTCGCGCTACGTCGGGGCGGCGTTTTCGGTGGCCGGCCCCGCTGAACTGGCAGTGCTCGCATCGCAGCCAGGCGCCCAAAAGCTGGCGCGGCACGCGATCCCAGGGGGGGGCGAAGGCGTTGCACTGACCGACCCGGCCGGCAACCAGGTCTGGATGATCACGGGACAGGAAACGGTCGAGCCATTGCCGCTGCGCGAGCCGACACACGTCACGTGCAATGGCCCGCGCCGGACCGTGCGCGTGAATGCGATGGTACGGCCGCCGATCGAGCCAGCGCTGATTGCACGCCTTGGCCATATCGTGCTGCAGACGCTGGACTTTGCCGGCATGGCTGACTGGTACATGCGGCACCTTGGCGTGATCCCCACCGATGTGCAATACCTGGCCGATGGCTCGCCGAACCTCGCTTTCTTCCGGCTGGACCGTGGCGCCGAACCGGCCGACCACCACACCCTGGTGCTGGCGGGCGGAATCGAGGACAAATACGAGCACAGCGCCTACGAGGTGCTTGACGTCGACGCCCTGGGCCAAGGCCAGAATGTGTTGCGCGCCAATGGCCATCGGCATATGTGGGGCATCGGCCGGCACGTCCTGGGGAGCCAATTGTTCGATTACTGGTACGACCCTGACGGCATGGAGTTCGAGCATTACACCGACGGCGACGTGTTTACGTCCGATTTCGAGACGCACTACCTGCCGCTCGACCTGGCCGGCATCTGGGCCTGGGGCGCGGACGTGCCGCCGTCGATGGTGCCGCGCCCCAGCCTGAAGACCCTTTACCGTGTGGTGCGCCTGATCCGTTCCGGCCGCCTGTCAATGCAACGCCTGCGCCTGCTGGCGCAGGCCACTTCAGCGAAGAGCCGCCCCTGGCTCTGACCAATTCAAGGAAATCAACATGGCAGTGAAAGTTGTGCGCTATGCGCGCGAAGGGCAGGTGCGTTGGGGCGTGGTCCATGACCGCCGCATCGCACCGCTGGCGGGGCGTTTCGACAGCACCGGCGATTTTATCCGCGATGGCATGGACGATGCGCGAGCCAGTTCGCCTGCACAGGCAACGGTTGCGCTGGACAGCGTGCGGCTCCTGTCGCCCATCACCGGGGACCGCCAGTTCCTGTGCCAGGGCATCAACTATGCGAGCCATGTGCGCGAATCGGGCATGGATCCCGCGAAGATCGGCTTCAACACGATCTTTACCAAAGCGTCGTCCTGCCTGGCCTCCGCATTCGATGACGTGGTGCGCCCGGCGCACGTGCGCCTGCTGGACTATGAGATCGAACTCGGCCTGGTCCTGAAAAAAGCGGTCACGCAAGCCGTCGAGGTTTCACCGGATACGCTGCACGAGTGGCTGGCTGGGGTCACCATCGTCAACGACATCTCGGCGCGCGACGTGCAGCTGCCGCAAGCCCAGTTCTACAAGGGGAAAAGCTACCGCAGCTTCGGCCCGGCGGGACCTTACCTGGTGCTGCTCGATGCGGGCGAATGGCTGCGTTGGCCGGAACTGCATATGCGGCTGGTGGTGAACGGGCAGCCGCGCCAGGATGCCTACTGCGGCGACATGATCTTCAAGCCGCACCAGACATTGACGGAGCTGTCCGCGCTGCAGAACCTGCATCCGGGCGACCTGATCGCGACCGGCACGCCGGCCGGTTGTGCGGCCCGAGCGCCGGGAAGGCTGCCAATGTGGTTCGCCCGCCACGTGCTGTCGGAGCAGGCCAAGTGGCAATTGTTCATCAAGAAGGGCTTGCGCAATCCCGCCTACCTGCAGCCGGGCGACGTGATGCGCAGTACGATTCGCACCGACGACGGCGCCATCGACCTTGGCGAACAGCAGAACAGGATTGTCGTGCCATGACCGCGCGCTATATGGCGGCGGCAATCGAGCGCTTCGGTGCCGCTTCCCATCCCGTGCTGCGCGACTTTCTCCGCCGTCCCCCTGGCGCCGGAGAAATTGAAGTCGCGGTCGAAGCCGCGTCGGTGAATCCGATCGATGTGCGGCGACGCTCCGGATACGGGCAATCCCTGTTTGCCCTGATGGGGGCCGCCCGGCTGCCGCTGATCCTGGGGAACGACTTTGCCGGGCGGGTCATCCGTGTCGGCCGTGGGGTTTCCCACCTGCGCGAAGGCGATGCGGTGTTTGGCACTGCGCCGCCGTCCAGCCGCGGTCCCCATGCCAATTGCGTCGTGGTGCGCGCGGCGCATGCCATGTTGCAGCCAATGGGCAAGCCGGGCGCGGAACTGGCCACCGTTCCCTACAACTACCTGACGGTCGCCAGGGCGCTGGCGGGGGCCGGGCTGGGAAACGCCAACCTGGCGGGCATCGACGTGCTGGTTCACGGCGGTACTGGCGGCTTGGGGATGCTGGCAGTGCAGTTGCTGAAACGCCGTGGCGCTGCCGTCGCGGCAACCGGGAGCCGCGAGCGGTTGCCCATGTGCCGCCGGGCAGGCGCTTCGCTCCTGATCGACCGCGATCGCGACGAATTGCAAAGCTTGCCGTATCGGTTCGCCGCGACCCTGAACTTTGCCAATTGGGATGATGAAGGTGCCTTGCTGCGCTTGCTCGGCCCCAATGCCATCGGCCATGCCACGACCGTCCATCCCTTGCTTGCCAATGTGGACCGCCATGGCCTGCTGCTTGGCGGCCTCGCTTCCCTGGCGCAGAAGCGGCGCATGCGGGCCAACGCGCGGCGCGGCGCCCGTTATGCCTGGACCGTGTTTGGCGTGCGCCAGGCTGCGCTGGCGGAAATGGCAACCGACCTGCCGGCCCTGGCGCTGCCGAAGACAAGCAGCTACACGCTGGCCGATGCCGCCAACGCCTACCTGCATTACGAAAAAGGCTTGCCGGGGCGTGCCGTTCTGGTACCGAGCGCCGCAGAGCGAGCACACATTACCTAGGAGACCACAATGACCGATCCCAACCCACCTTCCGGCATCCGTAGCGCCGCCGACGTGCAGGCATTTGAAAGCGTGCCCTGGCCGAAGCGCATGCCAGCACAAAGTACATACGAGCTGCTGTGCCAGGCAAGCGAACGCCATCCGGAGCGGATTGCGCTGCGCTTCATCATGACCGGCAACCCCGGCGAGAAAGCATTCACCTTCGATTACCGGACGCTTAAGGAGCGCGTGACCCAGGCAGCGAATGCGTTCCACCGGGCCGGCATCGTGCCGGGTACAGCGGTCACGCTGCTGCTGCCGAACTTTCCGCAAACGCATTTCGCCCTGCTCGGTGCGCAGGCGGCCGGCATTGCCAGCCCTGTCAACCCGCTGCTGGACGTCGACCACATCGCCAGCATCGTCAACGAAACGGGAGCCGAAGCCATGGTGGCGCTTGGGCCCTTGCCAGGCGTGGACATTTGGGAGAAGGCAGTGGAAGTTGTCGACCGCTGCCCGTCCGTGCGCACCCTGTACGTCGTCGGCGCCGCGCAATACCTTGGCGTACTGAAAGCAGGCGTTGTGCGCGCAGCCGCCATGATGGCAAAGCGGCCCCAGCGCGGCACCGTGACGGTAGTGGACTTCGACGCGGCGTTGCGGAACCAACCTGCCGGCCAGCTGCTTTCCGGGCGGGCCATCGCCGCAAGCGATATCTGCGCGTATTTCCATACGGGCGGCACGACCGGCTTGCCGAAGATCGCCATGCATCGCCATGCCAACGAGGTCTACGTCGCCAGCATGTTATGCGCGATGGAGCCACGGCCGGGCGTGGTGCTGTGCGGCCTGCCGCTTTTCCACGTCAACGGCGCCATGGTGACGGGCCTGGCGGCCTTCCACGGCGGTTCGGAAGTCGTGATGCTGACGCCTTCCGGTTATCGCGGCGAGAACGTCATGGCCAACTTCTGGCAACTGGTCGAAAGGTTCCGCGCGACCAGCTTCAGCGGCGTGCCGACCATTTACGCCAACCTCGCTGCCTTGCCTTTGGATGGCGCCGACATTTCGTCGATCCGCTACGCCGCGTGCGGCGCGGCCCCGCTGCCCGGCGAAGTCGCGCGCCGGTTTGAAACCGCGACCGGCATCCGCCTCACCGAGGGCTACGGCCTGACCGAAGGCGCTTGCGTGACGTCCCTCAACCCGCCGCTGGGCGAGGGCCGCGCGGGAACGGTCGGCATCCGCCTTCCTTACCAGCAGGTCAAGGCCTGGAAAGTGGATGCGGAAGGCAGGGCAGTGGCTGAATGCGCACCGGGTGACGCGGGCGTGATCGGCATCTGCGGCCCCAACGTCTTCCCGGGATACCTGCGCAATGAGGACAACAAGGGCATCTGGCTGGCGCCCGGTTGGCTGAATACCGGCGACCTGGGCTTCATCGACGAATCGGGCTACCTGCACCTGACCGGCCGCGCCAAGGAATTGATCATCCGCGGAGGCCACAATATTGACCCGGCGATGATCGAAGACGCGCTCCTGCGCCATCCTGCCGTTGCCATGGTGGCCGCTGTCGGCCAGCCTGACGCGCACGCGGGCGAGCTGCCCATGGCCTTCGTCACGCTGAAACCCGGCGCCACCGCCAGCGCCGGGGAAATCGCCGCCGCCGCCAGGGACATGGTGCCTGAACGCGCGGCGGTACCGGTACGCGTCGAGATCCTGCCGCAGATGGCCCTGACGCCGGTCGGCAAGATTGCCAAGGCGGCGTTGCGGATGCGCGCGGCGGAACACGTGCTGCGCGACCAGCTGGCCAGCAATGCCATTCCAGCGCAATTGCATGTGCGCGCCGACCTGCAGCGCGGCGCAGTCGCGGTCCTGGCATGCGCCCCTGCACATGCCGAACAAGCCCTCCAGCTCCTGGGCCGTTTTGCCATCCCGGTCGAACTGGCCGCCTGAGCCCCCAACCCTTACGGAACACATCATGCAATCTCACACCCCTGAAGCGGTCGACGTGCTGCTGGTCGGCCTGGGGCCGGTCGGCGCGGCCGCCGCCAACCTGCTGGGCCGTTATGGCTTGCGCGTACGCGTCATTGAAAAGTCGCCGGAAATCTTCAAGGCGCCGCGCGCCATCGCGCTGGACAACGAAGCCTTGCGCATCCTGCAAATGGCGGGCCTGGAAGACGGCGCCTTCGCGACGCATCCGATTTCCCAGGTCCAGATGCGCTCGCCGGTATTCGGCAATTATGCGCGCGCCAGCACGGCCGGGGTGCTGGACGGCCATCCGCGGCTTGTCACCTTTTACCAGCCGGAACTGGAGAAGGTCTTGCGCGAGCGCCTGGCCGCCTATCCCAAGGTGCAGGTCACGCTGGAGGCTGAACTGCTTGGATTCAGCGACGGCCGGCATGGCGTCACCGCGGAAGTCCGCCATGGCGATGGCCGGCGCGAAATCGTGCAGGCCCGATTCCTGGTCGGCGCGGACGGCGCCAATTCCTTCGTCCGCCGCCACTTGGGCATGGAGTTCGAGGGCAAGACTTTTACCCAGGATTGGCTGGTGGTGGATGCGCAGGACGTCCCGAATCCGATCGACCATGTCGAATTCCTGTGCGACCCGCGCCGGCCGACCCCGCATATGGTCGCTCCCGGGAACCGGCAGCGTTGGGAGTTCATGCTTCGGCCGGGCGAGACGCGGGAGCAGATGGAGTCGCCGGAAAAATTGAAGGAATTGCTGGCGCCGTGGTGCAAGCCTGAACACATTGCCATTGAACGCACGGCGGTCTACCGTTTCCATGCGCGCATCGTGAACCATTTTTCGAAGGGGAATGTGTTCCTCGTCGGTGATGCCGCGCACATCACGCCGCCTTTCGTCGGCCAGGGCCTGGTTGCCGGCCTGCGCGACGTGGCCAATCTTGCGTGGAAACTGGCGTGGGTGTGCAAGGATCGCGCCTCGGCCAACATTCTCGACAGCTATGACCGCGAGCGCCGGCCGCATGCACGTTCGATCATCAACCTGGCGCTGCTGATGGGCAAGCTGGTCATGCCGCGCAACCGCCTGGTGGCGACGGCGGTGCACGGACTTGTCAGCCTGTTGCGGGCGTTCCCGCCAACCCGGCCCCTGTTCGAGGACTTGAAGATCAAGCCGATCAACCGCTTCAAGCGCGGGCTTTTCGTGCGCGGCAAGTCCGGCTCGCGCCTGGTGCGGGGCGGCTTGCTGCCGCAAGGGCTGGTACGCCAGGGACCCAACGCGCCGGTCCAGCCAAGCGACGCCATGTTCGGCCAGGAGCTGACCTTGCTTGCCTTCGGCTGCGATCCGGCGCGCCACCTCGATGTGCGCTGGCAGGCGGAATGGCAGCGCGTCGGCGGCCGTGTCGTCCAGCTGCATCCGCGCGGCAGCCAGCACACCGGGAGCGACACCTGGGAGGAGATGACGGAGATATTGGTTCCAGGGGCGGCGCCCGTCGGCTGGATTGCGGTTGTGCGGCCAGACCGCACCATCCTGCACGACGGCCCGGCGGCGGAGGCCACAGCCATCGTTGTGCGCGCGTTGGGCATGCTGCAGGCGATGCCCCTGCATGACCTGAAGCTCGAGACCTGTTTACCCACCTGATTGACACAACACCAAGGAGACACAATGAAGCAGGCAAAGACCGCAGCGGTGCTGGCCGGTGCGATGATGCTGGCCAACGGGCCGGCACAGGCAGCGGAAGGCTTTGAAATCCGATATAACCTGACAGGTACCCTGGGTGGCGAAATCTTCGCACCTCCCAACCAGGCAGGATGGGCGTTTGGCGCGGCGGCGACCGCAGTGCGCATCGACAAGGTGAGCGGAGGCGATGGGCGCAATATCACGCGCGCCGTCCCGGCAGGCAGCGTGCCGTTGCCGGCGCCTGTTCCCGCCGCCCTGTATCCGGCTTATCCCGAAAATCAGGCGACGCTCGATGCGACCGGTCCGCTCGACCTGGTCAATATTGGGGTCGGCTATGTGACGTCCGATCAATACGGTGGCGGGCGGCTGGCCTTCGGCATCAATATCCCCTACGGCCACAAGCAGCAGACCGTCCGCGCCAGCGTGGCAACGCCGAGCTTGCAGTGGAACCCCGCGGTGCCGGCCGCGACGCAGTCGGCGGTTGCTGCACAGTTTTCCAGCCAGTACCAGGCTGGCGTATCGGCGCTGGCGGCGGCCGATACCGGCAGCGTCAAAGGATTCGGCGATGCGGAGCTGCAGGGAGGCTGGCTGTATGCGGACAGCAAACTTCGCATCGTGGGTGGCGGCTCGCTGGTTCTCCCCACCGGCAAGTACAGTTCCAGTCCGGGGCCGGATATTGGCACCGGCAACTTCTATACTTTCCGTCCAGCCATCCAGGCCGCCTATCTGCCAACCCCGGCATTCGGCCTGGCGGCGAAGTTCACCCTTGGCCTGAACACGCGCAACAACGACAACGACCTGCGCAGCGGCAACTGGGCCGGGGTGGAACTTGCCGCTGCCTGCAAGACTGCCGTCGGCGTCCTGGGCGTGCATGCAATCCATGTGCAGCAGTACCAGGATGACAGCAAGAACACATGGGGGGCGACCCGTTTCCGCTCAAGCAATGCAGGGGTATTCTTCACCACGCTGGTGCCTGGCCTGGATATCCCGTTCACAGTGCAGTATATGCGGACGGTATCTTCCCGTTATGCCAAGCACGGCGATTTCTTCCAGGCGCGCCTGATCAAGTTCTTCTGACCAGGGCTCCCAGGAGTATCGAATTTTCTTCGAGCGTAATGTCGGGGAGTGGCGCGGCGACAGCCTTCGCGGCGGCAGGCGCCTTGACGCCAAGGCCTTTCAGCAAGGCCATCACCATCGCTTCCGGGTAGTCGTCCGGAAGCGGTTGGTATGCCAGCGAACTCGCTGCGCTGAACATGGTCCCCATGACGAGGTCGATGCCGATGCGTATATCGCAATCGAATTGGCCCTGTTCGATCCCTGCCTGCAGGTCGCGTCCCAGGAACTGGATGCCCTGCAGGTGGGGAGCCGCGGCCGGCCACGCCAGGCGCGCCAGGAAGGTGCCCAGCAAGGGATATTGGCGAGCGGTATGCAGCAACAGCCTGGTGCCGCAAGCCAGGCGGGCCACCGAGCCGTCACGCTGTTGCACCACGGGGTCGATAATGCGCAGCAGCTCGTTGCCGATTTCCGCCGAAACCGCCTGCAGCAATTCTTCGTTGGTGCGGAAATAGTTGTAGAAAGAGCCGCGCGACATGCCGGCCAGCGCAATGACATCGTCAATCACCGCGGCACCGGGCCCCTTTTCGGAAAATACCTGCAGCGCGCCCTGGAGCAGGCGCGCGCGCGTCCGTTCGCGCCGTTCGGCGGCAACCCTGGTCCGGTGGTTCTCAGTCGGTACGCTATTCATAAACTGTCGTTGATCTGCCAGGGACAGAGTATGCCACAGCCAGCGCTGCAGCGAGCCCCGGACTGCGGGCTCCTGCGTATCTCCCGCCGTCATATGGAAGCTATCTGTCGGCCACCGCCTCCACCATTGGAGCCTGCAGCTGCTGCAGGATGGAGGCCATGTCCAGCCACACGTTTTCGCGCTTGATCTTGCCATCGGGCGCCATGTCGAACACGTGCAGCAGGCGGAACGCCAGCCGGCGGCCGTGGCCCGGGATGCCGAACGGCGTGCCGGGAGCGGTGCCTTCCCACAGGCTTTCATCGACGACGAAATCCGCGCCGTAATAGCGGCGCAGGGTGGTGACCTTTTCGCCGGACAGGTCGGCAAACAGGGCGCCATAAAAGCCGCGCGCCGCCTGCTGGCCGTGCAATGGGCCCAGCGGGGAACCCACGACGTCATGCTCGACGTCTTCCGCCATCGTACTGAGTACGCCATTGACGTCGTCTTCCACCTCGAAGCGGAAATGCCGGTCGATCATGCGGTCGAACTGCTCTTTTGAAATCGGATCCATGGATTCTACCTTTCATTCAGGTTAAAATAAGACATGAGAACAATTACGAGACACGTGTCTCATTATTTGACATGAATTCCATTTCGTCAAGTGAGGCTGCACGCCACCAGGCCGATGGTGACGGCCGCAGCAACCAGAAGCGGCGCACCCGGCAAGCCTTGCTGGATGCGGCCATCGCATTGTGCGAGGGCGGCCACACGCCTACCTTTGCCGAGGTGGCCGCGCAGGCGATGGTTTCGCGCGCCACCGCCTATCGGTATTATTCGTCGGTCGAGTCGCTCATCAGCGACGCCATGTTCGAGCGCGCATTGCAGCCGTTGCAGAACCTGTACCGTCCGGGCGACGACCCGTTGCAGGCGATTGGCCGGGCGGCGCATGCGCTCAATGAGCAACTGTTAAAGGATGAGGTGGGATTGCATGTGGTCGAGCGGTCCTTCATGGCCGCCTGGCTGGACAACAAGCCGGCCGCCCGGCCGCCGCGTCCGGCGCGCCGCATGCAAAGCATCCTGCCCATCGTCGATGCGCTGAAAGAGCACTTGCCGCCAGCCGCGCGCAAGCGGCTTACGGCTGCGCTGGCATTGACCATGGGGACCGAGGCCGTACTCGCGTTGCGCGACGTGGCGGGTGTCGAAGCGGGGCAGGCGCTGGCCGTCAGCAGTTGGGCGGCGCAGGCGCTCGTGCGGCAGGCGCTGGCGGATGCTGCCGAATCCAGGGAAGGGCGCGCACGCTGAGCGGGCGCTACTACCAGCCGGCCTTCTTCCGGATGAAGTCCGCCAGCTGCTCCGCATTGGCCTGGTGCTGCGCCACGCGCGGGTGGCCGTGGAAGCCGGTGAACGCGAAGAAGATGGTGTCGATGCGCCTGTCATCCTGTTCGCGCTGGATCTGTTCCACGGCGCTGCGCACGTAGCCGGGCCATTTCGAGCCCTTGCGGGTCGCATCCATGCTGCCCAGGGCGCACACGATGTAGGCCTTTGGGTACAGCGCGCGGATGCGCTGCACGAACTGCTTGTAGGCTTGCACGCGCTGCGCGTCGTCGGGGGCGGGCTGCAGGCGTTTTTCGCGGTCGATCAGCCAGCTGTCGTTCTGCATCAGGTTGATCACCACCACGTCCGGCGTCCAGCGGCTGAAGTCCCATTTGCTGTCGTTCTTGCCGGCCGCGTTCAACTGGCCATAGAACTCCGGCATGGTGAAGGGGAACCAGCTGATCATGATGCCGATGCCGCTTTGCGAAATGATGTGGGCTTCCGCATCGAGCTTGCGTGCGGTGACCGAGGCGTAGGACAGGAAGTTGTTCTTCTCACTGGCCAGGTCGTCACGGCCGTTGTCAGGCGCTTCATCGCCCATGCCGCTGGTGATGGAATCGCCGAAGAACTCGATATGGCGACGCTTGCGGGGCGGTGGCGGCAGCAGGTCGCCGCCATCGTCCAGCGCCAGGCCCTGGAAGGCGGTCGCGCCTTCCTCGCCTTCGGTCCGTTTGGTCAACAGGAAGCGATGCGGCCCGGGCTTCAGGCCGGAAACCACCTGGTAAGTCTTGCTGCCCTGCGCCGCCTGCAGCACGACCGGGTGCGCCAGGTCGCCATCGATGAAGACGTTGAAGTAGTTCTGGCCCTTCTGGTCGTCGAGCCTGACAGCCAGGCTGCTGCCCGTGAAGTTGCCTTCGATGCTGGTGCCAGGCCATGACAGCAGCGGGCCGGAGGGGTGCGCATGATCGACGCGCCCCACATACTGCAGCCTGGCGTCGTCCGGCTTGATGAAAGTGCCTGCCAATGCCTGGCAAGCGAACGAAATTGCAGTGAGGCCGCCAAGCAGGCGCGATCGAATCGTATTCAAGGTCGTTCCGGGCAAAAAAATAAGGTTGATGATAGCAGGATGAACCTTTCCGTGGCCTGCTGGTATTCACGCGATGTTGCGACTATTTGAGGGATGCCACATGCCACAACATTCACGCCTGCTGATTCTCGGTTCCGGCCCTGCCGGTTACACCGCCGCCGTTTACGCCGCCCGCGCCAATTTGCAGCCGACACTGGTCACGGGGCTGGAGCAGGGCGGGCAGTTGATGACCACCACCGACGTCGAGAACTGGCCGGCCGACCCGATGGGCGTGCAGGGACCGGATCTGATGCAGCGCTTCCGCGAACACGCCGAACGCTTCGGCACCCGCTTCGTTGTCGACCATATCCACACCGCCCACCTGCATGAGCGTCCGATCCGCCTGATCGGCGATGCCGGCACCTATACCTGCGATGCATTGATCATCGCGACCGGCGCTTCGGCCCAGTATCTCGGGCTGCCGTCGGAGCAGGCCTTCATGGGACGCGGCGTGTCGGCCTGCGCCACCTGCGACGGCTTCTTTTACCGTGGGCGCGAGGTGCTGGTGGTCGGCGGCGGCAATACCGCGGTGGAAGAGGCACTTTACCTCTCCAATATTGCCGCCAGGGTGACCCTGGTGCACCGGCGCGACCGCTTCCGCGCCGAACCGATCCTGGTCGACCGCCTGATGTCGAAAGTCGCCGAGGGCAGGGTTGTCCTGAAGCTCAACGCGACCCTGGAAGAGGTGCGTGGCGACGACAGTGGCGTGACCGGTGCGGTGCTAGGCCATCGCGGTGGCGAACGGGAAGAGGTGGCGGTGCACGGCGTCTTCATCGCCATCGGGCACAAGCCGAACACCGCCATCTTCGAAGGCCAGCTGGCCATGCGCGACGGCTACATCAAGACCAGGACCGGCAGCGACGGCATGGCGACGCTGGCGTCGGTCGATGGCGTGTTCGCGGCGGGCGACGTGCAGGACCATGTCTACCGACAGGCCATCACCAGCGCCGGTACCGGCTGCATGGCCGCACTGGACGCGCAGCGCTATTTGGAGCAGCTTTGATATACTGCCGCGCGTGATGAAAAGACTCGTATTGATCCTCGCGCTCTCCTGCGCGCAAGCCCCCGCAGCCACCGTCATCGGCGTTTCCGATGGCGATACCCTGACAGTATTGAACAAGGGCCGTCCGGTAAAGGTCCGCCTTGCGAACATCGACGCGCCGGAAAAGCAGCAGCCGTTCGGCGCCCGTTCCAAGCAATCGCTGTCCGAGCTTTGCTATGGACGCGATGCGACCATCAAATCGTCCAACAAGGACAGGTATGGGCGCACGGTGGCGGTCGTGCATTGCGGCGACGTCAATGTCAACGTGGCGCAGGTGAGCCGGGGCATGGCCTGGGTCTACCGCCAATACCACCACGATGCATCCCTGCCGGCTGTCGAAGCCGTGGCGCGCCTGTCGCGCACCGGCTTGTGGTCCGACCCGATGCCGCTTGAACCATGGCTGTTCCGCAGGGATCGCAAGGCACGCGGCAATTAGCGGGGTTCCCGGGCGAGGCGGGCCTTTACCAATGCGGCGTAGCGCTCGCTGACCGGCAGCCGGGCGCCACAGGCCAGCGTCAATTCATGGCTGCCTTCCTGGAGCTGGCGAAGGGATGACAGCTGGCTGTGTGGCACCAGGATGCGGCGGTGGATGCGCAGGAACCGCGCGGGATCGAGGTAGCGCTCCAGCTCGGCCAGGGTACTCCGGTGCAGGAAGGTCCGCTGCGGCAGGTGCAGTTCCACGTAATTGCCCGCCGATTCGATCCATAGCACGTCCGACAGGCTGACGCGGTCGATCCTGCCCACCGAACGCACGGCCACCTCGGTCCAGTAGCCGGCAGGCGGCGCGACGAAACCGCGCAAGGCCTGCGTGTACGCGGCGCGCTGGTCCAGCAGCTTGCTGGCGCGTTCGAGCGCTTGCTGCAGGCGGCTTTCGTTGACGGGTTTGACGATGTAGTCGAGCGCGTGCACGTCAAATGCTTCGAGCGCATGGCCGCGGTGGGCGGTCACGAACACGATCAGCGGCGGCGCCTCGTTGCGGCTCAGCTCCAGCGCGAATTCCAGGCCGGTCTCGGCGGGCATCTGCACGTCGAGCAGGATGATGTCGGCGCTGCCGCTGGCCAGGAAGGCGCGCGCGGCCGATGCGCTGGCGCATTCGCCCGCGACTTCCCATCCCGGCAAGGCCTGTACGGCAAACCGGAGGTTGGTGCGGGCGTGGGCTTCATCGTCGACGATCAGTACCTTCATGGCTGCGCCATCCAGGGGAGCGACAGTTCTGCCACGAAGCGGCCGCCGGTACGTGCCGTCGCCAGGGAGGCCGCGCCGCCGTAAGCCAGTTGCAGGCGTGCCCGGATGCCGCGCAACCCAATTCCCAGGCCAGCGGCGGGCGCGGCGTGGGGCCGAACGGGATTGGAAACCAGCACCTTCAGCCGGTCGCCTTCCCGCGCGAACGACATTTCGATATCGCTGGCTTCCTCGTGGCATTCAAGGTCGTGGCGCAAGGCATTTTCGACCAGCGGCTGCAGCAGCATGGGCGGGCAATCGATGCCATCTTCCAGCACGTGGGCGCCCTCGATGCGTACCTGCAGGCGGTCGCCAAAGCGCAGGCGCTGCAAGTCCAGGTAGTTGAGGACGAACTGCAGCTCCTTGCCGGCTTCGACCCAATCGCGCTCGCTGCTGGCCAGGGCGTAGTCGAGCAGGTCGCCCAGGCGGGACAGGCCGTCCAGTGCCAGCGCCTTGTCGTCCATGCGCACCATGGCGCCGATGGCGCTCAGGGCGTTGAAAATGAAGTGCGGTTCGAGCTGGCCGCGTAAGGCCGCGAGGCGCTGGCGCTCCAGCGACAGCATGGCGTCGGCAAGCTGCTGTTGTTGCCGGCGTTGCTGGTGCCAGAGCGAGACCGC
Organism: uncultured Duganella sp.; assembly: GCA_966112955.1. Lineage (GTDB taxonomy): Bacteria > Pseudomonadota > Gammaproteobacteria > Burkholderiales > Burkholderiaceae_D > Rugamonas. The sequence goes on along the minus strand of CBHWEO010000058.1, from coordinate 9,301 downwards.
CACCACGGCGCCGAACGCCATGGTCAGCAGCACATGCTCGACGAACCATTCGAGCTTGTCCATCGTCACCACGTAGTGCCAGGCGTTGCCCAGCGTCGGCGCGATGTCGAACTTGACGCAGCGCCGGAAAGCCAGTCCCAGCATGGCAGTCGGCCAGCCAACGGCAAGATAGGCGAGGTAGCCGACGGCGATGCGCCGCAGGCTGGCCAGCCATTCGGGGTGGCGGCGATAGGCCATGTACAGCAGGTAGCTTTGCACCATCATCACCGAATAGCCCAGCCACCAGCCGGCCGTCATCTGCCAGTAGCTGCGCGTATCGCCGCTTTCGACGCGGTCGCCGTAAGTGGTAAGCCCGGCCACCGCGCAGACCAGCGTCCACAAGGTGAAGTTGGCCAGCAAGGCACGCAGCCAGGGCGGCATTGAAAGTAGTCGATCCATGGCGCGGCAGTATAGCAGCCGGTCCTGGGCATTCATCCCTGCCTGAAGGGCGTTCGTCACAATTCATGTGGCATTCCGGCGCGCCTCGCCAACAATGCGCATCGTTCATTAACAACCCGTTATCAAGATGCGAATCCTGCTTTGCCTTTTCCTGGTCCCGCTTTGCTCCCGCGCCGAAAACGATATGGTGCGCGTCGAAGTGAAGGCCGCCACACCCCTGCAACAACGCCGCGACGACAATGCCGGCCGTGTCGTCGTATCGCGCGATGAACTCCTGCGTTTCGGCGACGCTTCCGTGGCCGACGCCTTGCGCCGCCAGCCCGGCGTCACGGTGAGCGGCGGACAGGTGCAGTTGCGGGGACTGGGCGGCGGCCGGACCCAATTCCTGCTGAATGGCGAACCCGCGCCGCCGGGATTTTCGCCGGACAGCCTGGCGCCGGAGCTCATCGAGCGCATCGAGATCCTGCGCAGCGCCAGTGCCGACAGCAGCACCCAGGGCATTGCCGGCAGCATCAATATCGTCCTGCGCCGGAGCGCGGGCCGCGCCAGGTCGCTGGCCACGCTGGCCGGCAAACAGGCGGGGGACGGGTGGAGCCCGGAGGCGTCCTTCGACCTGTCGCGCCCTGGCGACGACTATTCCGGCAATGTGACCATGCAGGCAGGGCGCAGCAAGGCCGCGCTGGCGGATAGCGTTTGGGAGCGCACGGCATCGGGGGAGCGCCGCACGGCCGAAGACAATTTTTCGTCCGCCGAGCGCATCGGCCTGGCGCCGCGCATGAACTGGAAGTTCGATGGCGGGTCAAAGCTGTCCTGGCAGGGATTGCTGGACCACGTCCGCAGCCGCAACCGGGGAACCGCCCGGGAAACGGTGTTGTGGGGCGAACCGAGCGACTTTCCGGTCAGCGCCTACAGCGCCGCTGCCCGCACGGACGTGGCGCGCAGCGACGTCGAAGCCAGCCACCAGGCCGGCGAAAGCGCCCGCGTCGACTGGAAGGCCGGCCTGGCCCACAACAAGCGTAATGGCGACTACGTTTTCACCGGCAGCAGCGCCGCCGGCCAGGCGCGCTGGCTGCGCCACGTCATGTCCAGCGCAGCAGACGACGGTGCCAGCAGCAGCGGGAAACTGCGCTTCTCCGGCAGCGGCGGACATGCGCTGGCGGCGGGATGGGATGGCTCGGTGGCGCGCCGAGCGGAATGGCGGCGGCAGGAAGACGCCAGCGCGGCGGGCGATCCGCTCGGCGAACTTGACCAGCGCTACACGGCGCGCGTGCGGCGCATGGCCGTGTACTTGCAGGACGAATGGTCCGCGGCACCCGGCCTGGATGCCTACCTTGGGCTGCGCTGGGAAGGTTTGCGTACGCTCACGGACGGACGCGGCCTGGCCGGCATCAGCAGCCGCTCCGGCGTCTGGAGCCCGGTAGCCCACCTGTTGTGGCGCCTGCCCGGTTCGCGCGACCAGTTGCGGCTTGGCCTGGCGCGCAGCTACAAGGCGCCCAATACGCGCGACCTGGTGCCGCGCCGCTACACCATCAACAATGCCAATAGCCCCGCGAACCCCGACGTGCAGGGAAACCCGGCGTTGCGGCCCGAGCTGGCGTGGGGCGTCGATGCCGCATACGAGCGCTATTTCGGCAAGGAGAGCATGGCCAGCATTGCTGCTTACCACCGGCGCATCGGCGACGTGATCCAGTCCGTGCTGTTCGAAGACAAGGGGAAGTGGGTGGCGACGCCCAGCAATATCGGTGGCGCCACCGTCCAGGGCCTGGAGCTGGACAGCCGGCTGGCGCTGCGGCCGGGCACCATGGCCCGCCTGGGGCTGTCGCGCAACTGGTCGCATGTGGATTCCGTGCCGGCGCCCGGCAACCGCCTCGGCGAGCAGGTGCCGCTGACGGTGAACGCGGGGCTGGATGTCCGTTTCGGCAGCGGCGCGACGGCGGGCTTCAACTGGAACCTGCAGAAGGGCAGGTGGGTGCATACGTCCGCATCGCAATGGAGCGGACGCAGTGCCGAGCGGCGCCTGGATGTCTATGCCGCCTGGTCGCCGCGGCCTGGCCTGGCCTTGCGCGCCACGGCAGGCAATGCCCTGCGGCCGGGCGTGCGCAGCACACAGGCATTCCAGGATGGCCTGCACGATACCGTGCGTGAAGTGACGGGCAGTGGCGAGCGCACATTCAGGCTCTCTGCGGAATTGGCCCTGTGACGCTACAATGGGCGGCACCATTGTCTGAGCCAAGAGGACCAAGATGCCCGAATTCAAACTGCATTGCTTCGCCGCTTCCGGAAATTCGTACAAGGCTGCCCTGTTCCTGGCGCTGGCCGGGGCGGACTGGGAACCCGTCGTCGTCGATTACTTCGGCGGTGAAACGCGCAGCGAAGCATGGCGCGGCAGCCTCAATGAAATGGGTGAAATCCCGGTGCTCGAGCATGCGGGACTGAAGATCAGCCAGTCCGGCGTGATCCTTGATTACCTGGCCGGCGTCACCGGCAAGTTCGGTGCGCACAACGACGAGGAGAAGCGCGATATCTGGCGCTGGATCCTGTTCGACAACCACAAGTTCACCAGCTATTACGCCACGCTGCGTTTCATGGTCGGCCTGCAGAAGAGCGGCGAAACGCCGGTCACCCAGTTCCTGCGCGAACGCGCCACGACCGCCTACCGCATCGTGGACAGGCACCTGGCCGGCACGCCGTTCCTGGTCGGCGGCCGCCTGACCATTGCCGACTTGTCGCTGGCCGGCTATGTCTACATGCCGGAGGAAACCGGCATGGACATGTCCGAATTCCCGCATATCGCGGCCTGGAAGGAGCGCATCAGCGCCATGCCGGGGTGGCGCCACCCGCACGCGCTGATGCCTGGCCCGACGCATCCAGGCGCACAGTGAACGGAGGTCCACGTGATTGGAATCCTTGAGGAGCGGTTCGGCAAGAACATGCGGCGGCACCAGGGCGTGGCCTGGGAGACGGTGCGCGCGCGCCTGGATGCCGGCAAGCTGGCCGTGCTGGCCGGGATGGAGCGCAGCGGCGGCGAGCCTGACGTGGTCGGGGTCGATCCGGCGACGGGCGAGGTGGTGTTTTGCGACTGCGCGCCGGAAAGCCCGGCCGGGCGCCGCAGCCTGTGTTACGACAAGGCGGCGCTGGATGCGCGCAAGGCCAACAAGCCCGCCGGCAGCGCGCTGGAAATGGCGGCGGCCATGGGCGTGCGCCTGCTGACGGAAGAAGAGTACGGCCACCTGCAGACGCTGGGCGAGTTCGACCTGAAGACGTCCAGCTGGATCCAGACCCCGGACGAGGTTCGGCGCCTGGGCGGCGCCCTGTTCTGCGACCGCCGCTATGGCCGCGTCTTCGTCTACCACAACGGCGCCGAATCGTATTACGCAGCGCGCGGCTTCCGTGGACTGCTGCGCGTCTAGTCCTCAGTCCGCGAGGTAGCGTTCCAAGGTTTGCAGCATCTCGTCGATGTCCAGCGGCTTGGGAATGAAGTCGTTCATCCCGGCCGCCAGGCAGTCCGCGCGCTCGGATTCCATCACGCCGGCCGTCATCGCCACGATCGGCAGGTCCAGGCCCAGTTCCTGGCGGATGATGCGGGTCGCCGTGTAGCCGTCCATCACCGGCATCTGCACGTCCATCAGGACCAGGCGGTACGCGTCGGGCGCGGCGCGCAGCCTGGCCACCGCCTCTTCGCCATTGTTGGCGACATCGATGGTTGCACCGGCGCGTTCCAGGATGCCGACGGCGACCAGCTGGTTCATGACGTTGTCTTCCGCCAGCAGCAGGCGGCCGCTGAGGCGTTGGCCGGGCGGCGTGTCGTCCGGCACCGGGTGCACGCAATCCTTGTCCAGCACTTCATGCACCGTTTCGAACAGCGTGGACGCGGTCACCGGCTTGGTGACCAGCGCGGCCTCGCCGGGATCTTCCTCCAGCATCTTGCTGCGTTCATAGGCGCTCACCATCAGGATCACCGGAGCGCCGGCGCCCTGTGCACGGCGCAGCGCCTGGATATAGTGCTGGTCTTCCGCAGGCATGCTCCAGTCGGCAAGTATCACGTCGTAGGGCAGGGCGCGCTGCCGGGCCAGCTCGATCATCCTTTGCGCTTCGGCGCCGGACGAGGCGACGTCGACGCTCCAGCCCCAGGCTTGCAGCGTCTTGGACAGGTAGACGCGGCTGGTGAAGTGGTCGTCCAGCACCAGCACGCGCAAGGGGCGGGCGCCCTTGCCGGCCGCCGGCTGCTGGCCGGCCGGCACGCTGCCGAAGGGCAGGGTAACAGTGAAAATGCTGCCGCGCCCCGTTTCACTGTCGAGCGCGATGGTGCCGCCCTGCAGCTCGACCAGGCGCTGGCAGATCACCAGCCCCAGTCCGGTGCCGCCGAACTTGCGCGTCACCGATTCGTCGGCCTGGGAGAACGGGGCGAACAGGTTGGCTTGCTGTTGGGCCGAAATGCCGATGCCGGTGTCGCGCACGATGAAGCGCAGCTCCGTACGCTGTTCGTCGCAGTGCGCGCATTCGACCTGCAGGCTGACTTCGCCCCTGGCGGTGAACTTGATGGCATTGCTGGTCAGGTTGACCAGCACCTGCTGCAGGCGCAGCGGGTCGCCGACCAGCAGGCGTGGCACGTCCGGCTCGACGCCGATCGCCAGCTCCAATTCCTTCTCGCCGGCGTTCACGCTCATGATGGTCGAGACGGCGTGCAGCACGGTGTCCAGCTCGAAACGGGTGGACGAGAGCTGGACCTTGCCCGCTTCAATCTTGGAAAAGTCGAGGATGTCGTTCAGCAGTGCCAGCAGCGACTGGCCGGAGGTGCGCAGCATGGTCAAGTAGCGCCGCTGCTCCAGCGAGAGCGGGGTGGTGCTCATCAGGTGCGCCATGCCGAGCACCGCGTTCATCGGCGTGCGCAGCTCGTGGCTCATATTGGCGAGGAAGGAACTCTTCGCCGCGTTGGCCGCCTGCGCTTCCTTGACGGCTTCGCGCAGCGCCTCCTGCGATTTCTTCAACTCGGTCACGTCGCGCAGCACGCCGACGAAACGGTAATGCCCGTCGTCGAGGATGGCGCTGATGGTCAGCTCCACCGTGAATTCGCTGCCGTCCTTGCGCAAGGCGGGCAATTCCACCCCGGTCCGACCGATCACGTGCGGCTCGCCGCCGGCCAGGAAGCGCTGCATGCCCTCCTGGTGGGCGGCGCGCATCGGTTCGGGCATCAGCTTGCGGACGCTTTCACCGATCACTTCCGACGCATCGTAGCCGAAGATCTGGCTGGCGGCGCGGTTGAAGGTTTCGATGCGGCCTTCTTCATTGATGGTAATGATGCCTTCGCCCACGCTGTCGACCACGGTGTTGACACGCACGTTGGCGCGTTCCAGCTGGTCGGTGCGTTCATGGATCAGGCCTTCCAGCTGGCGGATCTTGCCGCTGATGAACCAGGCCAGGCCGAAGCCGGCCAGCAGCAGGGCCAGCACGATCCAGGTCAGCCAGGTGACCGATGCCAGCAGCTCCTGCAGGATGGTGGCGCGCGGCACGCCGACCGCCACCGCCCAGCCGGTGCGCGGCGAATGGGTGAAGATGGTGTAGACGGGAATGCCTTCCAGCGTGATGGATTCGAACACCGCTTCCTTGCTTTCGGCCAGGCGCTTGAGCAGGGCCGGCGTGCCGGGCTTGCCGACGAAGCGCTCCGGCTCGTGGGTGCGGGCGATGATGATGCCCTGGCGGTCCAGCAGCGCAAGGACGCGGTCCCTGGGCAGGGTTTCCGACGTCAGGATGCGCCCGAGGTAGGCCGGCTGGTAGCCGATCGACAGGCAGTAGACGACCCGGCCGTCGCGGATGACGGGCACGTGCACCGCCACCAGCGGCTTGCCGGTCACGCCGCCGATGAACACGTCCGACACCACGACCTGGCCGGTATCGAACACGCGCTGGATGCGGGCCTGGGCGCCGGCATCGGGCAGCGGTGCGCCGAACGGGCGCAGGGTGTTCAGCAGCTGGACCGAATCGCGCGTGCTGAGCACGATGTTCGAGCCCGGAAAGCCGGCATTGACGATGCTCATGGCCTTGCGGTGGAAGCCGGCCAGGTCGCCCTGGTCGAGTTCGGCCGACATGGCCAGCGCGCGCGCCGCGATGATGCCGAGGTCGAGGTCGCGGTCCACCGCCTGGATCATCGAGCGCGCCACGAACAGGGAGTCGCGTTCGACCTGGGCCCGTTCGCGCGTATAGAAATGCTGGATCAGCAGGCCGAAGCCAAGGGTGGCGGGCACGGTGCATGCGAGCACCAGTGCGAACAGCATGCGGCGCAGGGTGGGGCGTTGCCTGGTGCGAGCCAAGTTGCGGGATCCTTCCGTCGGAAATGTTGTCAGTCGGTCATGGCCATTGTATAGGCTTCGACTGGACGGTGCATGCCCATTGCATGCATGGCCCGCTGGGCGACGGCGGCAATGCTGGGTGTGGCGCTTCCCCAACTGTCGTACGGGGTACGCAGGATGACGAGGATGTCCGGTTCGGCGACGCCGGCCATGGCCAGGTAGGCCCAGGCGTACACGCCGCCGTAGACGAAATCGATGCAATGGGCGTTCAGGACAACCTGTTCGCCAAAGCGCGAATGGGGTGGATGAGTAGACGTGCGCATGCTGGTTCACCAAAGCGGGCGCACAAGAGCAGGGTGCAGCGGAATGCTGGACTACGGCGCGCGGGTTGGGGGCATGCCGCAGAGGAGTTATTGCACTCTAGCACGCTGCCCCCGGCCATATCAAGTCTTGGCTTCCACGTCCGTTGCGGCGGAGCGCATGAGGAAGTGCGACGTGACGGAAGGTAAATGTTGCAACATCCACTCTGCCATCGCGCGTTCCTGGGCCATGATCTGTTCGCATACGGCCATGGTTTGCTGGTCGCCGGCGGCGTCGGCGGCAGCCATCAGCACGGTGTAGCTGGCGATCTCCATCTGCTCGAAGATATAGCCGCCCATCGCGCCTTTCACGACTTCGTCGCTGGCCAGCATGGCCACCATGCTTTCGCCGAAGGCCATCAGCTTGCCGGTCAGGTCCTTTGCCACCGATGGCGACCGCCCCATGCGTGCCAGGCAGCTTTCCAGCTGGCTGCGCTGCCAGCGCGTGTCCTCGAGGTGCTGGAGGTAGCGCTGGCGCAGTTCCGGGTAATGTTCGAGGCGCCTGGCCTGGGCTTCCAGCATGGCTTCGGCCTGCTGCTCCATGGCATGGGCGTCGCGCAGCCAGTCGGCCAGGTGTTCGGAAGGTGTCGTGCTCATGGTGGTCTCCCCTTGTCTGTTCCGGACATGGTAAGGGCGTTCCCGGCCCGGCGGCATCGGCCCCGGGACGGTGCGGTTGTAGGATGCGGACTGCATTTTGCAACCGCCTCTAGCCGGCTGCGCTTAACCGCCAGGCGGGCATCGGGCGGTTGCTGTCGCTGCCGGCTTCCTTGCGGGTGACGGCAATCAGCCCGATGTCGACTTCCTGCGGGAACAGCGCCACGCCGCGCCGCAGGGCGGCCGCCAGCGGCATGCCGCTGGCCAGCCAGCCATACACGGTATGCGCCAGCAGTTGGCGCATGATGTGCTCGCCGATGCCGGTTGCCGCCACCGCGCCCAGCGGCCCGGCGTAGAAGCCGCAGCCGACCAGAGGCGTGTCGCCCACCCGTCCCAGCAGCGCGGGGGCGCTGCCGCCGGTCGACGCGGCCACGGCGAAATGGCCGTCGGCATCGCGTACCACGGCGCCCACCGTGTCGCAATAGTCCGGGAAATTCCAGAAGCGCGCGAACAGGGTGTTGTCGACGCCCGGCAGTTCCTGGCCGGGGCTTTGCAGCCGGGCGACGATTTCGCGGTGCCGGGCGCGGACGCGCTCGCTGATCGCCACGCGCAGCGGGTGCCCCAGGCCGCGCGCGAAGCGCAGGGCGCCTTCGCCGCACAGCAGGTGGTGCGGCGTGTCGCACACGGCGCGCGCTACCTGGACCGGGTTGCGCACCAGGCGCAGCGCCGCCACGGCGCCGAGCCGGCCGCCGCAGTCCATCACGGCGGCATCCATCTCGACGGTGTGGCCGTCCAGCCGCAAGGCGGAGCCGCTGCCGGCGTTGAAACGGCCGTCGTCTTCCAGGCAACTGACGGCGCGTACAGCGGCGTCGAGCGCGTTGCCGCGCCCTTGCAGGATGGATGATGCCGCCGCGGCGGCGCTGCGGCAACCGTCCTGCAGTTCCGGCCCGGCACCGGCGCCGCCATGGACCACGATCGCGTACGGGGTATCCATGATCAGTCCTCCGAAGTGGGAATGCATGGCGCACCGCCCGGTAGCGGGAGTCGCCGTTGCGCGCTGCTTTGCAGTTGTCCGCTCATGATGGCTGCACTGAATGCGGTGTATCACGAGTCGATTATCGATGTGGACAACGGCCGGCGCGTGAGTGATTTTCCAGTGCTGCTGTCGGAACCGGACGACATGCGGGCCCGGCTATCAACTGCGCCAGGCCAGGATGTATTCTTCGGCCAGCGAATGGCCCTCGATCATGGCAGCCCGAGGGTTGGAAAACACGGGAGTGGCCTGTTCGCCTATGCGGGCGGGCGCGCCCGGCAGGCCGTAGCGCTGCCAGGACAGGAGCGCGCGGTAACCCGCACCGTCGCTCACTACCTTGACCGTATAGGTGAAGCCGTCAACCGTGGCCGTGCTTTCGGCCTCGACGTCGGCAGGGACTAACTCGTTCATGAAGCTTCCTTTCAGCCAGGCTGGTCTAATTTGCGCCTTGCAGGTGGTGGCTTCTGTGCGTGGTTGCACGGTGCGTCACGACTTCATGGCGTCATCGCGCCGCATAAACTGCTCGACGCAAATTGGCAATTCGTTAAAAATACCGGCTATCTTTTTTAAGGGAGATTCGCTTGGAGAGT
>CBHWEO010000057.1:0-23886 GCA_966112955.1 uncultured Duganella sp. | reverse complement strand
ATGGGCAGAGCCCGTGTCAACCAAAGAGCCTGACCCCAAGGTTGACACGGGCTCATGCGTAGCGCGTGCGTTGGGTTTGATCTAGCGCAAAACCTCCTCTGCGCAATTGATGCATGGTGGAATTAATTTCCACTCGGAGGAGCTTGCTATGGCTGCTATGACGATCCACCTGGCTGGCGATGTGATTTCCGCAATCGCCAAATGGGCGCCGATGGAGCAGATGTCGGCGGAAGAATTCATCCTCAGCGCCGTTTCCGAAAAGTGCGCCAAGGCCAGCGCCCTGGAGGAAGTGGAACTCTTCTGGCGCGAACTGGCGCGTCCCTTACCTGCCACCAATTAGCGCCAGTTCGGCGCTCATGTTGGCAATCGCCGCGGCAGTGTAGTGGTCGGTGAAGAAGGGGTCGGCGAACAGCGTCCCCGCTTCCGCCTTGCCGCGCAGGTGCGCCAGGATCTGGGAGCGCTGGCTGTTGTAACGCTCCTCCGGCACGTGGCCGTATTCGGCGCGGATGCCGTGGGCGTAAGCCTGGTACACCTCGGCTTCCTGGCCGAGGATGGCCAGGTCCACCGACAGCATGGTGTCCTTCAGCGGGTGCACGATGGCGCCGCCCTGGAAATGGTCGGTGGCGCGGATCAGCGTTGCCACCTCTTCGGCGCGCACCGCATCCGGTTCCAGCCCGCTGCCCAGCCACAGGCGGGCGCTGGCTTCTTCGTTCGAGACTTCGCCGGCGCCGTGGGCATACACGGCATCGTGGAACCAGAAGGCAGCCTTCACCTGCGCCACTTCGGCCGGCGCGGCGCCAGTGTTGGCGGCCCAGGCGCGGATCTCCGCCAGCCCGTGCACCAGGTGGTCGAGGTTATGGTAGTGGCGATCAGCGCCGCCGTAAGCCTGCTCGCCGGTCAGGCGCTCGAACCAGTCGGCCGCATGCGGCCGTTCGCGCCACAGGCTGTCCCATTCCTTGCGCAGCCAGGCCAGGATCCAGGCCTGGTAGGCCGGCGCGGGAACGAATTTCTTCATCGTCCAGTTCCAGCCCACCGGGCCTTCCAGCGCCTTGACGAAGCTGGAACTCACCGAGCCCAGGTCGCGCGGCGGCATCACGAACAGCGTCTTGGAGCCGCCGATCACTTCCACATTGGTTTGCTGGATCAGGTTTTCGTAATCGAAATCGGCGGTGCTGCGGATGCCGCGAATCAGGTAGTCGACGCCATGGCGCTTAGCCACGCGCGCCGTGTATTCGCTCTTGACGATCTGCACCGAGACATTGCCCCAGCCCCGCTCCGCGCAACTGGCCAGCACGATGGCCTTCCGTTCTTCAGCGGTGAACTTGGGGGCCTTGGTGGAGTTCTCGGACAGGAAGACCACCACTTCCTCCGCGATCGAACGCGCTTCGCCAATGACCCACATATGGCCGTTGGTGATGGGGTCCAGCGTCCCCGAGAAACCGATCTTCTGCATGCCCTGCTCCGAATGTCCGAAAACGACATTCTAGCTCGGGGCAAACTCCACCGTCACTTTCAGGCCGCCAAGGCGCTCGGAGGCGTCCAGCGACAGCGTTGCGCCATGGCGTTCGGCGATGGCGCGGATGATGGCCAGCCCCAGCCCGCTGCCCTGGGCTTCGCTGCCCGGCACGCGGTAAAAGCGGTGGAACACGCGCTCGCGTTCCTCGGGCGGGATGCCGGGGCCGCTGTCTTCCACCACCAGTCTTGGGCCGGCGGCGGCGCCGGGGTCCGGGCCGATCACGGAAACGTCGACCGTGCCGCCCGCCGGCGTGTATTTGACGGCATTGTCCACCAGGTTGCGCAGCAGGATCAGCAAGGCATCGCCCTGCCCCTGCACCGTGGCTTCGTCGGCCTGCTCCAGCCCGAGGTCGATCTCGCGCGCCTGCGCCGCCCCGGCCATGTCGCCCACGCTGCGCTTGGCCAGTTCCGTCAGGTTGACCGGTTCCAGCTTGGCATCGGCGGCCTCAGTGCGGGCCAGCACCAGCAATTGTTCGACCAGGCGCGAGGCCCGTTCCACACCGGCCGACAAGCGGCCGATCGCCACGTCGCGCGCTTCGCTGCAGTCGGCGCGCGACAGGCTGAGGATCTGCAGCTTGAGGGCGGCCAGCGGGGTGCGCAATTCGTGCGCAGCGTCGGCCACGAAGTTCTGCTGCGCCTCGAAGGCGGTCTGCACGCGCTTGAACAGCAGGTTCAATTCCTGCACCAGCGGCCGCACTTCGTCCGGCAGGTCGTCGTCCGACACTTCGGACAGGTCGTCGGCCTTGCGCGACGCCAGCTGCCGCTGCACGCGCGCCACCGGCGCCAGCGAGCCGGACACCACCCACCACACGACCAGCATCAGCACCGGCGCCATCAGCGCGATCGGGCCCACCGTGCGCAGCGCCAGCGTGCCCGCCATGCGCTTGCGCACGGCCAGGTCCTGGGCGATCTGGATGGTCTGGGTCGCGGTCTGCGCCGAGAACACGCGGTAGGTGGTGCCGTTGGCGCGCACGTTGGAGAAGCCCAGCACCGCGCGCTGCGGCAGTTCGGCGCGCGACAGGGAACGGAATACCTGGATGCCGTCCGGCGTCCACACCTGCACCACCATCTCGTCGTTGCCGGGATCGTTGGGATCGGTGTTGCCGGTGGCGGCCATCGGCGCATTGGAGCGCAGCGACATGGCCATCTGCTGCATGTGGTAGTCGAAGATCTGGTCGGCGTCGTTCAGCGCCGAGCTGTAGGCGATCATGGCCTGCGCCACGGCAGCCATGGTGATCGCCGCCAGCAGGAACCATAGCAGGCGCCCACGCAGCGAGTGCGTGACGTTGACCTTCGGGACCGCCATCATCATTGTTTCGGCACCATGTAGCCGAGGCCGCGCACGTTCTGGATCAGGTCCGAGCCCAGCTTCTTGCGCAGGCCATGGATATACACTTCAACGGCGTTGGAATTGACTTCATCCTTCCAGCTGTACAGCTTTTCTTCCAGCTGGGCGCGCGACAGCACGATGCCGGGGCGCGCGATCAAGGCTTCCAGCACCGCCCATTCGCGGGCCGACAGGCTGACCGGCTGGCCGTTGGCGATCACTTCGCGCGTTTGCGGATTGATCGACACGCCCTTGTGCTCGAACACCGGTTCGGCGCGGCCGGCGGCGCGGCGCAGCAAGGCGCGGATACGGGCCAGCAACTCGTCCAGGTCGTAAGGCTTGAGCACATAGTCGTCGGCGCCCGCATCGAGGCCGGCGATGCGCTGCTCGACCGCATCGCGCGCGGTGGCCACCAGTACCGGGGTCAGCTCCTTGCGCGCGCGCATCGAGCGCAGCACTTCCAGACCGTCCTTCTTGGGCAGGCCCAGGTCCAGCAGCACCAGGTCGTAGGTCTGGGTCTGCAGGGCCGTGTCGGCCATGGCGCCATCCTTGACCCAATCCACGGCGTAATGCTCGGCCCTGAGCAGGTCGAGCACCACCTCGCCGATCATCGTGTCATCTTCCACCAGCAGGAGGCGCATCTGTGTTCCTTTCTTGTTGTTTTAACCGAGGCGCACCGGGATGAAGATGCGGTCCTCGCCGCGCTGGATCAGCAGCGCCACCGATTTGGTGGATTTTGCCACAAGGTCGCGCACATCGTTGACAGTATTGACCGGGCGGCCGTTCACCGACAGCAGCACGTCGCCCGGCTGCACGCCGGCGCTGGCAGCGGCGCCGCCGGCATCCTCGATCAGCAGGCCCGAAGGCAGGCCGGATTGGCGGCGCTCCATCGGGTCCAGCTGGCGCAGCGCCAGGCCAAGGCGCAGCTTGGAGGCCGCCTCGTCGTTCTGCACGGCAGCCACGTTGCGCTCGTTGGCATTCCCCAGCTTGCCCTCCAGCGTCACGTTCTTACCCTGGCGCCAGACTTCCAGCGTGACCTTATCGCCCGGCATGGCCTGGCCCACCAGGGCCGGCAAGTCGCCGGAAGCGATGATCTTCTGGCCGTTCATCTTGCGGATCACGTCACCGGCTTTCAGGCCAAGCTTGTCGGCCGGGCCGCCGCGTTCCACATTCGACACCAGGGCGCCTTCCGGCGACTCCAGGTTGAAGGAATCGGCGAAGCTCTGGTTCACTTCCTGCACCATCACGCCGAGGCGGGCATGCACCACCTTGCCGGTCGAGACGATCTGGTCGCGCACGCGGGTGGCCACGTCGATCGGGATCGAGAACGACAGGCCCTGGTAGCCGCCGCTCTGGCTGTAGATCTGCGAGTTGATGCCGATCACTTCGCCCTTGCTGTTGAACAGCGGGCCGCCCGAGTTGCCGGGGTTGATCGCGACGTCGGTCTGGATGAACGGCACGTTCGAATCGTCCGGCAGCGAGCGGCCCTTGGCGCTCACCACGCCGGCGGTCACGGTGTTTTCCAGGCCGAACGGCGAACCGATGGCCAGCACCCATTCGCCGACCTTGACGTCGCTGGAGCGGCCCAGCGGCACGACCGGCAGGTTCTTGGCGTCGATCTTCAGCACGGCAACGTCGGTTTTCGGGTCGGAACCCAGCACCTTGGCGCGGAATTCGCGGCGGTCGGTCAGCTTGACCGTCACCTCGCTGGCATCGCGCACCACGTGGGCATTGGTCAGGATGATGCCGTCGGCGCTGACGATGAAGCCGGAACCGACGCCATGCGAAGGCGCGGGAGCACCGCCGCGGCCGCGCGGCACCGGCACCTGGAAGCGGCGGAAGAATTCGTAGAACGGATCGTTTTCCGCATCGTCGTCGTCGCGGAATTGCGCCTTGGTCGTACCGGTGGTACTGATATTCACCACGGCCGGCCCATTACGCGACGCGATCACGCTAAAGTCAGGCAAGGAAACCATCGGCGCCGGCACAGGCGCCGGGGCGCCCTGGGCGGCATTGGCCGGGGCGCTGATGACGGCTTGTGGGGCGGCGAAGGCCTGGCTTTGCTGGACAGCGATGGCTGCACCGGCACCGGTAACACCGGCGGTGGCCAGGGCAAGTAACATGGTGGTGGTGTTGCGCATGGTTTGACTCCTGATGAAAATTGTCTTTCTCAACGGCTCCAATATGCGGCATGAAACTTAGACGCGTCTTAATGCAAAAAGGCCGGAAATCCGGCCTTTTCGTTAAGCGAAGGAACGCTCAGGTGCTCAAGCGGCCTTCTGTTCCAGCGCAGCGTGGTTGACGACGCCGTCGATGGCGATCTTGCGCGGCTTCAGTGCTTCCGGCACTTCGCGCACCAGTTCGATGGTGAGCATGCCGTTGTCGAAGGAAGCGCCGGTGACCTTCACATGATTGGCCAGCTGGAAGCGCTGCTCGAAGTCGCGGAAGGCGATGCCACGGTGCAGGAAAGTCTTTTCCTGGCCGTCTTTCTGCTTGCGGCCAACCACGGTCAGCGAGTCACGCTCGGTGGTGATGTCGATCTCGCTGCGGTCGAAGCCGGCCAGCGCCATCACGATACGGTACTGGTCTTCGGACACCAGCTCGATGTTGTAGGGAGGATAGCTGGGCTGGTCGCCGCGGTGGGCGTCATTCAGCATCTGGGCCAGACGGTCGAAACCAATGGCGGAACGATACAGGGGAGTCAGGTCAAAAGTACGCATTTTCATATCCTTTCAAAATTAAGCGATATATGTCTGGCGGTCCCCATCTGGGCAACCGCTGAAACGGATATAAGTACCCCGAAACGAATTTCAAGAGCTTTTTTTGGACCGGGAAACCGGCACACCGGTGTCTGACCGGTGGGTCAGACACCTGCCCTACCGGTTTTACGTTTTGAAACAATCCGCCCCACCCCGCGTGCTACACTCGCCCGTCGCACTTTCCCTGTTGAAACAAATGAAACTGTTCACCCAAACCGCCCTCACCCTGCTGCTGGGCGCCGCCTTCCACGCCCAAGCCGGCCAGCCCATCCCCGCCCCGGCCGACCAGCCTTACCCGGGCACCATCGTGATGAAGGTCGACGCTTCCAACACCGCCCAGAACATCGTCCGCATCCAGCAGGCAATCCCGGCCAAACCGGGCAGGATGACCCTGCTGTTCCCGCAGTGGGTGACGGCGCAGCACGGCCCGACCGGCGCCTTGAACCAGTTCGCCGGCTTCAAGGCCAGCGCCAACGGCAAGGCCCTGTCATGGCGCCGCGACAACGTGAACGTATACGCCTTCCACGTCGACGTGCCGGCCGGCGCCAAGTCCATCGACGTCGAATACCAGCACCTGGCGCCGACCGAAACGGCCCAGGGCCGCACCTCGATCACGCCGGAAATGCTGGGCATCCAATGGCAGTCGATGACCATTTACCCGGCCGGCTACGCGACCCGCCGCATCCCGATCCAGGCCACGGTGACCCTGCCGGCCGGATGGCAATACGGTTCCGCGCTGGAAGAAGCCGAGCGCCACGGCGACGTGGTGAGCTTCAAGACCACCGACGTGGAAACCTTCGTCGATTCCCCCCTGTTTGCGGGCCGCTATTTCAAGCGCTTCGACCTCGATCCCGGCGCCAAACGCCCGGTGCACCTGAACGTGGTGGCCGACAACGCCGAAGCGCTGGAGGCCAAGCCGGAGCAGATCGACCTGCACCGCAACCTGGTCAAGCAGGCGTACAAGGTGTTCGGCTCCCAGCACTACAAGCACTACGACTTCCTGTTCGCACTGAGCGATGAATTCGGCCGCGTGGGCCGCGAGCACCACCAGTCCAGCGAGAACGCGCTGAAGCCCGACTACTTCACCGAGTGGAACAAGACCGAATCCGAACGCGGCCTGCTGCCGCACGAATTCACCCACTCCTGGAACGGCAAGTTCCGCCGCCCGAAAGGCCAGGATGTGCTGAACTTCAACACCCCGCTGCAGAACGACCTGCTGTGGGTGTACGAAGGCCAGACCACCTACTACGGCGAAGTGCTGGCCGCCCGTTCCGGCCTGATGAAGGCTGCCAGCGTCAAGGACATCCTGGCCGCCACCGCCGCGCGCTACAGCATCATGAAGGGCCGCGACTGGCGCTCGGTGCAGGACACCACCTATGACCCGATCATCAACGCACGCCGCCCGATCCCCTGGTCGAACTACCAGCGCAGTGAAGACTATTACAACGAGGGCATGCTGATCTGGCTGGACGTGGATACCCGGATCCGCGAACTGTCGGGCGACAAGCGCTCGCTGGACGACTTCTCCACCAAATTCTTCGGCGTGGAAGACGGCCGCGTGGAGGCCCTGCACTACACCTTCGACGACGTCGTCAAGGCGCTGAACAGCATCCAGCCTTACGACTGGGCCACCTTGCTGCGCACCCGTACCGAAGAACTGGGCCCGGTGCCGATGGATGGCATCACCCGCGCCGGTTACAAGCTGGTGTTTACCGACAAGCAGACCGATTACCTGAAAGCGGCCGAGGAACGCAACAAATCGGCCGACTTCACCTACTCGCTGGGCTTCAACGTGGGTAACGAAGGCAAGATCGAAAGCATCCAGTGGGACGGCCTGGGCTTCAAGGCCGGCCTGTCCGGCAACACCACCCTGCTGGCCGTGAATGGCCGCGCCTACAAGGCCGAGCTGCTGCGCAAGGCGATCACCGAAGCCAAATCCAGCAGGAAGCCGATCGAGCTACTGGTGAAACGCGGCCAGCAATACCGCACCGTCGCGCTGGAATACTACGAAGGCTTGAAGTACCCGCGCCTGGAACGCATCGAAGGCACGCCTGACCGACTGGAAGCCATCCTCGCGCCGCGACAGTAAGTTCCTCCCCGACGGGCGCACTGCGGTGCGCCCGCTTTCCCCGGCCCGCGCTAGAGTGGGCCCCATGTATACCGTCTACACCTGGACCACGCCCAACGGCCGCAAGCCGCTGATCATGCTGGAAGAACTCGGCCAGCCTTATGATGTGGTCCCCATCAACCTGCGCGAGCACGAGCAATTCGCGCCCAGCTTCCTGGCCATTTCGCCCAACAACAAGATCCCGGCCATGAAAGACGGTATGTTGTCGCTGTTCGAGAGCGGCGCCATCCTGACTTACCTGGCCGAGAAGCACCAACGCTTCCTTGCCAGCGAAGGCCCGCAGCGCTACGCCACCTTGCAGTGGCTGTACTGGCAGGTGGGCGGGCTAGGTCCCATGCTGGGCCAGCTCGGCTTTTTCGCGAAGGAAGACCTGGCCCTGCCCCGCGAGCACTTTGTCGCCGAAGCCGAACGCTTGCTGAATGTGCTCGACCGCGCGCTGGCCGGCAACGAGTACGTGGCCGGCGGCGACTACAGTATCGCCGACATCGCCTGCTTTCCCTGGACCCAGGCTGCCGCCTCCCACCTGGAACTGAACCTGTCCGGCAAGCCCGCCGTGCAGCGCTGGCTGGCCCTGGTCGGCAACCGGCCCGCCGTACAGCGGGCCATGGAATGGAAGCCCGGCTAATCCTTGAGGTAGCGCGCGCTCCAGGCGGCAATCAGGTTGGCCACGTAAACGGCGTCCTCGCGGCTGGTCAGCAGGTGGTCCGCCGTATCGAGTGAGATGAAACTCTTCGGGTGCTTGGCCGCCGTGAAGATTTCCAGCGCATTGTTGATGCCCACCGTGGTGTCTCCCGGCGCGTGCATGACCAGCAAAGCCTTGCGCATGGTGGCGATCTTGTTGCGCAAGCTGTTTTCCGCCACGTCCTCCAGGAATTGCCGCTTGATGCGGAAAGGCCGCCCGGCCAGCTGCACCATGGCTTCACCCTTGGCCGTGATGGCGTCGATCTGCTCGCCGAACAGGTGGGTGACGTGTACCGGATCGCTGGGCGCGGCGATGGTCACCACCGCCTGCACTTCCGGCACGCTGCCCGCAAACGCCAGCGTGGCCGCGCCGCCCAGGCTATGCCCGATCAGGATGCGCGGCGCCTGGAATTCGCGCCGCAGGAAATCCGCGGCCGCGTGCAGGTCCGCCACATTGGATGAGAAATTGGTGTTGGCGAAATCGCCCTCGCTGGCGCCCAGCCCCGTGAAGTCGAAGCGCAGCACGGCGATGCCATGGTCGGTCAGCGCCTGCGCAATACGGCTGGCGGCAAATACGTCCTTGCCGCAGGTGAAACAGTGGGCGAACAATGCATAAGCGCGCACGGAGGTTTCCGGCGCATCAAGGCGCGCCGCCAGCATCTGGCCGTCGGCGCCGGGGAAATCGAGTCGTTGTGCGTACATGGCCGCTCCTTCTTGTTTGCGCCCAATGATACGCCGCTTTTGCCAAGCTTACCTGGCGCGCTCACGCACCGTTCACCAGCCGGTTCAGGATATCGTGCAATTGCTCGCCCATGCGTTCCAGGTCGGCGGCGGCATCGTGCAGCGCCGCCGTTTCGCCGTGTTCCATGTGGGCGATCAGTTGCCGCGCCAGTTCATGCTGCGCCTCGTGCAGGCGGTAAGCAATGGCGACCAGCTGGCCGCTCTGCGGACCCTGAACGGCTTCTTCCAGCCACATGTCGAGCCGGCACTGCTCCTCGAGGAAGGCCAGCACCGGTTCGCCGCCATTGCGGACATATTCGAGCAGGGACCGGGTCCAGGCCTGGTGCTCGACCCCGGCCACCAGCAACTGCGCGCTATTGCGGTCAAGGACGCGGCACGTGGCCAGTCCCTCCGGCAGGCGCCATGCGGCGGTCCAGGCCATCAGCTCCCCGGCGGGCATGGGGCGCGCGATGCCATAACCCTGTCCCATCAGGCAGCCCATCTGCACCAGCATGCGCGCATGCGCGATGCTTTCCACGCCTTCCGCAATCACTTCGCGCTTGAAGGCGGCCGCCATGCCGAGCACGCCCTCCAGGATGGCCAGGTCGTCCGAATCGGACAGCATGTCGCGGACGAAGCTCTGGTCGATCTTGATGCGCTTGGCCGGCAATTGCTTCAGGTAGAGCAAGGACGAATAGCCCGTGCCGAAATCATCCAGCGCAAACGGCACCCCCAGCGCCACGCATTCCGCAATGGTGTGCGATACATGACCGATATCGTCCAGCGCACTGGTTTCCAGCACCTCCAGTTTGATACGGCCCGGCGCCACGCGCGGATTGGCCTGCAGCTTGGCACGCAGGCGTTCGACGAAGTCGTGCTCTTGCAGTTTCGGGCTGCTGATATTCACGCTGATGGCGACATCCAGGCCATCGGCCAGCCATACCTGGTGCTGGCGAAACGCTTCGTCCAGCACCCAGTTGTCCAGCGAGGCGGCAACCGGGTGACCTTCGACCAGCGGCAGGAATTCCGCCGGCGGCAACAGGCCGCGCTCCGGGTGCTGCCAGCGGATCAGGGCTTCCACCGAATTCAGTTCGCCCGTCTGCAGGTGCACGATGGGCTGGTAGTGCAGCACAAACTCGCCCTTGGAGATGGCGCGGGCGATTTCAGCGCGCGGCCCGCTCACCTCGGCAATCGGCAGCAAGTCCTCGCCGAACAATGCATAGCGGTTCTTGCCGAGGGTCTTGGCGCGGTACATGGCCTGGTCGGCCTGGCGCATCAGCTGGTCGGCGTCGATGTCCACCGCTTGCGGATAGACGGCAACGCCGATGCTGCCGGTGACTTTCAGCACCCGGCGCTCGACCACCACCGGCGTCGCCACGGCTTCCAGCAGGCGTGCCACCATCGGCATGAAGTCGGCGGCGTCGTGCAGGTCATCCAGCACCACCACGAATTCGTCGCCGCCCAGGCGGCACACGGTATCGCATTCGCGCGTGGCATGCGCCATGCGCTCGCTCAGCGCCACCAGCAACTGGTCGCCATACTCATGGCCCAATGCATCGTTGATGGCCTTGAAGCCGTCCAGGTCCAGGTAAGCCACCACCAGGCGGCTGCCGCGGCGCCGGGCCTGCGCCATGGCGTGCTGCAGGCGGTCGGCCAATAGCCGCCGGTTCGGCAGGCCGGTCAGCGGATCGTAATGGGCCATGCGGTCGAGATGCTGCGCCTGCAAGGTCTGCTTGGTGATGTCGGAGAAGATGCCGACGTAGTTGAGCGCCTTGCCGCGCGCATTGCGGATGCCGGTGATGGTCAGTCGCTCGACATACAGTTCGCCGGATTTGCGCCGGTTCCACACCTCGCCCTGCCAGAAATTATCCTTGTGCAGTCGCTCCCACATGCCGTCGTAGAACTCCGCGCTTTGGCGGCCGGAGCTCAACATGCTGGGATTGCGGCCGCAGGCTTCGGCGCGCGTGTAGCCGGTGATTTTTTCGAAGGCGTCGTTGACGTCGATGATGGAGGCATCGGCCGCCGTGATCATGATGCCCTCGCCCGCGTGCAGGAACACGCTGGCGGCAAAGCGCAACTTCTCCTCATTTCGTTTGCGTTCGGTGACGTCGCTCAGCGTGCCCGAGATGCCGATCACCGCGCCGTCCGCGCCCAGTGTCAGCCGGGCAAACACTTCCACCCAGCGGAAACTCCGGTCGCGGTGCAGGTAGCGGATCTCGTGGCGGCAATACTCCGTTTCCCGCCGGATCAGCGGCAGGAAGCGCTGGTGGTTCAGCTTGCGGTCTTCCGGCCAAAGGAAATTGAGGAAGGGCTTGCCCAAGCTGTCCTGCACGGCATGGCCGGTCAATTCTTCCCACGCGGGGTTGAGGAAAGTCCAGTAACCGGCAGCGTCGGTCTGGAACACAACCTCCTTAAGGTTGTCCAGCACGGATTCGGCAAGCTTGGCCCGCTGGCCGGCGTTGGGCAGTGAGAGTTGGTTAGGCATCCGGCGATTGTAGAGGCCGGCCTCTACTCAAAAACATGCCCTAGATCAAATTTACTTCATTTGTTAATTAACTATCAAGATAATATCGGTTCAGCGCTACCGCGGTCCATAACTTGCCAGCGCGGGCGCGTGTTGTAATTAAGCGAAGGTGAGAATTGGTGATATTTTTACATCTCTAAAGGGCTAACTTATTGATGCGCCATCTCATCTGCCTACGCCAGCTGCGTTACCGCATCCAGAGCTCTTACAAGTCCCGAGGAGGAATGATGACCCAAAGAAGATTTGGCACAATCTTATTCCTATCATCATGCTTTTGGTTAATGACGGGTTGGTTTGCGAACGAATCCTGGCAAGAGAGAATGAGAAAGGCACAGAGTGGCATGGCAGTTATATCAGCCCAAAATGCTGCTCAGAACGGTGACTACGATCTGGCATTGGAATACGCAGCTTATGCGCTTGCGTATGACAGCAATTCACCACTGGCAAATATACAACTTAAAGAATTCACTAAGAGACGCTCAACTCTAAAATGCAACGAAAATCAGCCTTCGTTCAAATAGGGTTACTATTATCGGGGTTACATATTGTGTGCACCATATGCAACGACTGAACTTCAGCCTGACACCAGAAGCCCTCGATGCCCTCCGCAGATTTCTTCAGAATATCCATGGCATTGAGCATCCTATTATTGCGCCAGTTCAGGACTCAGGAGACGCGGCCAAAAGAAAGTGGGCGATGGGCATCTACGACCGCAAGAACTTAGCGGTTGTGGACCCTCTTATCGTGAACATCGGAGGACTGGAGTTTTATATTGATCCGTCTATGTCAGCTGCGCTGGCGGGCCAAATACTTTCCTACGTCGATGGCGCCTTTGTAATCACATGAAAACCAACAAAAAGAGCTGCGGATGACGGCTACTCGACCATCGAAGGCATTCCGCCTGGAAGGGTATGCGACGGAGTGATGTAAGTCGAAGGAGGAACGTGTGGTTGACCAAGCGGACGTTCTTAATAAAGCTTATGACGCATTTTCTGCCGCTGACTACTCGAGAGCTAAAGAGCTGTTTGAAATGGCGGCACCGGAAAATGTTAGAGCGCACTTATACCTTGGCTGGATGTATGCCGAGGGCCTTGGCGTCAATCAGAACTCTGCAAAGAGTGAGTATCACTACCGTTGCTTAAGCGACGCCAATGATGCTGACGGAAAATACTATTTGGCCGCGCTGTTTCAGAAAAAAGGTGATCTTCAGCGCGCTGTCGCGCTATACGAAGAAGCAGCGGCACTTGATCATGTTTCTGGGGCATACTGGGCCTATGCACTGAATGGCGAAAGGGCAAGCGAGCCGGATTGCACGGAAAAGGCCAATTTCTATTTGAGAAAAGCGGCTACACTTGGACACCTCTTTGCTCAAAGAGATTTAGCAATTCAGCAGGTGAAGGCTAGCTCGAATGTCTTGCAAAAAATTCGTCAGTACTTTCTTTATCTGAAGCTCCAAATTAAAGGGCTCGCTTTAGTTATGAGAAATAGCCAAGATCCCAGAGTTAGATAGTTGGGTATCGATCTCTGTCGCCCCTTCAGGCCATCCTCAGGCAAACAAGCCATGCAAGTACCAGCGCGTTTCCTCGGTACCGGGGATGCGTTCGCGGAACACCCAGTAGTAGGCGTGGTCTTCGCCCTCGGCAATGAAGTAGTCGCGGCTTTGCGTGTCGCTCCACCAGCCGGCTTCGATGCGCTCGGCGGACGACACCATGCGCAGCGGGGAGCAGTAGAACGGGCGGTGGTCGCGCATCAGCAACTGGATCGGCTTGGGCAGCAGGAAGGCCGGGCGCGGCAAAGGGCGCGGCGGCATTTCGGCCGCGATGTCGGCCGGGCGTACTTTCTCGTGCAGCGGCACCCAGCGGTTGGCCACTTCGGGGCGGTAGTCGGCCTTGGGATACGGCTGCAGCACGTTGTCGGCGCCGAGGCGCGCTACCAGCACTTCCAGCAGGCGCTGGCGGTCTTGCGGGCTGCCGCCCGGTTCGGGGAACAGCGAGTCGCTGAGCGGGAGCATCGGCTCCACCTGGGCCGCTTCCAGCGCCAGCCCGATCACCGGAGCCGGCAACTCGACCTTGGCGAGGCGCTCCTTCAGCAGGCGTACGATGTGCTCGTCGCGCCAGGTGGGCTCGGCCAGCATCACGTCCACCGGCGTCGGCGGGCAGGCTTCGCGGCCGCGTTCATGCTCCAGCAGCAGGCGGATGCGCGACACGGCGAACTGGTGGGCGCACAGCCAGCCGGTCAGCTGTTGCAGCAGGCGGCAGGCGCCGGCCAGCAGCAGATCGGTGTTTTCGATGCGGCCGAACAGTTCCAGCTTGGCCTTGAAGCTGGGCGGCGCTTCCAGCCATTCGTGCATTTCGGGCGCCAGGCCTTGCGCGGCATCCAGCATGTCCAGCACTTCGAGGCCGCAGCGGCGCTGCAAGCCGGGGCGCGGCAGGCGCACCAGGTCGCCGATATACAGGCAGCCGATGCCGTCCAGCCAGCGCTGGTGGCGCTGCAGCGGCGGCAGCAAGCCGACCGGCAGGCGGTGCAGCCGGCGTACCAGGCTGTCCAGCTTGAGCGTGCTGCCGCCGCCGGCGCGCGCCAGCAGCCAGGCGCCGCGCGCAGTGGGCGCCACGCCCAGCACGCCGCTGAAGCCGAGCTTTTGCAGGCTGCCGCGCACCAGGCGGCACAGGCGGCGGATGCCGCCGAACAGGCGCAGGCTGGCGCCCACGTCCAGCAACAGGGTGGCGCCCTCGCCTTCCGCTACCTGGGGCGTGTATTGCAGCATGGCGATGGCGACGGCGTGCAGGGCTTCTTTCTCCAGCTGCGGGGCGCGCTCGTGCATCTGTGCTTCGGGCGCCAGCATCAGGGCGCCGCTGCGGCGCATGCCGGGGCGCACACCCAGCAGGTGGGCGCGGTAGGAGACTGCCAGCACGCCTTCCTGTTCCAGCACCACGCTGCACAGGTCATCCGACCAGTTGGGGCAGAACACTTCGAGCGGTAGCCGGGGCAGGTAGAGGCCGATCCACAGGCGCATGACGTTGCAGCAGGGTTGGGGTTAAGGGGAGGAACAGCGGCGTATCGCGCCGCGGCCCCCGTCGTTTGACGAATTCGATGCTGATGCCGCCGGGCGCCGGGCGCAGCGCCAGCCGTAGCGGCGCGGGGGAGGAATCCTGGGCGGCGGCAATCGGCCGCAGCAGGAAGAACAGGCTTTCGCCACACTGGGCCGCCAGGTGCAGGCGGCGCAGCGATTCGTTGCGGATGTGCTGCTGCCATAGCAGTACGGCGCCGCAACTGCCGCTGCGCAGGATTTGCTCGGCGGCCCACAGGCTGTCGGCAGCCTTGCCGGTGTTGCGGATCCACAGCAGTTGCGCTGGGGGCAATTCCAGGCCGAGCGCTTGGGGGGCATACGGAGGTTGCACGAAGGCAACTGGAAGCTTCTGGGCGGCCAGCGCGGCTTGCATCAAGCGCAACTCCCCGATGCCGGGTTGTTGAAGCAGCAACTCCGTCAGCACGCCCGTGGGCCAGCCTCCTCCGGGCAACTGGTGGGAGAGGACGGGGATGCCGGTATCCACACAGGACGTGGCTCCCTTGGAGAGCTGGGAGGCCAGCCAGAGGGCCGGATGCAGGGGTTGGGGGTCGAAGAGCGCCATGGCGAACAGTACTGTATATGCATACAGTATAATCCTATGAGCGCGCGGAGAAAACCTGTTTCAGGGTTTCGGCATCCAACAGCGCTTCCCCCCACTGCGCGAGTTGCTCAAAACTGGCTTTGGAAAGCCGCTTCTGAACCGATGGCGACAACACACCAAAACGCCGCTTCAAAACGCGCCCAAGTATTTTCATCGCGCCCTCTCGCCGTCCTTCTTGCCATCCCTCCTTCCAGCCCTTTTTCCAGCCCTTTTCCCAGCCGCGTTGCCAGTCTGAGAGCCACTCTTCGCCGAGACTTGGTGCGAGGCCTAACTTCACGCCTCGCCCCTCGCCCTTATCGAGGACAAACGGCTCAACTGAACGAACTCTTCCCATGCCGAGCCCCCTTCATTCAAGTCCGCGAAACGCCAATCGATGATACGCCGCTGGTTTAGCCAAGTGGCGCAAGCCAGAACGCATAAAAGAAATAAGCTCAGCTGATAGAATCGTCAATATTGCCAACTTACACTTCACCCCTATGCAACTGATCGGCGCCATCCTGTTTGCCTTCGCCTTGATCCACACTTTCAGCGCCAAGTCGTTCGAGCGCCTGGCGCACCGCTTCCCGCGCCATGGGGGGCTGCTGCATTTGCTCGGCGAGGTGGAGGTGGTGTTTGGCTTCTGGGCCATGGTGCTGCTGGTAGTGATGGCCTTCGTGGCCGGGCCGCAGAACGCGATCGCGTATGCGGAAACGCAGCAGTACACCGAGCCGCTGTTCGTGTTCGTGGTGATGGTGGTGGCGGCTTCGCGGCCGGTGCTGGACTTCGTGCAGCGCATGGTCGACCTCCTGTCCGGCGGCCGCCCGCTGTTGCAGGCGTGGCTGGGCCTGGCACTTGTACCGCTCGCCGGTTCGCTGATCACGGAACCGGCGGCCATGACGCTGGCCGCCCTGATGCTGGCGCCGCAAATCTTCCGCGAAGGTGTGCCGGAGTGGCAGAAGTACGCGGCACTCGGCGTGCTGTTCGTCAACGTTTCGATCGGCGGCACGCTGACTGCCTACGCCGCGCCGCCGGTGCTGATGGTGGCTGCAACCTGGCAATGGGACAGCGCCTTCATGGCCGCGCACTTCGGCTGGAAAGCCACGCTGGCTGTATTGGTCAACGCCAGCGCCGTCACCTGGCTGCTGCGCGAACACCTGCGCGTACGGCATGACGCACCGGCACTGACGGCGCGCACGCCGGCACCGCTGTGGACCAGTGTCATTCACCTGGCCTTCCTCGCCGCGGTGGTGGTCCTGGCGCACCACCCCGTGCTGTTCCTCGGCCTGTTCCTGTTCTTCCTCGGCTTCACCACGGCCTACCCGCAGCACCAGTCGCCGCTGATCCTGAAAGAGGCGCTGCTGGTCGGCTTCTTCCTGGCCGGGCTGGTAGTGCTGGGCAGCATCCAGCAGTGGTGGCTGCAACCGATTGTCGAAGGCTTGCAGCCACTGGCGCTCTTCTTCGGCGCGCTGGGCCTGACCGCCATCACCGACAACGCCGCCCTCACCTATCTCGGTTCGCTGATCGACGGCATCACGCCGCAGGCGCAATACATGCTGGTGGCAGGCGCCGTGGCGGGCGGCGGCCTCACCGTGATCGCCAACGCACCCAATCCGGCAGGCGTCGCCTTGCTGCGAAAAGGATTCCGAGATGAATCAATTGGCGCGGCAGGCTTGCTGGCAGGAGCCCTTGTGCCGACTGGTGTTGCGGCACTTGCGTTCTTCTTGTAGCGCGCGCCCCGCGCACGCTGCTTAGGCTATTCTGGCCTCACCCCGTTCACACCAATGAGGAGAGCAGAATGAGCTATCTAGACCGCGACAAATTCGGCATCTATCGCGACCGTGACGACAACGACGGCCCAGGTCCGCGCCTGATGGGCGCCGACACGCTGATGGGCGAAGACGTCTACAACCGCCAGGAAGAAGACCTCGGCGATATCAAGGAAATCATGCTCGACATGCAGACCGGCCAGGTCGCTTATGCCGTGCTGTCCTTCGGCGGCGTGCTGGGCATGGGCGACAAGCTGTTTGCCGTGCCATGGCAGGCATTGCAGCTGGACACGGTGAACAAGCGCTTCGTGCTGGATTGCAGCAAGGAGAAACTGGAGAACGCGCCAGGCTTCGACAAGGACCGTTGGCCGGACATGGCCGATCCGGAATTCAGCACCCAGATCCACAATTTCTATGGCACTACCGCCACCGGCATGCGCACCTCGACCGGCAGTGTGATGGGCAGCGGCACCAGCACCATGCAAAGCGGCACGACCACCGGCAGCAGCTACAGCGGCGGCTCGACCGGCAGCGAAAGCGGCAGCAAGGGCAATTATTGACTGGCAGGATTTGACTGCTTTCTGTCAGTTGCCTGAGTAACACCCGGCAGATAATCGGCTGGCCAACAACCAGCTGTTTATCTGCCATGCGCCTATTACTTACTTTCCTCTTCTATCTCGTTGCCAGCGCAGCGTGCGCCGCGGAACGCCCTCTGATCGCCATCCTCGGCGACGGCGACTCCACCGAAATCACCGATTTCATGCTGCCTTATGGCGTGCTGCAGCGCGCCGGCGTGGCGCAAGTGCTGGCCGTGGCCAGCGAAGGTCCGCTCATCACCATGAATACCGGCCTGCGCGTCCAGCCGGACCTGGATACCGCCGCCTTCGACCAGCGCTACCCCAACGGTGCGAACTATGTGATCGTGCCGGCCATGCGGCGCGCGAGCTTTGCGCCGGCCCTGGCGTGGCTGCAGGCGCAAGCGGCCAAGGGTGCTACCGTGGTCAGCATCTGCGACGGCGCGCTGGTGGTGGCCAACAGCGGCCTGCTGAAAGGCAAGCGCGGCACGGCGCACTGGGCTACGCACAGCCATCGGATCGAGCACTATCCGGATACCCAATGGCTTTCCAACATCCGCTATGTGGTGGACGGCAAGGTGATTTCCAGTGCCGGCATCAGCGCGGCCATGCCGGTCTCCCTGGCACTGGTGGAAGCCATTGCAGGCCGCGACAAGGCCGCCGCGGTGGCCGCGGAGCTGGGGATCAACGACTGGAGCGACCGTCACGACAGCAGCGTCTATGCGCCCCAATTCGGCCGCAACCTGAACGTGTGGGTCACGCACTACACCGACCAATGGTTCCATTCGACGAAGCCGGTCGGGCTGGCACTGGCCGACGGCTTTGATGAAATCGCCCTCGCCTACACCAGCGATGCCTATACCCGCACCCACCGCAGCCAGGTGCTGGCCGTGGCCGGCAGCGATGCGCAGCTGTCCAGCCGCTTCGGCCTGAAAATCTGGCCGGACCGTGTGGCCGGCAGTGCCGATGCGCCGGCGCAGATGCTGCCTGCCCTCGACGGCACGCTGGACCAGGTGCTGGCGCATATCGCCAGCCAGTTCGGCGAGCGCACCGCCCACCGCGTCGCGCTGGAATTCGAATACCCGGGCTATCCGCTGAGGTAAACTGGCGGCATGCCGCCCACACGCCCTTGCCGCATCGTCCTTCTCGCCTATGACGACATGAACCTGCTGGACCTGACCGGTCCGCTGCAGGCCTTCGCCAGTGCGGCCCGCCGCCACTCGGCCGGCGGGCCGCCCCTGTATGAGACGTCGGTCGCCTCCGCCCAGGGCGGCCTGGTGACCGCCAGTGCCGGCCTGGCCTTCGCCACCGTCCCCCTCGCCTCGCTCGACGACACGCCGATCGACACCCTGCTGGTGCCGGGCGGCTGTGCCGGCGACACCTACCATGCCCCGCCGGCCCTGGTGAACTGGATACGCCGGCGCGCACCGTCGGTGCGGCGCCTGGCTTCGGTGTGCACCGGCGCCTTCATGCTGGCTGCCACCGGCCTGCTCGCTGGCCGCCGGGTAGCCACGCATTGGGAATGGGTGGAGCGCCTGCGGCGGCAGCATCCGCTGGTGCAGGTCGATGGCGACAAGATCTATGTCCGCGACGGCCAGGTCTGGTCTTCGGCAGGCGTGAGCGCCGGCATCGACCTGGCGCTGGCCCTGATCGAGGAAGACTACGGCCATCGCGTGGCGATCGAAACGGCGCGCCAGATGGTGGTGTTCATGAAGCGTGCCGGCGGCCAGTCGCAGTTCAGCGCCCCGCTGTCGGCACAGGCGCGCGAAGGCGGCCGCTTCGCCGAGCTGCATGCCTGGATGGCGGCCAACCTGCACGGCGACCTGAGTGTGGAACGCCTGGCGGAACAGGCGGGCATGACCGCGCGCACTTTCGCCCGGACCTACGTCGCGCAGACCGGGTCGACGCCCGCCGCCATGGTGGAAACCATGCGGCTGGAGGCGGCACGCCGCGCGCTGGAGGACACCGCGCAGCCGGTCAAGGCGATTGCCGCGGCCACGGGGCACGGCAGTGAACAGAACCTGCGGCGCGTGTTCCTGCGCCGCCTGGGCACCAGCCCCGGCGAATATCGCAAGCGCTTCAGCGCCGCAATCGACGCGACTCGGGCCTGACCCTTGGGTCTGCCCCAGGTTTACCGGTGCTTATTCCAGCGTCCCACCGGCAAACCAGGGTCCGACCCAAGGGTCAGACCCGCCTGATCAGCGCTGCATCGACTCCCACACTTTCATCAGGCGCTTGACCGAGACCGGCATCGGCGTGCGCAGCTCCTGCGCGAACAGGGAGACGCGCAGCTCTTCCAGCATCCAGCGGTACTCGACCAGCTTCGGGTCGGTATTCTTGCCTGCCGACTTGTCGCGCATCAGGCGCTGGTAAGGCGCCGCGGCCTGGTTCCATTCGGCCATGGCCTTGGCGTCGCGCGCCGGGTCGGCCCGCAGCTTCTCCAGCCGCACGTTCATGGCTTTCAGGTAACGCGGAAAGTGCGACAGCTGCGAGAACTCGTTCTCGATCAGGAAGCGCTTGTGCACCAGGCCTTGCAGCTGCTGCTGCATGTCCTGCGCCACCTGCTGGTTGATGCCCTGCAGGCGTTTGGGCAGGCCGTGGTACTCGGTCAGCACCTGCGATACCAGGCGTGCGATCTCGTTCACCAGCAGCACGATGCGCGACTTGCCTTCATCCTTGCGCTTCAGGAAGCTCGCTTCGTCGGTCGGCAGCGGATCCTGCAGGCAGGCGATGTCGATGGCCTTGGCAATGATCTGGTCGCGCAGTTCTTCCTGCGTGCCCATGGCCATGAACTGCATGCCCATCTGCTGCAGGTTGGGGATCGATTTCTCGACGAACTTGATCTGGTCGCGCATCTGCAGCATGAACAGGCGGCGCAGGCCGATGCGGTGGGTGCGGGCCGCCACGTTCGGGTCGTCGAATACTTCCAGGTCGCAGTGCGTGCCTTTGTCCACCAGCGCCGGGAAGCCGATCAGGCTTAGCTTGCCCTGCGTGATTTCCAGCAGCTCGGGCAGCTCGCCGAAACTCCAGGTGGTGATGTTGGTGTGCTGCGGCGCGGCGCCGCCGGCCGCCGGTTTGGCTACAGCAGCGCTGGCGCCGGCTGGCCCACTGGTCCCCGCGGCCGGACCGGATGCGCCGCCACGCGCGGCGTCGGCTGCGATGCCACCGTGCTTCGGCTTGGCGGAGGCACCCGCGCCGCCCGCCAGCTGGGCCAGTTGCGCAGCGGAGGCCGGCGTATTGCCGCCTTCCGCCATGCGCTGGAAGCTCTGGCGCGCCTGCAGGCCGTACTCCGCCTGCAGCGTGGCCAGGTTGCGGCCCATGTCGAGCTGGCGACCATGTTCGTCCACCACCTTGAAATTCATGAAGTGGTGCGCCGGCAGCTGCTCCGGCTTGAAATCGGACGTCAGCACGCTGATCGTGACCTGCTTGCGGATATCGGCAATGATCGCGTCAATCAGGTCGCCGCGGCCGAATTCGGTGCGCTCGCAGAACTTGGCGGCATAATCAGGCAGCGGCACCATGTGGCGGCGCTGCTTCTGCGGCAATGTCTTGAGCAGCAGGTGCACCTTCTCCTTCAGCATGCCCGGCACCAGCCATTCGCAGCGTTCGCGCGACAGCTGGTTCAGCGCATACAGCGGCACGGTCAGCGTCACCCCGTCGCGCGGCGAGCCGGGTTCGAAGTGGTAGGACAGCTGCATCTCGATGCCGGCCGCCATCATCTTCTTCGGGAACAGGTCGGTCGTGATGCCGGCCGCCTCGTGGCGCATCAGGTCGTCGCGGTTCAGGAACAGCAGCTTCGGATTGTCGTGCGAGGCATCCTTGTACCACTTCTCGAAGCCGGCGCCGTTCACCACGTCGGCCGGGATTTCCTTGTCGTAGAAGGCCTCGATCAACTGCTCGTCCACCAGCACGTCCTGGCGGCGCGACTTGTGCTCCAGGTTTTCGATCTCGCGCACTAGCTTGTGGTTGTGGGCGAAGAACGGCGCACGGGTGTCGTAGTCGCCGCCCACCAGGGCGTCGCGGATGAAGATTTCGCGCGCCTCGGCAGGGTTCTTCGCGCCATAGTTGATGCGGCGCTGGCTGTAGACCACGATGCCGTACAGCGTGGCGCGCTCGGAAGCGGTGACCTGCGCCGGGCGCTTTTCCCAGCGCGGCTCGCCCCACGATTTCTTCAGCAGGTGGCCGCCGATCTTCTCGATCCATTCCGGCTCGATGCGCGCCACGCAGCGCGCGTACAGGCGCGTGGTTTCCACCAGTTCGGCGGCCACGATCCACTTGCCCGGTTTCTTCGTCAGGTGCGAGCCGGGCCAGATATGGAACTTGATGCCGCGCGCGCCCAGGTAGGCGCCGCCCGGTTCGTCCTCGCCCTTGAAACCGATATTGCCCAGCAGGCCGGTGAGCAGCGCCATGTGCAGCTGGTCGTAAGTGGCCGGCGACTCATTGGTGCGCCAGCCCTGCTCCTTCACGATGGTGAGCAGTTGCGAATGCACGTCGCGCCATTCGCGCAGGCGCAGCTGGTTGAGGAAGGTGGCGCGGCAGCTGTCCATCAGCTGGCGGTTCGACTTCTTGTGCTCGATGGCGTTCTCGAACCACTTCCAGATCTTCAGGTAGCTGAGGAACTCGGACTTTTCGTCGGCGAACTTCTTGTGCGCCTCGTCGGCGGCCTGCTGGTGCTCCACCGGGCGGTCGCGCGGGTCCTGCACCGACAGGGCGGAGGCGACGACCAGCACTTCGCTCAGGCAGTGGTACTCCTGCGCCGCCAGGATCATGCGGCCCACGCGCGGGTCGAGCGGCAGCTTGGCCAGCTTGCGGCCCAATGGGGTCAGCTGGTTGTCGTCGTCGACAGCGCCCAGTTCCTGCAGCAGCTGGTAGCCGTCGGCGATGGCGCGGCCCAGCGGCGGCTCGATGAAGGGGAAGCTCTCCACGTCCGTCAGGTGCAGGGACTTCATGCGCAGGATGACGGAAGCCAGCGAGGAGCGCAGGATTTCCGGATCGGTGAACTTGGGGCGCTGCAGGAAGTCCTGCTCGTCGTACAGGCGGATGCAGACGCCATCGGCCACACGGCCGCAGCGGCCGGCGCGCTGGTTGGCGGGCGGTTGCGCCATCGGCGCGATGTGCAGCGGTTGCACCTTGTTGCGGTAGCTGTTGCGCGTGACGCGCGCCCGGCCGGCGGCCACCACGTAACGGATGCCGGGCACGGTCAGCGAAGTTTCCGCCACGTTGGTGGCCAGCACGATGCGGCGCGCATTGGTGGTGCGGAACACGCGGTCCTGCTCCTCCACCGACAGGCGGGCGAACAGGGGCAGGATTTCCACGTGCGGCGGGTGGTGCTTGCGCAGGGCTTCGGCGGCGTCGCGGATTTCGCGCTCGCCGGGCAGGAATACCAGCACGTCGCCGCTGCCGATGCGGCACACCTCATCGACGCCGTCGATGATGGCATCCATCAGGTCGCGCTTCTCGCGGGCGGCGGCGGTGCGCGCGCCCCTGGCATCGGCGCCCTGCTGCGCGCCGGGCACCACCACCTGTTCGCGCTCCACCGGGCGGTAGCGCACTTCCACCGCATACAGGCGGCCGGAGACTTCGATCACCGGCACCGGCGGTTTGCCTTCCTGCGTGAAGTGGCGGGCGAAGCGTTCGGCGTCGATGGTGGCTGAGGTGATGATCACCTTCAGGTCCGGGCGGCGCGGCAGGATCTGCTTCAGGTATCCAAGCAGGAAGTCGATGTTCAGGCTGCGCTCGTGGGCTTCATCGATGATGATCGTGTCGTAAGCCTTCAGCAGCGGGTCGGTCTGGGTCTCGGCCAGCAGGATACCGTCGGTCATCAGCTTGACCGAGGCGCCCTTGCTCAGGGTGTCGTTGAAGCGGACCTTGTAGCCCACGTTTTCGCCCAGCGGCGTGCCCAGTTCGACGGCGATACGCTTGGCGGTCGAGGAAGCGGCGATACGGCGCGGCTGGGTGTGGCCAATCAGGCCTTTCCGGCCGCGCCCCAGCTCCAGGCAGATTTTCGGCAGCTGGGTGGTCTTGCCGGAACCCGTCTCGCCGGACACGATCACCACCTGGTGCCTGGTCAGGGCTTCGGCGATCTCCTGGCGGCGGCCGGAGACCGGCAAGTCTTCAGGGAAGGTGATCGGCGGCAGCGGATTGCGGAAGGCTGCGGCGGCCTCGCGGGCGTCGCGCGGGCCGGCGTTGCGCGGCTGGCCGCCCGGGCGCGCCTGCCCGGCCTGCGGCGCCGGGGCGCGGCGGG
>CBHWEO010000056.1:0-24094 GCA_966112955.1 uncultured Duganella sp. | reverse complement strand
TCGCCCTTGCCATGCTCGCCCACCTTGTCCATGCCGTCGTTCCAGTCGCAGGAACCGATCAGCGGCAAGCCATGTTCGCCGAAGCGCAAGCCGTGGCGCACCGCGCGCACGCAGTGCTCGTACAGGTCGCCGGCGTGGGCGGAGCGGCTCGGCATGTCGTAGTAGGAATCCTCTTCCGGCTGCACCGGGCGGCCTTCCAGGTAATGCGCCTGCTCGTCCAGCACCGACATGTCGCCCGTGCTGGATACATAACGCCATGCCGCGAGCGGCAGCCACAGGTAGTCGTCCGAGCAATGGGTGCGCACGCCTCGGTCGGACGGCGGATGCCACCAGTGCTGCACGTCGCCTTCCACGAACTGGTGGGCCGCGCACAGCACCAGGTGCTGGCGCAGGATGTCGGGCCGCGTGTGCACCATCGCCATCGCATCCTGCAGCTGGTCGCGGAAGCCGAACGCGCCGCCGCTCTGGTAGTAGCCGCTGCGTGCCCACATGCGGCAGGCGATGGTCTGGTACATCAGCCAGCCGTTGGCCAGGACGTCGAGTTCCGGCTCGGGCGTCTGCACCTGCACCGCGCCCAGCACCTTGTCCCAGTGCGCCTGCACTTCGGCCAGGGCTTGCATGGCGGCGCCGCGGCCGCCGTGGCGCTGCACGATGTTGGCGGCGTCCGCGTTGCGGCGTCCGCCCATGCCGAGCACGAAGACGATTTCGCGCTCCTGCCCCGGCAACAGTTCGAACGGCGCATGGATGGCGGCGCAGGCGTCCAGGCCGGCGCCGGCCTTGCCCGACAGGCGTATGCGCTTCAGCGCCGCCGGCCGCGCCAGGCTGCCGTTGCGGCCGATGAATTCCGTGCGGTCGCAGGTCACCGTGCGCACCGAGGCATCGGCATTGAAGAAGGCCACGCGGCCGGAGAACTCGGTGTTGTAGGCATTGCGCGCAAACAGGGCGCCGGTCACGGCGTCGACCTCGGTCACGATATGCATGCCGGACTTGGAGCGCATGTCGCCCAGTACCCATTCCACATAACCGGTCACCGACAGCTTGCGCACCGCCTCAGAATCGTTGCGCACCCGGATCACGGTGTAGCGCACCGGCGCGTCGAGCGCCACAAAAGTCGTCATGCGGCTGGCGATGCCCGCTTCCGCATACTCGAACACCGAGTAGCCGAAACCGTGCCGCGTCAGGTAGCTGCCCGCGCCCGGCGCCGGCAAGGCGCAGGGCGACCAGAAGCGGCCGCTCTGCTCGTCGCGCAGGTAGAACGCTTCGCCGCTCAGGTCGGATACCGGGTCGTTGTGCCACGGTGTCAGGCGGAATTCGTGCGCATTCTCCTGCCAGGTGTAGGCCTGCCCGCTTTCCGACACCACGCTGCCGAACTGCGGGTTGGCCAGCACGTTGGACCACGGCAGCGGCGTACGCTGCGCGGCGGACGTCGCGATGACGTATTCCTTGCCGTCCGGCGTAAAGCCACCCAGGCCGTTGGCCAGCAGCAGGCCTGACGGTAACGGCACGCCGGCCTGCGCGCCGCGTTCGCGCTCGGTCGCTTCGGCGCGCGGCTCGGCCAGCAGCGGCGGCATGCGCAGCGACGGCGCCACGCCGCGCTTCAGCTGGTCGGCCAGGCTGCCGCGTTCATCGCTGAGCACCGCCCGCGCCACAGTCTGCAGCAGCACCCGGTCTTCCGGCGAAATACCTTCGATGGGGCGCACGAAAATGCCGCCCGGGCGGTCGATGGCATGCGCATCCAGGCCGGACGCGATCAGGCCCATGATCTGGTCGTGCAGCGCCTGGCGGTAGCCGGAACGGTCTTCGTACCAGATCACCAGGTCCGCCACCAGCCCTTTCAGGCGCCAGTAGGCGTGCGCCTGCACCAGCTGGCGCGCCAGTTCGATATTGGCCGGGTCGCGGATCTCCAGCAGCACGATCGGCAGGTCGCCGGAGATGGCGTACGCCCACAGGCCGGACTGGCCGCGCTGGTTGCGCACCAGCACACCGG
This sequence comes from uncultured Duganella sp., assembly GCA_966112955.1. Taxonomy (GTDB): domain Bacteria; phylum Pseudomonadota; class Gammaproteobacteria; order Burkholderiales; family Burkholderiaceae_D; genus Rugamonas. The sequence continues at coordinate 22,107 of CBHWEO010000056.1, read as the reverse complement.
CGTCGGCGCGCAGCGCGGCGTTGGGATAGATCACATGGTTGGCCAGGCGCGCGTACAGCTGCGCCTCGGCTTCGCTGGCGTTGAGCTGGCGCAGCACCACCTGGCTGTGGGTCCATGCCAGTTCGAATACGCGGTCCGCCATGTGGCGGTCCTGGTACTTGTCGATCAGGTATTGCGCGGCGTCGCGCGTCTCGGTCATGCCGGTCACCACGTCGACCACCGCCACCTGGCCCGGCTCCAGCGCGATGCGGTAGCGGATCGCCACCACCGGGTCCAGCACGGAGCCCTGGCTGCCGGACAGCGGCCCGCGCTCCTGCAGCGCCAGCGGCGACTGCGCCGTGCGGCCGCGGCCGATGAAGCGCGCGCGGTCGGTTTCGTACGAAACATGCTGCACCTGGGCGTCGTGCACCGTCATCACGTGCAGCAGGTATGGTGGCTTCTCGTCCTTGCCGCGCGGCCGGCGCGTGCACAGGATCGCACTCTCATCCGCCACGATCTCGGTCTGCACGAACAGCTTGCTGAAAGCCTGGTGCGCATTGTCGGCCGGCGCCGGCGCCATCACCACTTCGGCGAAGCTGGTCACCTCGATGATGCGGCGCCGTTCGGAGTGGTTGGTGATGCGGGTGCGGCGCATTTCAATATCGTCTTCCGGCGACACCACGATCTCGGTATACAACTCGATCTCGTGGTCGCTGCGGCGGAATTCGGCGCGGCCTTCGGAGAACACGACTTCCAGCCGTTTGGGCTCGGCCAGCGTTGGCTGGTAGGTAGTGGACCAGGCGCTCCCATCCTCCATGTCCTGCACGTAGCAGAAATTGCCCCAGTTGTCGCAGGTGCTGTCTTCGCGCCAGCGCGTCACGGCCAGGTTGTTCCAGCGGCTGTAGCTGCCGCCGGCGCTGCTCACCATCACGTGGTCGCGGCCGTTCGACAGCAGCTGGGTTTCCGGCACCGGCGGCGTGTGCTGGTTCAGGATGCGCATGGGCGCCGCTTGTTCCGGCGCCGCGCCGCGCACCGAGGCCTGCTCCGCGCTGGCCGACTGGAAGGCGCCGATGCGCGGGCTGCGCTCCTGCAGCACCAGCAGGGCCGATTGCAGCAGCGGGTCGGATTCGAAGCGGCGCTGCATCGGCCGGTCGTTCAGCACATAGTTCAGGGCCAGCAGGCCCATGCCCTGGTGGTGCACCATGAAGGACTTGATGATGGCGTACTGCTGGCCGCGCGGCAGGCGCGCCGCCGTGTAATCGATCGCCTCGTAGAAGCCGTAGCGGCCCATGAAGCCCATGCCTGCCATCTTCTGCAGGTTCTGGCAGGCCGTTTCGGGCGCCACCATCAGGCCCAGCATGGTGGCATACGGCGCCACCACCAGGTCTTCCGCCAGGCCGCGCTTGAGGCCAATGCCCGGGACGCCGAACGCGCGGTACTGGTAATTCAGCGCGGCGTCGGTGGTGTTGTAGCCCGACTCGGAAATCCCCCACGGCACGTTGCGCTGGCGCGCGTATTCGATCTGCGCCGCCACCACCGACTGGTAGGTCTGGTCCAGCAGGGTGCTGGGGTAGGTCGGCATCACCAGCAGCGGCATCAGGTACTCGAACATCGAGCCGCTCCACGACAGCAGCACCGGCTGGCCGTGCACGATGCACAGCTGGCGCCCCATGGCGAACCAGTGCTCCTGCGGCAGCTGGCCCTGGGCGATGGCGACAAAGCTGGCCAGGCGCACTTCGGAGGCCAGCAAGTCGTAGCAGCTGGCGTCCAGCCGGCGCTCGCTCAGGTTGTAGCCGATGGCCAGCAATTTGGTGGTCGGGTTGTACAGGAAGCTGTAGTCGACCTGGGCGAATGCATTGGCCTGGTGCGCCAGCCGGTTCAGCGTGTCGCAGCGCTCGCGGGCGCGCGCTGCGCCCTGCTCCACCAGGGCCGCCAGCTGCTGCTGGCGTTCGCGCTCGTCCGGTGCGAGGTCACTCGGCGCGGCGCCTGGCAGCGGCCAGCCGGCCAGTTCGCGCAGGGTCGGCACGCGGTCCAGGGTGCTGTCGTATTGCGCCTCCGCCTGCGCCGTGATCCAGGGCGCAAAGCCGTCCAGTTCATCCAGCGCGGCGCGGCACTGCGTGTGCAGGGCGCCGGCCCACGCCGCCAGTTGCGGGTCGAGCGGCGCCGCCGACTGGCGCAGGAATTGTTCGCAGCCGTCGCAGGCGCGCTGCAGCCAGGCGCGCTGCTGGCGCAGGCTGGCCGGAACGGCGGGCGGCGGTGCGGCGATCGCCGCTTCCAGCGCGGCCAGGCCGTCGACTGCCGCGCTGCCGGCCCCCCGCGCCGCTTCGCGCACCAGGGCGCAAGGGGTGGCCCGGCCTTGCGCCAGCTGGGGATGCACGATCGGCAGGTCGGCCAGGCCGACCAGGCCGGCGTGCAGCGTCAGCAGGTGCCCGGCCAGGTTGCCGCTGTCGACCGTGGAGATATAGACCGGGTGCAGCGGCTTCAGCGACTGCGTGTCGTACCAGTTGTAGAAGTGGCCCTGGTAGCGTTCCAGCTGCGCCATGGCATCCAGCGTGCTGGCGGTGCGCGCCGCCAGCTGGCCGCCGGTGATGTAGCCGAAATCGAAGGCCGTCAGGTTGGCCAGCAGTGCCATGCCCATATTGGTGGGCGAGGTGCGGTGCGCCACCACCTGGCTCGGGTGCTCCTGCATATTGTCGGGCGGCAGCCAGTTGTCTTCGGGCCCGACAAAGGTTTCGAACCATAGCCAGGTCTTGCGCGCCAGCTTGTGCAGGAACACGTTCTGGTCTTCGTCCAGTGCTTTCCAGACGCGCGCCACCGGCTTGCTGATCCACCACGCCACCACCGGCGCGATGAACCAGGCGACGAGGAAGATCAGGGCCGCCTGGAAGGCCGGCGGCCGCGCCACGGCCAGCGCGGCGCCGGCGGCCAGCGCCAGCAGCGGCGAAATCCACATGGTGCGGCAATGGCTGGACAGGCTGGTGCCCGAGCGCGACAGCGCCGAGGCGCGCCATTGCAGCAGGCGGCGGCGCGACACCAGCAGGCGCCAGGCCGTGCGGCCGATAGCGTCCAGGCTGACGAAGGCCTCATACGGCAGGAACACCAGCGTCAGCAGCGCATGCGCGAACTGCATGCCGCAGCGCTTCAGCGACGCCGGAACGTGCTGGCTCCACAGCGTGTCGTCCGGCTTGCGCAGCAGGTCGTGGACGGCGCTCACCAGGGGCGGCAGGAACAGGATGGCCAGCACGGCGCAGGTCCAGAACCACGGGTGCGGCAGGGTGGCGAAGGCCATCAGCAGCGACAGCGTCAGCACCGGCGCCACCAGGCTGCGGCGCAGGTTGTCGAACAGCTTCCAGCGCGACAGCGCCGACAGCGGGTTCGGTTCGCGCCTGCCGCCGGCCAGCGGCACGCGCCGCCGCAGCCAGGGCAGCAATTGCCAGTCGCCGCGTATCCAGCGCTGGCGGCGCGTGATGTCGTCGCGGTAGCGGCCCGGGTAATGCTCGTACAGCTGCGCGTCGCTCAGCAGGCCGGCCCGCAAGTAGCAGCCTTCCAGCAAATCGTGGCTCAGGATGCGGTTGTCGGGGAAGCGGCCGCCCAGCACCTGCTCGAACACGTCCACATCATAGATGCCCTTGCCGATGAAGGAGCCTTCCGCGAACACGTCCTGGTACACGTCGCTGACGGTGCGGGTATATGGGTCGATGCCCGGCTCGCCGCCGCACAGGCGCTCATAGCGCGAAGCGTCTTCGCTGGGCAGGCTGACCGCCACGCGCGGCTGCAGGATGCCGTAGCCGGCCACCACGCGCCGCGTGCGCGGGTCCACGCGCGGCAGGTTGAGCGGATGGCGCATGGTGGCGACGAACTGGCGCGCCGCATCGCGCGGCAGCTGGGTATCGCTGTCCAGCGTGATCACGTACTTGAAGGATCCCAGGTCGTCGATGTCGCCCACGATCAGGGAGAACGCATCCTGCGCGCCGCCGCGCATGAAGCGGTTCAGGTCGGACAGCTTGCCGCGCTTGCGCTCCACGCCCATCCAGGCGCGCTCCGAAGCATTCCAGCGCCGCGGGCGGTGCAGCAGCAGGAAGGGCGCCGGCGCCGCCGCTGCCGTGTACTTCAGGTTCAGGCGCGCGATGTTGGCGGCGGCGCGCTCCACCAGCGCCGCATCGGTCGGCAGGGTCTCTTCCTGCGCATCGGCGAAGTCGGTCAGCAGGCAGAAACGCAGGTGCGGGTCGCGGTTGGCGAGGAAGCGCACTTCCAGCTGTTCGCACAGTTCATCCACGTTCTCGCGGCTGAACAGCAGGGTTGGCACCGCCACGATGGTACGCGCGTCGGGCGGGATGCCGCTGCGGAAGTCCATGCGCGGCAGCGGGCGCGGTTCGACGAACAGGGTGGCGGCCCAGTTGACCAGCGCCAGCGCCAGCTGGCTGCTGCCCATCAGGCCGAGGATGGCCAGCACCGCCAGCGCCCACGGCTGCACGCCGTCGCGCCATGCGCGCTCCAGCATCAGGGCAGTGGCAATCACCGACAGCACGCCGATCGCGCCCAGGTAGGACAGCAGCGGCGAAGTGCGCACGGTGCGCTTCAGCGAGCGCAGGGGCGGCAGGCGCACGCCGACCTGGCGCTCCAGCAGCAACGCGCCATCGCCCACCAGGTAGTAGCCGACGTGGTGCAGGCGCTTGTCGACATCGCCGGCGCGGGCCTGGGCCAGGGCGATCGCCTGCTGCGCCACTTCCACTTCCGGCGTTTGCGAATAGCGCGCCATGCGTTCGACCACGTGGCGGTACTGGTCGCGGGTGGAGAATTCCATGTCCGGATAGGTGCCGGACGGATCCTGGCGTAGGGTCTGCTCGACCACGCTCATGGTCTCGACAAATTCCTGCCAGTCCATGGTGCCGAGGAAGCGCAGGCTGCCGATGCTGTTGGCGATCGAGACCTGCTCCGCCGCCTGCAGATGGATTTCGGCCTGGATCTGCTGCTCGATGGTTTGCCCGGCTTCGGCCAGGCGGTAGGTGATCCAGTTCAGCGCCAGCGTCAGCACCGGGCTCTGGCCCTGCAGGCGGCGCGCCAGTTCCGCCACGAAGGCACTGGTGATCGGCGGCTCGGAGCGCGCCATGTCGGCCACCAGCAGGATCAGGCCGCTGGGGTTCTTGTCCGCGATCTCGATCATCTGGTCGGCCCAGCTGTTGGCCAGGTCGCGCTGGAAGCGGTTTTCCGCCACGCGCGCGGCCACGCGGCGCAGGTTTTCGATCAGCGCCAGGCGCAGCATGATCGGGATGGCCCACAGCTCGCCCAGCTTGAGCGTGGCCACTTCCTGGTAGGCTTCGACGAAGCGGCACAGGCTTTCCGGATCGACGCGGCCGTCGCCGTGGGCGATGACTTCCAGCGCGATCTGGTAGACGCGCGGCGTGCCTTCCGGCGCGCCCTTGGCCAGGCGCGGCAATTCCTTGCTGTAGTCTTTCGGCAGGTGCCGGCGCGCGGTGCGGATCTGGTCTTCGACCAGGTACAGGTTATCCAGCAGCCATTCGGAAGCGGGCGTGATCTGGCGGCCTTCCTTGACGGCTTCGGTCAAGCCTTCGCAGGTGCTGCCGATCAGGGCGGCATTCTCGCTCAGCCGCGCCAGCAGGCGGTCGCCGCCGCCGCGCTTGCTGAGTTCATGGCTGGCCGCCAGGGCCCGGCCGTGGTGTTCCATCTGCTGCGCGCTGAACAGTTCCGCGCGCAGGGGCAGGTCATCTTCCTCGCCTGCCCCTTTTTCCAGGGAACCCGATTCCGACTCCTTGAACCCGGCAAATGCGGCCGGCCATAGGTAACGATGCTCTTTCAAGGGAGGCCTCACATTTATTCTTGGAACTGTCGTGCAGAGCGGCAGTATGTTCCAAGCAATGTTATGCAGGCGCACGACAGCAGACTGTTCGCTAGCGAACATACCGGGCTGTGCAGCTCATCCCCCTTTTTTGACATCCTGTCGCATTTTGCTCCCTGCAACTATTTCGCTTCTGTACAGTTGCGGCAGTGTATCCTGTTGAGTTTCCTGAAAAATACGACCGTTTTTATGAAGAAAATTGCCCTGCCCCTCCTGCTCATCGTCCAAGCCTTGCACGGCGCCTACGCGGAGGAGCAGCCCGCCGCCGACAAAGTCACGCCCAAGGTGGAGATCAAAGGTAGCGCTGCCATGGACATCCGCCGCAACGACACGGCCACCAAGATTGTCGTGACGCAGGAAGAAATCCTGAAGAATGGCGACACCAGCATCGGCGAAGTGCTGAAGCGCCTGCCCGGCATCACCCTCGACGGCGTGCAGGGCCGCGGCGGCAATATCCGCATGCGCGGCCTGGGCGCCGGCTATACCTCGATCATGCTGAACGGCGAGCCAGCGCCACCGGGCTTCTCGCTCGACTCGCTGACGCCGGACATGATCGAGCGCATTGAAGTGATGCGCGCGGCGACGGCGGAATTCAGCACCCAGGCTATCGCCGGCGGCATCAACATCGTCCTGAAGAAAGCCATCTCCACCGCCCAGACCGAGATCAAGACCGGCCTGCAATCGGAAAACGGCAAGCCGGGTGTCATGGTCAATATGCAGATGTCCGACCGCAAAGGCCCGTGGTCATACTCGATCGGCGGCGGCATGCTGTACAGCGACTTCGACCGTCCCAGCCGCACGATCACGGAAGCCAGCGGCAGCGCGCCCCTGCTGCGCCATGGCGAAGCCACCAGCGAAGGCCGCTTCCGCAACTTCAATATCGCGCCGCGCGTCAATTACGCGATCAAGCCGGGCGATGTGATCACGTCGCAAAGCTTCCTGGCGGTCAACCGCTTCCGCGGCGACAATACCGAACAGATCACCACCGCGTATGGCGGCGAGCCCATGTTCAGCGGCCTGAAGCAAGGCATCCGCGCCGACTTCGAACTGTTCCGCACCGACCTGAGCTGGGCGCGGCCGCTGGCCAATGGCGCCAAGCTCGACATGAAGGCCGGCATCAACTACAACCACCGCGACACGGAAGTGCCGAACCTGCAGACCGGCACCCAATACGAGCGCAGCCGCACCGTCACGTCCACCGCCACCGACAAGGGCTTCACCAGCACCGGCAAGTACTCCAGCCCACTGATCCCGGGCCACGCCCTGGCCACCGGCTGGGATGTCGGCTACAGCAAACGTGACGAAGACCGCATCCAGCGCGAGCAATACTTCCGCGCGCCGCCCGGCATGGACCTCGGCAAGCTGGCGCAGAACCTGGACGAGATCTACTCGGCCGACGTGACCCGCCTGGCCGCTTATGCCCAGGACGAATGGAACGTCACCGACCGCTGGTCGGTCTATTTCGGCTTGCGCTGGGAAGGCGTGAACATCAAGAGCACCGGCAGCGATTACGGCAGCATCGACAGCAATTCCAGCGTGCTGAGCCCGCTGTTCCAGACCCTGTACAAGCTGGGCGAGAAGAAGAAGGACCAGGTGCGCTTCGGCCTGACCCGCACCTACAAGGCGCCTGGGGTGGGCGACCTGATCCCGCGCCGCTTCACGTCCAACAACAACAGCTCGACCTCGCCCGACTTCATGGGCAACCCGAACCTGAAGCCGGAACTGGCCTGGGGCCTCGACCTGGCCTTCGAACACTACCTGGGTGAAGGCGCCGGCATGCTGTCGGCCAGCACTTATGCGCGCCGCATCGAGGACATCACGCGTCGCCGCGTCGACCTGATCGACAATGTGTGGGTGTCGCGCCCGGTCAACGCCGGCACCGCCAACACTTACGGCATCGGGCTGGAAGCCAAGCTGCCGCTGCGCGCGCTGATGAAGGACGCGCCGGGCGTGGAAATGCGCGCCAACCTGACCCGCAGCTGGTCCAGGCTGGACACGGTGCCGGGCCCGCACAACCGCCTGGACCAGCAAGTGCCGGTCAGCGGCACCCTGGGCGCCGACTGGAAGCTGGACAAGCTGCCGCTGACCCTGGGCGGCTCCTACAGCTACCAGGGCGGCGGCGAAGTGCGCATCTCGGAAAAGCAGTACGCGTATTCGGTGCCGAAGCGCGCGCTGGACGTGTACGGCCTGTGGAAGTTCACGCCAAAGACCCAGCTGCGGGTTTCGGCTTCCAATATGCTGCACCAGGATAACCTGGCGCAATCGTCCTACGTCGAGGCGACCGGCATGCGCAGCGACACCACCATCACGCCGACCAGCACCCAGTTCCGCGCGATGCTGGAGATGAAGCTCTGACCGGTCTGGCGGGCAAACAAAAACGGCGACCAGGTGGTCGCCGTTTTTTTTATCGGTGCCGCGCCGATCAGGCTTGCTTGCGGCGGCGCGCGGCCAGTGCGGCCAGGCCCAGGCCGACCAGGGCCAGCGATGCCGGTTCCGGCACTTCGTTCGCGCCTTGTGCGACTTCGGCGCCGTTGAAGCTCAGGCCGACGCGGATGAAGTCCTGGTTCTTGCGGTTGAAAGGATCGACATAGTCGCTGTCGCGCGCGTCGATGGCCAGCTTACGGTCCGCGATCAGGGTATTCAACAGGCTGTTCGACATGTTGAAGACCCAGGAGTATTCCATGTCGTCATAGTCGTAGGTGGTTTGAGAATAGCTGCCCAAGGTCAGGCCGGCAACCGAATTGCTGCCAATGCCGTTCGCCCAGCCGCCGCCCAGCAGCAAGGAGCCCAGGCCTTCCACCGTAATGGTCGAGTTTTCAACTGCGATGCCGGCGGTGAAGTCGCCATTCAAGGTAATGCTCAGCTTGCCATCGGTACCGCTGGAGGCGCCCAGGTTATTGAAGTTGAAGTTGAAGAACTGGCTGTTGTTCTTGATCTTCTGCTGGTCGGAAACGCTGATGACGGCGGCGGAAGCAAAGGCCGGGACGGCGAGCAGGGCTGCGATGAAGTGACGGATTTTCATGGGCGATATTCCTGTGATTAACTTACTTTACCATGAAGCAATATCTGTGCCATGAAAGCAACTCATTGTTTTTACAGGGAACACTCGGCCGGCCCCGCAGCAACTGTAAAATTTTTCGACAAAAAAAACGGCGACCCGAGGGCCGCCGCAAACAGGATACACCTATCGGAAGCTGGTTCAGGCCGCCAGGGCAAGCGCCCCGGAAGCCAGGGCAACCCCGCCTCCCAGGCTGTAGGCGTGTTGGTAGCCAAGGCGGCGCAGGCATTGGGCGGCTTTGGCGCTGCGGTTGCCGCTGCGGCAGAAGAACACCAGTGGCGGCTGTTCGGCAGAAGCCAGCCAGCCGGGCACGAAGGCGGCCAGCCGGCTCAGGGGTACGCTGCGCGCGGTGCGACCGCCCGGGATGCTGGCCGCCTGCTCATAGCTTTCGCGCACGTCCACCAGCAACGCTTGCGGGTGCGCTTCCAGCAGGCGCGCCAGCGCCAGGCTGTCCAGGTTCAGGTCGGCCGCTGACGCGCGGCCCTGCGCTTCGGCGCGCAGGCTGGTGCAGCACGCATTCAATTCTTCGCGGCCGGCGCACACCAGGGCATCTTCCGGCACCCGGCCCGCCAGCGCGGCCAATGGGGCCGTGCCGGTGAAGGCGTAGGCCGCGTCGTCGCCGTGGCACAGCAGGTAGGCCTGCCGCCCGCCTTCCAGCGCCACGCGGCGCACGGTGACCGCGCCGAAGGCCATGCTGTCGCCTGCGGCCGGCCAGCCGCTGCCGTCGCGCGTGCCGAGGCTTGCCGCCAGCCGGTAGCCATGGCTGCGCAGCAGGCTGTCGATGCGTCCCGCCAGTTCGGCCTGATGGTCGATCACGATGCATTGGCGCGACGGCGCATCCAGCAGCAGCCAGGTATGGTTGCCCGCCAGGCTCAGTTGCAGCACGCCTTCCGGCACGCTGGCGCCGGCGCCGGGAGCGTCGAGCAGGCCGGCGTCGCGCAGGGCCTGGCCGCAACGCCCGATGCGCTGGCATGCTTCATCGATAGTGCCCTCGCTGACGAGCGGACCGAAGGACATGCGCACCGCGCTGCTGCTGCGCCAGGCCGGCAAGCCCATGGCGTCCAGCACGTAGCTGGGCGCGGCCTTGGCGGCGGAACAGGCGCTGCCCGCGCTGACACGCACGTTGGCGGCATCGAACACGTCCAGCAATTCCTTGCTCGACACGCCCGGTACGGAGAAATTCAGGGTGGTCGGCAGCGCCTTGTCGAACGGCGCATTGAAGACGATGCCGGGGAAGGCGGCGCGCAGGCTGGCAGCCAACTTGTCGCGGAAGCCATGCAGTTCTTCCGGCGTGCGGAAAGTGCCGCCCTCTTCCAGCGCGGCCAGCACGGCGCCCAGCGCGGCGATACCCGCCATGTTTTCGGTGCCGGAACGCAGGCCCGCTTCCTGGCCGCCGCCCATCACCAGCGGCGTGTAGGGCGCGCCCTCGCGCACGTACAACATGCCGATGCCTTTCGGCGCGTACAGCTTGTGGCCGGAGAACGGGGCGTAATCGATGCGGGTGCTGCCCAGGTTGAGCGCCAGCTTGCCCAGGCCCTGCACGCAGTCGACCATCCACAGCGCCGGGCTGCCTTCCAGCGCGGCGGCAATGCCGGCCAGGTCGGACACCACGCCGGTCTCGTTATTGGCCGCCATGGTGCAGACGAAGGCGGCCTGCGGCGCCAGCGCCCTCAGCGCGGCCAGGTCGTGGCGGCCGTCGCCGCCGACCGGCAACTTTTTCAGCTCGAAGTGCAGGCCGAGCAGGCGGTTCCAGTGCGCCAGCGCTTCCGGCACGGCCTTGTGTTCGGTGGCGCCATACACCAGCAGGCTGCCGACGGCTTCGCCGCGCTCGCGTCGTTCGCGCAGGGCGCACAGCGCGGACAGCACGGCGGTCTGGATGCCTTCCGTGGCGCCGCTATTGAACATGATGCGGCCGCTGCCCACGCCCAGCAGGCGCCGGGCGCGCTGGCGCACGCTGTCCATCATGGCCTTGGCCTTGAGGCCAGTGGCGTGGGTACTGCTGGGATTGCCGAAACAATCGCGCATGGCTTGCACCGCGGCGTCGACCGCTGCCGGCAGCACGCAGGTGGTGGCATTCCCGTCGAGGTAGATTTCCGTATTCATGTTCAATAGTTTACGTAGCAGTGCCGAATCAGCCATTCCAAAATTACCTCAAACACGCCCTAATGTAGAATAAGCATTCCAAATATCGATATAAATAAAAATGAATGATCTCGACCGTTACGATTACGCCATCCTTGGGGCGCTGCAGGTGGATGGCACGCTGTCCGTAGCCGAGCTGGCGGAAAAGGTTGGCCTTTCCACCACGCCGTGCTGGAAGCGCCTGAAGCGGCTGGAGGAGGATGGCTATTTCGAGCGGCGGGTGGCGATCATCAACCGGCGCAAGGCGGGCTTGCCGGTGACGGTGTTCGTCAGCGTGCGTACCAGCCAGCACGACGAGAAGTGGCTGGCGCGCTTTGCGGCGGCCGTGGTGGCGCTGCCGGAAGTGCAGGAATTCCACCGCATGAGCGGCGACGTCGACTACCTGCTGAAGGTGGTGACCACCGATATCGAAGGGTATGACCGTTTTTACAAGAAGCTGATCAAGGCGGCCCAGTTGACCGGCGTTTCCTCCGCCTTCTCGATGGAGCAGATCAAGTACACCACCAGCCTGCCGCTTGACCTGGTGTCGCACGGCGCGGGTGCCTGAGAGTCGAAGCCATCCGTGGGATAATGGGCGGATGTCCAAGTCCCTGCTCTTGTCATTCCTGCCAGCCCGCAGCAATACCAGCCAGCGCGAACGCTTCCGCGCCAGCATTGGTGCCCTGCTTGGCCTGCTGATCACCAGTTTCGTCGCCCACAATATGCTGGGCAGCCAAACCCTCTGGCTGGTGGCGCCGATGGGCGCTTCCGCCGTGCTGCTGTTCTGCCTTCCCGCCAGCCCGCTGGCGCAGCCCTGGTCGGTCATCGGCGGCAACGTTGTGTCGGCCCTGGTGGGCGTGGCCTGCGTGCAGCATTTCGGCACTGGCACCATGGCAGCCGCGCTGGCGACGCCGCTGGCCATTGCCGCCATGTTCGCACTGCGCTGCCTGCACCCGCCTGGCGGCGCCAGCGCGCTGATGGTGGTGATCGGCGGGCCGGCCATCCACGCCATGGGCTACCGCTTCCCGCTGGGCCCGGTGCTGGTCGACAGCGTGCTGATGGTGCTGGCCGCCATGGCCTACAACAACCTGACCGGGCGCCGCTACCCGCACACGCAGCAGCTGGCGCACCCCAACCCGCACGCCACGAGGGATCCCGTGCCGACGCTGCGCTTCGGCTTCCAGCCGGAAGACCTGGATGCGGTGCTGCGCCAGTACAACCAGGTGCTCGACATCAGCCGCGACGACCTGGAAGAACTGTTCCTGAAGACCGAGATGCGGGCCTACCAGCGCCGCTTCGGCATCATCACCTGCGGCGACATCATGTCAAAGGATGTGTGCACGGCGGAATTCGCCACGCCGCTGGCCGATGCCTGGCGTGACATGCGCAAGCACCGTGTGGCGGCCCTGCCCGTGCTGAACCGCGTGCGGCGCGTGATCGGCATCGTCACCACCAGCGATTTCATGACCCATGGCGGACTGGATGACTACCAGGGCATGCGCCGCCAGTTGCACGACTTCCTGCGCCCCTCCGGCACCACGCATTCGGAAAAGCCGGAAGTGGTGGGCCAGATCATGGTCAAGCACCCGCGCACCGCGCGCATCGACACGCCGATCACGGACCTGGTGCCGCTGATGGCCGATTCCGGCTTCCACCACATCCCGGTGGTCGACGAGGAAGACCGCTTTGCAGGCATCGTCACGCAGTCGGACGTGGTGGCCGCGCTGTACGCTAGAAACGCTTTGTCAGCGTCAACAGGCCCGACTCCGTCTTCATATCAAGCCGCTTGAGGACGGAGTTCCCCAACAGGATCACGCCCAGGCCGGCTTCGCTGATGGAGCCGTCGACATTGGCGAATTCGAATTCGCCGACCTTGACCCGGTCCAGCTTGACGATCCACACTTCCGTCGTACCGCCCGCCGTCTGCGTGAAGGCGCGGCGGCCCTTGTTGCGGTAATCGATACCCATCTTGCGCGCCAGCGGCGCCGGGATCGACACCAGCGTGGCGCCGGTATCGAGCATCATGTTCACGGGCACGCCATTGATTTCGCCGGCCACCGCATAGTGGCCGTTGGGATCGGGCGACAGCACCATGGTGTTGCCGCCGGAAGGCTTGGCCGCCACGAATTCGCCGAGCCGGATCGTGTAGCGCTTGCCGCCTTCCTCGATGGTGGCTTCGCCCGACGTCACGCCGACCAGCTTGCTGCCGTCGGGCAGTGAGGCGCCCACCGGATAAGTCTTGGGCGCGCTGCCGTTGACCGACAACAGGGCCTTCTCTTTCAGGGTGCCAACCAGGCTCACATCGGCCTGGACCGCCCCCGCGGCAAACATCAATGCCGCCACCAGCGCAGTACGCATGCGGGAAACTCCGGATCAAAATCCCATTCTGACACATTTCCGACTGTCAATTTGTTGACTTCTCGGTGCAACATTTGGATAGAATCTTGGCATATGCAAACCTTGAAACGGGTGCTTGCACTCGCCCTTGAAGAAGCGCAATCCGGTTTTGGCACCTTGTGCAAACGGATGACCGACCAGGCCGACGCGGCCCTGGGCGAGTCCCTGCGCACCGCGTCCGCCGCGGAACAGCGCCTGGCAGGGGCGTGCCGCCTGTTCCTGCGCGAACAGGGCGGCCAGCTGCGCGCCCGCATGGAACGCTCTTACGCCGCCCTGCTGGCGCGCGCCATGCAGACCATGCACACCGATTTACGCACCGGCCTGCACGACTTCCGGGCCGATACACTGACCCTGATTGATGACGAAGTGGTAACACGGCAGATCGAAGTGGAGCGCCTGCTGTTGCGCCTGCGCGACGCCGATGAACTGAGCCTGGGCCACCTGAACCTGATCATCGCGCAAATGCATGGCGACAGTGAAGTGCGCGAGCGCGAGAACCCGTTCCGCCCCTACCTGCTGGCACGCGCCCTGTACGACGCGCTGTACACCATGGTGCAGGACGAAGCGCAGAGCAAGCTGCTGTTCGATACCCTGTCGCAGGCGATGACGGCGGAGCTGGGCGATTTTTACACCCGCCTGCGCGAAGTCTTCGAGTCGCGCGGCATCCGCTCGCGCCTGGTGGCGCGGCCTTCGGCGCTGAACCGCCGCGAGCAGGAGCGCCTGGCCTGGCAGCGCGCCGCCACCGGCCAGGCCGACGCAGACCAGGCCATGCGCCAGCGCGCGGAGCGGCTGGGCGGCCTGCACCAGCATATCCAGGCCGGGCAGGAATTGCAGGAGCTGGTCTTCAGCCTGTTCACCCCCTCCGGCATACGGCGCGGGGTGCGCCCGGCCCCCGACCCGCTGCGCCTGCAGCTGGACGGGGCCTTGCGCCAGCTGCAGCGCGAACAGGCCGGCAGCGGCGCCACGCTGCAGCCGCCGCTGGCGGTGCGCGAGCGCCTCGCCAACCTGCCGTCCGGCCCGGAGCGGGTGGTGGTGGAACTGGTGGGCATGCTGTTCGATTTCGTCCTGAACGACGAGGTGCTGGCGCCATCCCTGCGCGACCAGGTGTGCCGGCTGCACGTCCCCTTCCTGCGCGCAGCGCTGCAGGACCAGTCGGTACTGCAGGATGCCGGCCATCCCGCGCGCCGCCTGCTGGACCGCATCGGCAGCGCGGCCGCCGGCGTGGGCGCCGATGCACAGCTGGCGCAGCCGGTACTGGGCGAGGTGTCACGGCTGGTGGGCCAGGTCTTGCAGCAATACGAACACGATCCGGCCGTCTTCGCCGATGCGGAGCTGGCCCTGGATGGCTTCCTGGCCGGCCTGTTGCGCGAATGCGATCCGGTGCTGCGGCCCTGCATGCCGGCCTTCGACCGCGCCGTGCAGGCGGCGGCGCAACTGGCGGCCACCGCCGACGCGCTGCGCGGGCGGCTGGAGACGGTCAAGGTCGACCGCCGCATGGTGGACTTCATCACCGGCACTTGGGCCCAGGTGATGGTGCATACGCAGGGACGCCAGCCCGATTACGGCAAGCTGCTGCCGGAACTGGTGTGGAGCGCGCAGGAGAAGGTCGCGCCGGAAGAACGCGCGGCCTTGATGAAAATGCTGCCGGAACTGGGGCGCCACCTGCGCGCGGGGCTGGCCGCCATCGGCATGCCGGAAGCTGCCGCGCAGGCGGCGCTGGACCAGCTGGTGTCGCTGCACATGGATGTCCTGTCCAACAAGCTGCCGCCGGCCACCACGCCGCGGCTCGGCCTGGCTGCGCTGCGCGAGCGCTTTGCCGCGCCCGCCGCCGCGCCGCCGGCAACCGCCGACGCCGTGCGCGCCGATGCGCTGCCGGGGCAGGCGCAATTCAGCGCCGAATTCGCGCTGCACGGCATCCCGGCCACGGTGGCAGCCGATCCGGCGCTGGCCCAGGTGTCGGCATACGAGGACGAATGGCTGCAGTGGGCGCGCACCGGCAACGGTTTCGAACTGCTGGAAGAAGGCAGTTACGTCCCCCTGCGGCTGGGGGCTGCAGCACCGCGCAACGCAGGCTTCCTGTTCACCGCGCCGGGCCAGGCCACACCGCTGGTCTATTCGCGCGCCGCGCTGCTGGCAGCCATGCGTGAAGGCGGCCTGCGGCCGCTGGAATACGCGCCGCTATTCGAACGCGCGCTGGAATCGCTGATGACGGGCGCGGAATCGCTGGACGCTGCCTGAATCACAAGGAAGCGTCTTCAAACTGCCACAGGTACCAGCAACCGTTCTGCTGGCGGAAGCGGTAGTAATAGACCAGCGCATCGGAATCGGGAATGAAGACGTTCAGCTCCACGGCGCCCGGCTTCACTTGCCGCTCGGTCGACAGCTTGTCCCGCTTGATCACGTCGGCCAGCAGGGTCGACTTCGCGAACTCTTCGCGCGACAACAGCGATTTCCGTTTGCCCTCTTCCTCCGCACGCAGCATTTCAAGCGGAAACACGGTGCGCGCGGTGGCGAACTGCCGGTCCGTCATATAGCGCGGCAGGAAGGCGTCGAACGTCTCGTTCGCGCAGCCTGGCTGCACCGGTTGGGTCGAGCAGCCGGCCAGCACGGCCGCCGTGGCCAGCAAACTGACCGTATGCTTCATTTCGCCTCCGCATCCATGAACACTGTACCGGCCAGCATGCCGAGGCAAACGGCGAGCGCGGCCGAGACGTAGAATCCGCCAACCAACAGCAGCCCGACCGACAGCAGCTTGCACGCTTTGGCGCGCTGTCCGGGAATCAGGCGCTGCGACGACAGCAGCATTGCCAGTGCCATCGTTGCCAGCAGCAAGGGCCAGCCAACGACAACCGGATGGCGCTTGCCGCCAAACAGTTGCTGGCTGTCCGGCCACCACATGGTGACTGCCATCATGGCCACGATGACCCAGGCCAGGCGTGCCGCCTCGGCAAACTGGTTGCGCGGCTGCGCGTCGATTGCCGCCTGCAGCTCGGCCGGCACTGGCAAGCGCTTGAACATGCCGATATCGCTGCCGCCCGTGTTCCCCGTCGGTACCACGCCCAGCGCCGAGCCGAGTGCGCCAAGCACGATGCGCAGGCACTGCCCGAACACCGCCGCCATGCGGCCGCGCCGCAGTTCAACGCGCAGCATCAGCCAATGCGACAGCACGTGCGGCCACACCTGGCGCTGGCCGATCACGTGGGCACGCTCCAGGTGGGCCAGCGCAGTTTCCAGCTCCCCGGCTGCCATACGCGCGCGGGCCGCCCCGATTTCGGCGCTGAAGCTCATAGCGGGCCGAAGTCCTTGCCTTCCGAGAGCTTGTACACCTTGATCTTGTTACCGGTGCGGACCATGCGGCGGTCCAGCGTGGGAAAGTCCGCCACCTCGCTTTCCAGATTCTCGCCGCCCATCAGGTAGACCAGGTCCTCGGTGCCGCGGTTGATCAGCTGGTGCGCCTTGGAGGGCGTGGGGAAGCCGACGAAGTCGCCCGGCTCCAAGGCGTAATCTTCGCCATCGATATGCGCGACGCCGCGGCCGGACAGGATGTAGATCCACTCCTCTTCGTTGTGGTGCAGGTGGTAGGCGAACGATTCCTTGCCCGGCTTGATGCGGCCAATGCTGACGCCCGTCCGTTTCAGGCCCGCCATGCGCGACAGCTGCGCGCCGCTGATCTCGGAGTTGGGGTTCCATGGATGCGAGAACGTGCCTTCCGCCTCCTGCGCGGCGGCCTTGCGGACGATGTGCGGATACGACATGCGGCTACCTCCACGTGATTTGAGGGACTTGAAAACATTGTAGCAGCGCCCCTGCTCGGCTATCCTTGTCGCTCCTTCATTTACTGGACCAAAGACAAATGAAATCCCGTATCACCCTCGGCGCGCTGGCGGCCGCCGTCCTGCTGGCTTATGCCCCTGTCCACGCCAACGCTGCCGCCGCCAAGCCGGCCGCCGTGGAAAAGGCTCCCGCCAAGAGCAATGAAGCGGCCAAAAAGCAGTTCTGGGCCCTGGCCGACGAATACTACGACGCCATCGCTAAATACGACCCGGTCGGCGCCACGCAGAACGGCGACAACCGCTTCGACGACCAGATCGGCACTGCCATCTGGCCGGCCACGCGCGCCAAACAGTTCGACCTGTACCGCGCTTTCGGCAAGCGCCTGCAAGCCGTCCCGCGCGCGCAGTTGAACCGCGGCGACCGCATCAGCTATGACGTGATGGCCTTCGAGCTGAAGACTTACCTGGCCTACGAACCCTTCCCCGAGCACCTGCTGCCGATCGACCACATGAGCAGCATACCGGTCACGCTGGCGAATTTCGCCGGCGGCGACGGCTCGCAGCCGCTGACCACGGTCAAGGAATACGAGGCGTACCTGAGCCGCTTGGACCAGTTGCCGGCGTGGATCGACCAGGCCATCGCCAACATGAAGGAAGGCATGGCCAAGGGCATCACGCAACCGAAGGCCATCATGGTCGCCGCGCTGCCGCAGTTCCAGAAGCTGGTCAGCGAAACGCCGGAGAAGAACATCTACTTCACGCCGGTGACCAAGTTTCCCGCCAGTTTCAGCGACGCCGACAAGCAGCGCCTGGCCGCCGCTTACCGCGCCACCGTGGCCGACAAGCTGAACCCGGCCCTGTCCAAGCTGTCCGCCTTCGTGGAGAAGGAATACATCCCGGCCTGCCGCACCAGCACCGGCTGGAGCGCGCTACCGAATGGCGCCGCCTGGTACAAGGTGCGCATCGCCGACTCCACCACCACCAGCAAGACGGCGGAAGAAATCCACCAGACCGGCTTGCGCGAAGTGGCGCGCATCCAGGCCGAGTATGCCAAGCTGGGTCCGAAGCTGGGCTACGACGGCCCGGCCGCCGGCCTGCCGACCTGGGTGGCGCAGCAGCCGAAATTTTTCCCGTTCAAGACGGAAGAAGAAGTGCAGGCCGTGTACCACAAGCTGAACGACCTGCTGGACACCAAACTGCCCGCCATGTTCACCCTGATCCCGAAGGCCAAGCTGGACTTGCGCCTGGAGCCTGAGCTGAGCCGCGACACCGCGTCCGACCACTACACGGCGCCGGCGCTGGATGGTTCGCGTCCGGGCGTGTTCTGGTCCGTGGTCACCGACCCGAAGAAGTACGGCAGCACCGGCATGAATACCCTGTTCCTGCACGAGGGCAAGCCGGGCCACCACTTCCACATCGCCCTGATGCAGGAGCTGGACATGCCGAAGTTCCGCAAGTTCGGCGGCAACACTGCCTTCACCGAAGGCTGGGCGCTGTACGCCGAAACCCTGGGCAAGGAAATGGGCCTGTTCGAAGACCCGGCCCAGTACTTTGGCCACCTGAACGACGAAATGCTGCGCGCCGTGCGCCTGGTGGTGGACACCGGCATGCACGCCAAGGGCTGGACGCGCGAGCAGTCGATCAAATACATGACCGAAACCCTGGGCGACGAAGCCGTGGCGCGTAACCAGACCGAGCGCTACATGGCCTGGCCGGCGCAAGCGCTGGCCTACAAGACGGGCGCCCTGAAGATCCAGGAACTGCGCGCCAAGGCCGAGAAAGCCCTGGGCAGCAAGTTCACGCTGCCCAAGTTCCACGCCATCGTGCTGGGCGATGGCACCGTACCGCTGGCCCTGCTGGAAAGCAAGGTCGACGCCTGGATCGCCTCCGCCAAATAAAGCGCTAACGCCTGAGGCCGTGTCAACCAAAGGGTCTGACCCCAAGGTTGACACGGGCTCGGCCTTAGCGGCGCATGGCGTAGCGCTTCAGGCGCTGGATCACGATCTCGGGCAGGGCCGTGATCTGCTTGGCGTGGTTGGCGAACACGATCTGCTGGCGGCCGACGCCGACCGGGTGGCCGTTGGCGTAGAAGCGGAATTCCAGCCACAGGGAACAGCGCCGCACGTCGTAGGTGTTGACCTCCACGTCGATCTCCTGGAACGGGAACGTCTCCTGGATGTAGTCCTGCGACGCGTGCTTGGTAATCCACACCCCTTGGTCTTTCAACAGGTCGCGTGCAATGCAGTCGAACAGCATCTTCTCGCGGCAAATGCCTTGCCATTCGAAGTAGCGGGCGAAATACGTATTCCCGTAAGCGTTCGAATCCTTCAGGTAAACGGACAGCTTGTGGTGGAATGTGAGTTCGGCGGCGGGGGTGTCATCGTTGTGGGGGGCATGCATGTACATAAGCTCAGGTCTCCAAATTGCACTGGCAACTGCCAGAACCATACTTTTTGCAGATTCCCGCGATGCACTCTTGATATTAATCAATACTTGCGCATTTTTTACCAATAAGCTGTGAACAAATCGTTTTCGACCGCTGAGGTAAATCAATGTATGCGCTTATTCCGGCATTGGTCTCAGCCCTGTTTATTGGATATGGGCTGTTCGTGCTCCGCTCGCGGGGACCAAGCAAGACCGCCCTGACCTTCTTCGCGGTCTGCCTGACGACCTGCTTCTGGCAGGCCAGCTGGGCCCTGTTGTTCATGAGCCACGACCCTGGCCTCGCGCAGGCGCTGGCGCGCATCGGCTACCTGCCGATCCTGTTCCTGCCGACCACGCTCTACCATTTCATCATCGAGCTGACCGGCGCGCGCAGCGACCGGCCCTGGCTTTACCTGAGCTACACCCTGGCCGCCGTGCTGGGCCTGCTGTTGCCGGGCACCGACTGGGTCCTGTCGGGCTTGCAGGACTATTTCTACGGCTATTACCCGAAGGCGGGCTGGCTGCATCCGCTGCACGTGCTGCAGACGGCGCTGGTGGCGGGCCGCCTGGCCTGGCTGCCTTACAAGCGCCAGCAGCGCGCGGTATCGACCGAGCGCACCCGCCTGCGCTACTGCATGGTCAGCGTGGTGATCTATTCGGGCGCGATGCTCGACTACCTGTGCAACTACGGGGTGGAATGGTATCCGCCGGGCGTGGCCTTCATCGTCGCCAGCCTGGGCCTGATTGCGCTAGCCATGGTGCGCCACAACCTGCTGGCAGATCCGATGGCCACCGCGGCCAGCATTGCCCATGAGATGCGTACGCCGCTGGCCACCATCCGCAGCCAGACCCGGCTGCTGGCGCGCAGCCTGCCGGAACTGATCGCCGGCTACCGGCCGGCCCACCAGGGCGCGCTGGGCGCCCGCCAGCTCGAGCACCTGGGCGAAATCGCGCGCTGCATCGATGCGGAGGTGTCGCGCTCCAACTTCATAGTCGACATGCTGCTGGCGTCCGCGCGCGACGGCGTGCTGCAGCGTGAAAACTTTGCGGTGCATTCGGTCAGCGGGTGCATCGACGAGGCCATGGCCTGCTACCCGTTCTCCGGCAGCGAACGGGCGCAGGTGCGCGTCACCATCAGCAACGATTACAGCTTCCATGGCTCGGACGTGCTGCTGATGTTCGTGCTGTATAACCTGCTGAAGAATGCCTTGCAGGCGGTCAAGCTGCACGGCGGCGGCGGCGTGGAGGTGGAGTGCTATTCGCAGGGGCAGCTGAACTGGCTGGTGGTGACGGACACCGGCCACGGCATCGCCCCCGACGTGCTGCCGCATGTGTTCGAGCCCTTCTACACCACCCACCACAGCGGCGGCACCGGCATGGGCCTGGCCTTCTGCAAGCGCGTGGTGACGGCGTTCGGCGGCGAGATCGGCTGCGAGTCCGAGCCCGGCCGCTACACGCGGGTCGCGATCAGCCTGCCGCGCATCCAGTCTTCACCACGCCACACGGCCCGTAAGCATATCGCGGAACATTACCCAGTCCCCCATTAGGCTGAACAGGGGATACTTGAAGGTGGCCGGCCGGTTGTGCTCGAAGAAGAAGTGGCCGACCCAGGCAAAGCCGTAACCGACCACGGGCAGCAGCCAGAGCAGCGCGAGTTCGCCCGTCACGATGGCCGTTGCCAGCAGCAGCAGGACGAGGGTGGAGCCGGCAAAATGCAGCCGGCGGCAGGTGCGGTTGGCATGCTCCTGCAGGTAGAAGGGGTAGAACTCCTTAAACGTCCGGTAACGCGTCTCCATGGTCATCCTCCGGGTGGACATCCTTGATGATATTGTCGAGGTCCGTGTCGTCGCCCAGCACGAACACCTTGCGGTCTTCCAGCATCTTCAGGATGAAAGGCTGGCGCTCGCGCAGGCGGCGCTGGAAGTCGTCGACCGAATAGAGGTTGGGATAGATCTTGCGGCGCAGCAGGCGCTCGGCCACCGGCAGGCGGTTCAGCAGTTCACCATAGGTGGTGTTTTCGCCGATCAGCAGCAGCTCGACCGGCGCGGTGGAATCTTCCGCTTCCTTGACGGTGGTGCCATAGACGAAGGCCACGCTGAGCTGCTTGCGCATGGGCGCCAGGGCGGAATTCAGCACACTGACCAGGCCGAAGGTTTTCTTGACCAGGCTGGCCAGTTCCGGATAGACCAGGTTTTCCTTGTTAGGACGAAATTGGCGCACGTTGCCAATGCGTTCGGAGACGATCAGCCCCGATTCGTGCAGGCGCTTGAGTTCGCGCTGGGCCGAGGCGCTGCCCAGCCCCGTCAGGCGCATGATTTCATTGAGGTGGAATCCCTCATTCACGCGCACAAACAACAAACCCAGCAGCTTCTGCTGGGCAGGGGTAAACAGGGCCGAGGCGATCATAGACTAAATATTAGCATGATTCAATTCGGGGTCAGCTCTGGCAAGATGAAAGTCGGGGTCAGCTCTGGCAATCGGACATTTTGCTGCGCAAA
>CBHWEO010000055.1:0-24177 GCA_966112955.1 uncultured Duganella sp. | reverse complement strand
GGCATGTCGGGCGCCCTGCTGAAACTGGCCAACTCGCCGTTCTATGGCGCGGCACGCAAGGCCAAGTCGGTCGAGCAGGCCATCAACTTCCTCGGCATCAACCAGTGCGCCGCCATGCTGACCGGCATCCTGGCGCGCGAAGCCATCGGCGGCAACAACGCCGCCCTGAACCAGTTCTGGGAAGTGTCGTCCTGCCGCGCCCAGGCCCTGGTCTTCATCGCCCGCAAGCTGCGCCTGGCGCCGCCGGATATCGCCCATACCTTCGGCCTGTTCTGCGACATCGGCATCCCGATCCTGATGGCGCGCTTTGCCGACTATGGCCAGACGCTGGACATCTGCAACGGCGCCGCCAACCGCAAGTTCACCGAGGTTGAAGACGCGCGCCACAGCACCAATCACGCCGCCATCGGCTGCCTGCTGGCGCGCAACTGGGGCCTGTCGCCCGACGTGTCCTGGGCCATCTTGCACCACCACGATTACGAAGTGCTGGGCGACGACGCCACCGACGATGCGATCCGCTCGCTGGTGGCGGCTGCCGTGCTGGCCGAACGCGCCATCCAGCGCTATCACGGCAACGGCGAATCGCTGGAATGGGACAAGGGCGGCGGCGAGGCCTGCCGCCACCTCGGCATGAACGAGGACGAAACCGCCGACCTGCTGGACGAACTGCACGAAACCTTCCATATTGAACACTGAGCCGCATGCCAAAGACCAAGAACAAGCGCCCAGCCCCACGCAAACCGAACCACCCACCCGCCGACAAAGAAGAAAGCCTGAGCCAGGAACTGTGCAGCCTTGCGCTGGCACAGGACGATGAGCTGCGCCATGCCGTGCGGCGCTGCCTGCGCCAGGGCAAGGACGCCGTGCTGGCCGGCGCCATCGAGCTGGCGCGCGCCGAGGATGCCGACGCCTACCGCCTGCTGAAAGAGACGGTCGAGGAAGATGCCGGTACCGTCCTGCTGCGCAAGGGCGACGGCCCGGAACTGGAAGTCAACGCCTTCGCCATCCCGCTGTTTGTGCACAGCCAGGGCGGCTTGCGCGAAGCGGAAGGCTTCCAGGACGAAGCGGCCTACGCCGCCCTGCTGGACAGCTTCACCAGCGCCGGGCTGGAAGGCCCCAAGGCCAGGGTGGTGCTGGTGCAGCACGCCTACGACCTGGCCGAGATGCAGGCCATCGGCTACAGCCAGCTGAACGCCATGGTGCACGAGGCGGCAGCCGCCATGCTGGACAAGAAGGTGGCGGAAGCCCCGGCCCTGCTGCGCAGCATCCGCGGCTGGCAGCCTTCCCACTTCGGCGCCGACGACGAGGCGGTCGAGCTGCGCTTCCTGCTGGGCTTTGCGCTGAAGCGCAGCGACGACCCGTTCTACGCCATCCCGCCCGCCGGCAAGAAGCAGGATGCCTGGTTCGAAGCCCGCATGCAGCGTTACCAGGCGTGGACCGTGGAAGCCGCGCCGCATGTCCAGCGCTGCCTGGCCAGCGCCGGCCGCGCTGCCGCGCTGCGCCTTAACTTCCAGTACCAGGACCTGTTCCATGGCGCCCTGCAGCAAGGCCAGTCGGAGCTGTGGATGCTGGCCATGATGGCCGATTTCGGCGCCGCCCTGGCGGCCCACGGCGCCGGCCGCGCCGTCATCACGCTGGTGGAAACCGAGGACGATGCGGCGCTTGGCGTGCAATTGCTCGGCCCCGGCGGCGAACTGGCGCACGCCGACCGCCGCCTGGACGTGGGCGACGACCTGGAAGCGGCCATCGAGGACCTGCGCGACGCCCTGGCGACCCTGGGCATCGAGGACGTGACCGTCGAATTGACAGCCCCCTGAGACACGCACATACTAGTTTCATCGAGGTGAGGAGACGCCACCATGAAACTACTGTCAACATTGATTTTGGCGGCACTGCTGGCCGGCTGCGCCGGCGCGCCGCAGCGGGTGGTGCAAGCGGACCCCAGCCTGTTCGCCGATGCCGCCTACCAGAAGGCGCCGGCCACCCTGGTCACGCCGCAGCAG
Source organism: uncultured Duganella sp. (assembly GCA_966112955.1). Lineage (GTDB taxonomy): Bacteria > Pseudomonadota > Gammaproteobacteria > Burkholderiales > Burkholderiaceae_D > Rugamonas. Next base: position 22,174 of record CBHWEO010000055.1, on the reverse strand, counting down.
TTGTTCGCGCTGACGCCGGAAATGAAGGATTACGCGGGCAGGATCCGGCAACAGCGCAGCATCAAGAACCTGCATGAAGCGCTGTTCGAAGCGCTGTACCAGCGCGACCAGCTGCGCCTGGAATACGATTCCGAAATGACGCGCACCGCCGCCCAGGCCTTCGAGGCCCGTTCCGGCAACTGCCTGTCGCTGGTGATCATGACCGCCGCCTTCGCGCGCGAACTGGGCCTGGCCGTGCACTACCAGCGCATCACCAGCCGGGACACCTGGAGCCGCAGCGGCTCCCTGTACTTCAGCAGCGGCCACGTCAACCTCATGCTGGGCAAGACCGGCTTTGAAATCCCCAGCATATTCGACCGCAACCAGTTCGTGACCATCGACTTCCTGCCGCCGCCGGATGCCGAACAATTGCCGACCGAAATCATCCCCGAGCGCACCATCGTCGCCATGTACTACAACAACCGCGCCGCCGAATCGCTGGTGCAGGGCAAGCTCGATGAGGCCTACTGGTGGACCCGCGCCGCAATCGACCACGACCCGTCCTTCCTGATGGGCTACAACACCCTGGCTACTGTCTACCAGCGCCACGGCGACACGGAACGGGCCGAGCGCGCGCTGCGCTTTGCCCACCGCTTCGATCCGGAAAACACGGTCCTGTTGTTCAACCTGTCGGAAGTGACCGCGACGCTGGGCAAGCACGAAGAGTCGGCGCGGCTGAAAGCCGAACTGGCGCGCCTGGAGCCGTATCCGCCGTTCTACTTCTTCAACCAGGGGCAGCAAGCCATGGCGGCAGGCGATTACCGCAAGGCGCGCTCGCTGTTCGTGCGCGAAGTGCAGCGCGCCCCGTACTACCACGAATTCCACTTCTGGCTGGCCAAGGCCGCCTTTGCCCTGGGCGACCTGAAGGAAGCCGACAAGCACATGGCGCTGGCCCTGAACAACAGCACCACGCGCAGCGACAGCGCCATTTACGCCGGCAAGCTGGCCAACCTGCGCATCTACGAATCCAAGGCCCGCCTTCGACCGGGAAAAATCTAAATAATCTCAAGGACTCATGCTTTCCAGACCCAGCCCCCTGACCCTAGCCTTTTCCCTTGCACTGGCCTTCGCAGGCGCCGCCCAGGCGGCGCCTGAAGAGAAGCCGGACCTGCGCTCCACCTACACCAAGTACGAATTCCGCATCCCGATGCGCGATGGGGTGCGCCTGTTCACGGCCGTCTACGTGCCCAAGGATGCCAGCAAGGCCTATCCCTTCCTGATCGAGCGCACGCCGTACAGCGCGGGCGTCAACGTCGACGGCAACCTGCAGTACGGCGTGGACTTCTTCCCGCGCCGCCTGGGGCCTTCCACCGACTTCAGCGACGCCGGCTACATCTTCGTCAAGCAGGACGTGCGCGGGCGCTACATGTCCGAAGGCAAATGGCAGGAAATGACGCCGCATGCCAAGGCCGACCTGCAGCCGGGCGAAGGCAACGAAAGCCGCGACATGCACGATACGGTGGACTGGCTGCTCAAGCACGTGGCCAACAACAACGGCAAGGTCGGCATCTACGGCATCAGCTACCCGGGCTTCTACACCTCGGCCAGCATCATCGATTCGCACCCGGCGATCAAGGCTGCCTCGCCGCAGGCGCCGGTGACCGACCTGTTCATGGGCGACGACTCCTACCATGGCGGCGCCTTCATGCTGGCGGCGAACTTCGACTTCTACGCCGCCTTCACGGAAGAAAAGAACCCGACCGCGCTGCCCAAGACCTGGAACGATTTCGAGTACGGCACCACCAGCGGCTACGATTACTTCCTGCAACGCCTGACGCTGTCGAACATGCTGGCCGACCTGCAACCCAAGCAGCAGGCCTACCTGAAGCCGACCATCGAGCACGACACCTACGATGAGTTCTGGAAGTCGCGCAACTTGGCGCCGCACCTGAAAAACGTCAAGGCGGCCGTGCTGACCGTGGGCGGCTGGTTCGACGCGGAAGACCCGGCCGGGCCGTTCACGACCTACCGCGCCATCGGCAAGAACAATCCCGGCATCTTCAACGGCCTGGTGGTCGGACCGTGGTCGCATGGCGGCTGGGCCGGCGGCGAAGGCAAGCGCCTGGGCCACGTCAAGTTCGACAGCAAGACCAGCGAGCATTTCAACAAGAAGCTGCTGTTCCCCTTCTTCGAGGAGCAGCTGAAAGGCATCAAGCCGGCGCAGCCGATGGCGGCCGTGAACACCTTCGAGACCGGCACCAACGTCTGGCGCCAGTACACGGCCTGGCCGCCGCTGCAGGCCAGGGCGAAGATGCTGTACCTGGGCCCGAAAGGCACCCTGGCCTGGACCCAGCCGGCCGGCGAGAACGCCTTCGACGAATACGTCAGCGACCCGCGCAAGCCGGTGCCTTACATCGGCTACCCGGCTACCGGCGTGCCGCGCGAATACATGGTGTCGGACCAGCGCTTCGCCTCGACGCGGCCGGACGTGCTGGTGTACCAGAGCGAGGTGCTGGAAGAGGACCTGACCGTCGCCGGCCCGGTGACGCCAAAGCTGTTCGTCTCCACCACCGGCACCGACAGCGACTTCGTGGTCAAGCTGATCGACGTCTATCCGATGGACTATCCGCAGGACAAGGAAGAGGAGCATGCCAAGGACGTGGCGCCGCCATCGCTCAAGATGGGCGGCTACCAGCAGCTGGTGCGCGGCAATCCGCTGCGCGGCAAGTTCCGCAACAGCTTCGAAAAGCCCGAGCCTTTCGTGCCGGGCAAGGTGGAGGCGATCAGCTACCAGTTGGGCGACGTGCAGCACACGTTCCGCCGCGGCCACCGCATCATGGTGCAGGTACAGAGCAGCTGGTTCCCGCTGGTGGACCTGAACCCGCAAACCTTCACCAGCATCCCGCAGGCCAAGCCGGAAGACTTCGTGAAAGCCACCCAGCGCGTCTACCGCGCGCCGGGCGCCGCGTCCGGCCTGCAGCTGATGGTGATGCCGTAGGGCGCTTCAGCAGCTCTCGTATTTCCAGTTCCGTTTCTTGCCCTCGGCAATCCACTCGACCGCCTGGGCCATGCGCTTGCCGCGCGTGGCCTCGGTCTTGGCCTCGGTCAGCCAGTCGCAGTAATCGCGCTTGGCGCTGGTTGAAAATGCGTTGAACACTTCATAGGCGCGCGGGTTGGCTTCCAGCGCCGCGATGAAGTAGTCGGGCACCACCAGCTCGCGCGGCGGCGCTTTCGGGCGCGCCACCTTGACGCCCTCCTCGTTCAGCTTCATCGCTTTCTTGATGTAGGCGGTCAGCACTTTCTTGGGAGGCAAGTCCTTGACCGAGGTGATGCGGCCGAACTGGCCCATGGCTTCCCTGCCCTTGTCGTCTTCCGCCGCCAGCAGCAGTTCGGCTTTCCAGAAGCCGAAGGTACAGTGCTGCTTGAAGGCGGCAAAGCTGCACAGGATGCCGTGGTAGTCGAAATTCGGCATGCTCCACTTGATGGTTTCCTTGACCTCGGGGCAGGCCGCGTGGATCACGGCGCGCAGGTGGGCCAGGATAGGCTGGGCGAATTCGGCGGCGTTGGCAATGTACTCGTCGACGCGCGGGTCGGTGGTGGCCATGGTCATCCTTATAAGTGTGTTGCCGCAATCTGACATTGGTGCGTTGCTTAACGCAGTTTGCTCAGCATTGGGAGCATACTAAAACACATGAGCAATTCACGCAAAATGGCCGCCGCCGCAGGCGCCGTGGGCTTCGTATGGGCTGGCCTGACAGCCCTGCTCATGGCGGGCCAGCGCAAGCTGCTGTTCAATCCCACCGTCAAGCGCGAGGTGCAGAGCCCGCGCAGCAGCGGCCACCGCACGCGCGGCATCGTGTTGCGCGGCACGGACGGCACGCGCCTGGCCGGCTGGCTGATGACGCCGCGCGAGCCGGGCGTGCGGCCGGCGGTGGTGTATTTCGGCGGCCGTTCGGAAGAGGTGTCCTGGCTGGTGCGCGACGCCGGCAACCTGTTCCCCGGCATGACGGTGCTGGCCCTGAATTACCGCGGCTACGGCGATTCGCACGGCGAGCCGGGCGAGGAATTGCTGGTGTCGGACGCCTGCATGCAGCTGGACTGGCTGTGCAAGCACCACAAGGTCGACCCGACCCGCGTGGCGGTGGTGGGGCGCAGCCTCGGTTCCGGCGTGGCGGTGCAGGTGGCGATGCAGCGCCGGGTGCAGGCCACGGTGCTGATCACGCCTTACGACTCCATCCTGGCGCTGGCGCAGCGCAAGTTCCCGGCGCTGCCGGTGTCGATGCTGCTGCAGCACCGCTTCGAGTCGGTCAAGCATGCCGCGCAGCTGGCGGCGCCGACCTATGTGCTGCGCGCGGCCAGCGACGACATCGTGCCGCATTCGCACACCAATGAGCTGGTGCGCAAGCTGGCCTGCCTGCACCATGACGAAATCATTCCCGATTCCGACCACCTGAACATCCCTTATTTGCCCACCACGCAGCAGAAGATCGCCCACTTCCTGCAGGCGCAGCTCACGCTGCCGGCTTGACCCGCCGCGCGCTTCATCCCCATCCCGAGGCGAAGGTGCTACCATGGTGTTACCACGAATTGGAGGGCACTGTGTCGACAACTTCACTCAAACTGCCGGAAGACTTGAAAGAGCGGGCCGCATCAGCGGCCCAGGAGCTGGGCGTCAGCACGCATGCCTTCATGGTAGAGGCGATCAGGCAAGCGACGGAACAGACGGAACTGCGTGCGCAATTCGTTGAAGAGGCCATAGCGGCACATACCGAAATGCTGGAAAACGGCTCCGGCTACGATGCAGGCGACGTGCGGAACTACCTGCGCGCGCGTTTGCAAGACAAGGGGGCCAAACGTCCTGCACCCAAGCCATGGCGCAAATAAGATACTCGCGCAATGCGCTCGTCAACCTCGAACACATTGCCGACTTCCTCGCGGAGGAGTCCGAACAGGCGGCACTGCAGGCGCTGGACTTGATTGACGATGCCATCGGCATGCTGGCGCGCCATCCACTGGTTGGACGCCCGGCGGAAAAGCATCTCAGGGAACTTGTGATTTCCCAAGGGCGGACCGGATATGTCGCGCTATATGCCTACGATCCACTGCGCGACGCCGTGCTTGTCCTGGCCATCAGGCATCAACGGGAAGCCGGGTTCCGGTATAATCCTGCGCCATGAACGATACTACCCGCCCTGACCTCCCGGACCACCTGTCGATCGACCCGCGCAGCAAGCACCACGTGGCTGCCGTGTTCGAGCACGACATTGGCATCAAATTCAACGACAAAGAGCGCTTTGACGTTGAGGAATACTGCATCAGCGAAGGCTGGATCAAAGTCCAGCACGCCACGGCCAAAGACCGCCGCGGCCAGCCGATGCTGATCAAGCTGAAAGGCAAGGTAGAAGCCTTCTACCGCTGATCTTCCCAAGGCCAGCCCGTGCTGGCCTTTTTCATTTCAGGATGAGCGCGCTTCGAGCGCGGCGATGCGGGCTTGCAGGGCGCGGTTTTCGGCCAGCAGGCCGGCGTGGCGCTGTTGCTGTTGCTCGAATTTGTCGACCGCGGCCTTCACCGTGGCGAGGAATTCCTTGGCGTCGAACGGTTTGACCACGAAGCGGTACACTTCCGCCTTGTTGATGGCATCGACCACGGCGTCAACATCGATGTAGCCGGTCACGATCACCCGCACCGCATCGGGCAGCACGGATTGCAGCTGTTCGAACAGCTCCACCCCGGTCATGCGCGGCATGCGGTGGTCGCTGATGATACAGGCCACCGATTGCGGATCTTCCAGGCTCTGCAGCATGGTCAGCGCTTCCTGCCCGTCGTTGGCTTCCAGCACGTGGAAATGCGGACGCAGGATGGCCGCCATTACCGACAGGTTGGCGCTCTTGTCGTCCACGATCATCACCGTCTGGCTGGCGCTGGCCGCCGATTCCAATGCCTTGAGCTGGCTGAGCTTTTCCGGGCTGAACATCATGCAAAAGTAAAATGTTGATAAGCGTATAATACGCCGGAAATCCATTATAGAGAAATCCCGAGTCCAACGCGAAGGGCCTCCCCGACAAAGTATGCCAAGCTGGCCCGGCCGCGCCTGTACGATGCGCTGGCGCGGCCCCGCCTGTTCAGCCTGATCGACCGCTTGCGCGACCAGCACCGGGTGCTGTGGATCGCCTCGCCGCCCGGCGCCGGCAAGACCACGCTGGCCGCCAGCTACCTGAGCGCCGTGCAGGCGCCGGACATCTGGTGCCAGGTCGACCAGGGCGACAACGATCCGGCCACCCTGTTCTTCTTCCTGTCGGAAGCCCTGCGCGACGCCGGCCACCTGCCGCCGGCCCTGCCGCCCGAAGTCCAGGGCGACGCCGCGCGCATCCAGCGCATGTTCTTCCGCAACCTGTATGCCCAGTTGCCGGCCGGCGCCGTGATCGTGCTCGACAACCTGCACGAATTCGACTGGGACAACTCGGGCCAGTTGATGGAATTCGCGTTTGCCGAAGTGCCGTCCGGCATCACCGTACTGGCCCTGAGCCGCGATGCGCCGCCGGCCCGCCTGGCGCGCATGGAAATGGAAGGCCGTCTGCGCGTCATCGGCTGGCACGAACTGCGTTTCGACGATGAGGAAGTGCGTCAGCTGGCTCAGCTGGGCGGCGAGGCCGGCCCCATCGAACAGCAATGGCTGGACCGGGTCGACGGCTGGGCCGCCGGGGTGGTCATGCTGCGCACCCTGCGCCAGGGGCCGGACCAGGCGGCGGTGCAGGCGCTGGAGGGGCGCACCGCCCTGTTCCGCTACTTTGCCGGCGAAATCCTGGAGCGCATGCCCAAGCCGGCGCAGCGCTTGCTGCTGCTGCTGTCCTGCCTGCCAAGCATTTCCGCCGCCGACGCCGAGCAGCTGACCGGCGACAGTGCGGCCGCCCTGCTGCTGGAACAGCTGTACCACAAGCGGCTGTTCGTCGAACGGCGCGCCACCGACAGCCCGGCCTACCAGTTCCACGGCCTGTTCCAGGAATTCCTGCAGCACGAGGCGCGCCACAAGCTGGCGCCGGGCGAACGGCAGGACTTCCTGCAGCGCGCCGCCGACCTGCTCGACCAGCAGGGCCGCAGCGAGGCGGCCGCCCAGCTGTACCACGAGGCGGGCCGCTTCGATGCCCTGGCCTCGCTGCTGCGCCGGCATGCCGAGCGCATGCTGGCCACCGGACGGGCCCAGGCCTGGCGCGAGTGGATGAGCTGCCTGCCGCCCGAGGTCGCGGAACGCGAACCGGAACTGGGCTACTGGCACGGCGTCTCGCTCAGCCACATTGCGCCCTTGCTGGCGCGCAAGATCCTGGTGCGCGCCGCCGACGGCTTTGCCGCCACCGGCGACGTGCAGGGGCGCCTGCTGACCATTGCCGCCATCGTCGACAGCTACGATTTCGAATGGGCCGATTACCGCGCGCTGCCGGGCTGGGTCGACCTGATGGGCGAAGCCCTGCTCACGCTCGACCCCGATGCGCTGGCCCCGCTGGCCGACCTGAAGATCCATGCGCGGCTGGTGCTGGCCCTGCTGTTCATCAGGCCCGAATCGCCGCAGCTGGCGCCGGCCGCGCAGCGCGCGCTGCGCCTGCTGCCCCAGGTGGACAACCCGGTGGAGCAATTGGCGGCGGGCGCCATCCTGCTGCGCTATTTCGACAGCGTGGACAATGCCAACACCGCCAACTGGCTGGCCACCACCGTCAGCAAGGTGGCCGACGACGCCGCACTCAGTCCCTTCCACCGGGTCTGGTGGTATGGCCGCGTGGCGCGCTGGCTGAACAAGGACGGCCACTTCGATGCGGCGCAGGCCATGACCGGGTCGGCCAAGCGCATCGTGGCCAGCTTCGACCTCGACCCGCTGCTGTTCCAGTTCCTGGAAGTGCACCACCTGCTGGGCACCGGCGAACTGGCGGCGGCCGGCGCCCTGATCGGCCAGATGCGCGGCACCGTGCTGCCGACGCGCATCCGCGACCAGGTCGAACTGAATACGCTGGACGCCCACTGGCGCTCCCTGTCCGGCGACTGCGCCGGCGCCCTCGATTGCGCGCTGGAGGCCATTGGCGATAGCGCTAGCGCCGGCCTGCCCGCCACGGAGCGCTTCGGCCTGGAAGTGTTCGCGGCCGTGTGCTGCGCCCAGCTGGGCGACTTCGCCGCCGCCGAGCACTGGTGCGGCCAGGCCGAAGCCCACGCCTTCGGCCACGATGCCGTGCTGGCCAGGGAAGCGCGCCACTTCATCACGGCCTATATTGCGGGCCAGGCGGGCGACGCCGAACGCGCGGCGCAGGCCTTGCGTGCCGCGCTCGGCTCGCACCGGCGGCGCCAGGGCACGACCCTGTTCACCATGCACCCGCAGTTTGCCGCCGCCATCGCCGCGCAAGCGCTGGCGGCCGACCTGGAAGTCGAGCACTTGCGCGCCATCGTGGTGCGCCAGCGCCTGGCGCCGCCGGACCGCTTCACGCCCAACTGGCCGTGGCCGATCGCGGTCTACACCCTGGGCAAGCTGGAACTGGCGCGCGACGGCGAAGTGGTGGCGCCCTCCGGCAAGGCCCAGCAGCGTCCCCTGCTGCTGCTGAAGGCCCTGCTGGCGGCCGGCGAAGGGGGCAAGGCCCAGCCAACCCTGGCGGCGCAGCTGTGGCCCGGCGCCGACGATGCGAAGTCGGCGCTGAACGTGACGGTGCACCGCCTGCGCAAGCTGCTGGCGGTCGACGAAGCGGTGGTGGTGGGCGCCGGCCAGGTCACCCTGCCGGCCAGCGTGGTGTGGTCCGACGTGGGTGCGCTGGCCGAACTGTGCGACAGCATCGAGCAGCTGGCGGCCGATGCCCCGGCCGCGCTGGCGCAGCGCCTGGCCGGCGAACTGCTGCACCTGTACCGCGGCCCGTTCTGCGACGGCGACGAGGAGGGCTGGCTGGTTGCGGCGCGCGAGCGCTGGCGCAACCGCTTCCTGGCGGCGGCGGCCATCCTGGGCCAGCGCCTGGAGCAGCAGCAGGCCTGGCGCCAGGCGCGCGCCCTGTACCAGCGCGCGCTGGAAGCCGAGCCGCTGGCCGAAACCAGCTTCCGCGGCATCATGCGCTGCGAGCACGCGCTGGGCGACCCGAATGCCGCCTTCAGCGCTTATCGCCGCTGCCGCGACATGCTGTCCATCGTGCTGGGGCAGCAGCCCTCGACCGAGACCGAAAAGCTGGCCGTCGAGTTGGGCTTGAAATAGGGCCTCAGGCGCTGCGCGCGTGCAGCGGCAGCTCGATGGTGAAGCAGGTGCCCGCGTCTTCCACGGAAATCACGCGGATGGTGCCGCCATGGCGCTTGATGATGCCGAAGGAAATCGACAGCCCCAGTCCGGTGCCCTCGCCTTCCGGCTTGGTGGTGTAGAACGGTTCGAAGATCCGCTTGGCCACCGCTTCCGACATGCCGCAGCCGTCGTCGCGGAATTCCAGCACCAGGTGCTCCTTGTCCAGCCAGCTGCTGATGCGCAGCTGGCCCAGCGTGTAATCCTGGCGCAGGCGGCGTTTGCGTTCGATGGCCTGGCAGGCGTTGACGATCAGGTTCATGAACACCTGGTTCAACTGCGCCGGCCAGCAATCGAGCAAGGGGTTGGCGTACAGCTGGCAGGTGATCCTGGCCGAATCGGCGTACAGGGTGCGCACCAGGTTGATGGTGGAATTTAGGCTGTCGCCGATCGGCACCAGCTTCTTTTCCGCTTCGCCCAGGCGCGAGAAGGTGCGCAAGTCCTGCACCAGGTCGCGGATGCGCGACGTGCCCTCGATGATGGTGCCCAGCTGCGAGCGCAATTCCTCCACCCGCTCGTTCAGGGCTGCCAGCACGCCCGGGTCGGCGTCGTCGCCGGCGATGTCGAGCAAGAAGCGGTGGAACTGTTCCAGCTTGCTGTCCAGGGTCTGGGCGCCGGCATGGGCGAAATTGGTGGGGTTGTTGATTTCGTGGGCCACGCCGGCGGTCAGCGCGCCGATGGAGGCCATCTTTTCCTGCAGGATCAGCTGCTGCTGCGTGTTCTGCAGCTCCGTCATGGCTTCGTGCAGGGTGTCGTTGATGCTGACCCAGAAGTACTCGCGCCGCTCGAACTGGTGGATCTGGTGGCGCAGCCGCCATTCGGTTTCCGTCAACGGCTCGGCCCAGGCCAGGGTTTCGCGGTTCTCGCGCGAGACGAAGCGGACGTCGAGGTGGCGCAAGTCATGCCGCAGGCTCACGTCGAAGTACAGCAGGTCGTTGCAGGCGGCCAGTCCGCCGTACAGGATGCCGACCTCCATTTCGCGCTTGAAGATGGTGCTGGAGCGGACGGTGGCCAGGCCGGCCGCCGCATCCATGTGGATCAATTCGAAATTGCCGATGTCGGCGGCGGCGCCGCGCACCACCGAGTTGTAGCCTTGCGAACCGGCCTGGAAGCGGATGAATTCCAGCGCCGTGGGCGCGACCGACATACCCGGCCCGAACGAATACCAGGCCAGCGTCATCTCCTCGCCCAGGCGCTCCAGCACGGCCGCCGGGTTGCTGTAACGGCTGCTCAACTCCAGCAGGGCGCGGAATTCCGACACGTCATACCATTGCTCGGTATCCCATGCCATGTCCGCCGCCATGCGGTCCTGCACCAGGAGGTGGATGCTCTTGCCTGCTGCGCAGAACGCCCTGAGCAGAGCGCCGTTCACTTCAATCATCGATTGTCCCGAGGGTCGTTTGGTGTGGAAGGCCCGCTCAGAAGATGAAATCGCCGATGGCGGGGCTGGCCGCATAGTTAATCATGTCGAACAGCATGTCGACGCCGTCAGTATAGTTACCATCGCCGTTGGTGTCGACCAGCATGAAGCCGTCGTCCGAGCCATACTGCGCGAACAGCAGCGAGCGGTTCACACCATGGTCGTTGAACACGCCCACGCCATCCTTGAGCGTCGATTGCAGGATGTGGGTGGTGTTCGAGGCCAGGTCGAGATGGGCAATGCCACCGCGGTTGGCGCCGTTGGCCAGGTGCAGGCCGGACAGGTCGACCTTGTCGACCCCGGTCTGGAAGTAGAAGATCGTATCCTGGGCCAGCACTTCCTTGTTGTCGCCGGCGGCAAACTTGATGAAGGAATCGCTCGCGCTGTTGAACTTGATGACGTCCTTGACCTTCTCGTAGCGGTACAGGTCCACGGTGTCGCGGCCGCCATTGCCGGTGAAGTTGACGCCGGAAACGGTGGCGGTGTAGTAGTCGATGCCCTGGCTGCCGATGTAGTTCAGGGCGGCTTTCGCGCCGGCGCTGTTGTTGACCAGGCCGTCGAAGAACATGTCGCCGCTCGAACCGGAAGCATCGAAAGTGGTCATGGTAGTGGAATAGACCAGGTGCAGGTCGAGGCTGGCGTCGCCGGTCACGGCCACCGTCTTCACGCCTTCGGCATTCAGCTTGGTCAGGTAGTTGACGTATTCATGGGCGGTACGGCCTTCATTGGCGGTGGTGGCCGGATTGTCGGCTTCCACCTTGCTGACGGTGGAGTGGATGGTGATGGTTTCGATGCCGTTGGCTTCCACCGTATTGGCTTCCACGAAACCGTTGACGCGGCCGTCGGCCTTGCTGTCCAGCGCCGTCATGCTGATGGTCAGCTTGTCGTTGCTGCCAGAAGCATCCTTCAGCGCAAACTTGACGTTGAAGTAGGGATCAAATTGTTCCACCGGCTTGCCGGTCAAGTCCAGGTTGTTTTCCTGGCTGGTGAAGTCGATGGTGGAATTCGCGCGGCCGTTGGTGAATTCCACGTCGGCGCGCAGGCGGGCGTTGGTGAACAGGGTGGTCACTTCGCCCACGCGGTCCAGGTCGTACAGGCCTTTGCCGCTGGAGAAGTCGAGGGTTTCAAAGCCGCTGTACACCACCGCGCCGGAGTTGCCGAGCAAGGCGGCATCGTTGATCACGATGATGTCCTTGCCGGCGCCACCATCGACCTTGGCGCCGCTTTGCGCCAGTTGCGAGAACACGTAATGGTCGTTGCCGGCGCCGAGCTGGATATTGTCGGTGCTGGCCAGCTGGCCGGTCAGGACCACGTCGTCGGCGCCGCTGCCGCCCTTCATCACCAGGTTCGGGGTGCCGGCGACCTTCCAGGTATTGCTGCCGGAAGACAGCGAGGCATCGATGGTGGCCAGCGGCGCAATGCCGGTGAGGTCGGCACTGAAGGCGCCGGCGCCTTTAAGGGTCAGCGTGGCCAGCTTGTCGGCCGCGGCCAGCGCTGTTGTCGTCAGGTGGAATTGGGCGCTGCTGTCGATATTCAGCGTGGTGGCGTTGGCAGCGGCCAGGTTGATGTCCGAGCCGTTGCCGCCGGCCAGCGCGTTGACTTTCAGGTTGACCGTTTTCGCGGTCGCGTCGGTGATGGTGGCCGCATTGCCCACTTCGGTCAGCCCCAGGGCCAGCGTATGGTCGGCCGTGCTGTTGACGATGGTGGCCGCCTGGCTGGTATTGGCCAGGTTAACGCCGGTCAAGTCCTTGCCGGTCAGGGTGGCGGCTGCCGTGTTGCCGGCGATGGAGACGGTGTTGGCGCCGGCGCCAAGCTTGAGGTTGACGCCGCCGGTGGTGGCGATGCTGACTTCCTGCAGGCCGATGAAGCCGGACATGTCGGCCGCCGTGGCGCCGCCGACGCTGCCCTTGGTGCCGATGCTGATCTTCTGGATGTTTTCCAGCTTGGCGCCGGCCGGCAGGCCGTTCGCAAACGCGGCGCCATCATCGGTGATGGACAGGCTGTTGACACCGCCGCCGCCGTGCAGGCTGTCGCCAGCCGAAAAGGTGATGCCAGTCGCCTTGAACAGGTCGTCGCCGCCGCCGCCCTTGAAGGCAACGCCGGCATCGGTGCCGGCGCTCAGGGTAAAGGTGATCGGTGCTTTGCTGATCTGCACGAATTCGGCCGTGGCGGCAGTCATGTTGGCGATGGCGGTGGCCAGCGTGGCGTCGGTGGTGACGGCCGAGGTCAGCTTCTTGGCCTGGGTCAGGGCTTCCGTGCCATTGTAGGCGGCGCGTTCGGGGTGCACGTCCAGGGCGTCGGTGAAGGCGGTGGCGAATTTGACCTTGTTGTTATAGGCCACCAGGTCGGCGTCGCGGGCGCCGGCGGCAATGGCCGTCACCACGTCGGCAACCGACACCACCCTGGAGTCCAGCGCGCCGGCCCAGTAATCGACGCCGGCCTTCTCGCCATCGCGGCCGAACAGGTTGCGGTAGACGGTGTTGACCACGGTGCGGTTGTCCTTGCCGCCGTAGGCATCGATGTATTCCTGCGACGAGGCGAACGCGGACGACACGGCCGCGGTATTGCCGCCGCTGGCCTCCACCACACCGGTCCAGAATTCCAGGCCGGCGGGATCGGCCGGACGGTTGTAGTAGGCGACATAGAGTTGCTGCATTGCGTTGACGTAATTTGCCATTTCCTGCTCCAAAATAGTTGACGACACATCGGCAGGACCTGGTGCGGCCTGTCGAAAGGTGAAGAAATTCTGGCACGGGAAAATAGCGGGAAATTAACTTATTCCGGATCTGTAATCGATCCGTAGTCGTCAGTAAACCGCCCCGTTCGGGGGCGTAATCGCGGCGACGTTCAGGACAAACGGGGCGAACTCATGCCTGGCGGCAACGCCATTGCGCCATCATGCAAGTCTGTTGGGATCTTCTAGGTCGCGAGCAAGACGGCACGCAAAGTCCCGATGGGCTTCAGCCTTCTGCTCCTATCAGACAAAAGTCAATCCGCGATCCTGCTTAGTGTGTAACTCTCATTTACACAACGTGTCCTTGCCAATATTCGCTTATAAGCTAAAATGTACACCATACTCCACTATTTGGACGTACTTGGCAAAGACCATTTTCAGGACTGGCTCGATGCGCTTCGCGATCGACAGGCAAAAATAGCCATCATTCGGCGGGTAGCGCGGCTGGCCTTCGGGTTAGCTGGCGATCGTCAGTCAGTACGGGGCGGAGTTCAAGAGCTTCGAATTGACGTCGGACCTGGGTACAGAGTCTACTTCGCATTTGTTGGCAAGGCTGTCATCCTCCTGGCTTGCGGTGGCACAAAAGGAACGCAAGAACAGGACATCATGCGAGCCCTCGATATGCTGCGAGATTGGAAAGATAGACATGGAAAAAACTCATCGCGCTCATGAAGATGCAACCGTTGAGATGTTTCAGAAGGACCCATCGCTGGCCGCCGATTACCTCAACGACGTACTTGCTACTGGCGATGAAGTGGATCTCATGATGGCACTGCGCTATTTAAGCCATGCATTCGGCGGCGTCCAAGAAATCGCGCGCAAGGCAGAGGCCAATCCGAACACCATGTACCGCACGTTGTCCGAACGAGGTAACCCTTCATTGAAAACCTTGCGCGCGATTTTAAGCACAATGGGGCTACGTTTGGCTGTGCAGCCTGTGGGGCCGAGCGAGTCCCAACCTGGACTCCGATCGCCGCCTTAAACACGGAATTCATCGACGGCTTCCGCCCCAAAGCGGAAATTCAACTAAGACTAACCGCTATTTCAAGTTCTTCGATCAGATGCCGCTCCAGCAAATTGAAGGGCATTGCCACATGGCCGGGTTTATCGTTATCCAATAGAAAAGCCGACTTCCTCAAATAGTCAGGCCCCCACGCCTTCCCTTCGGGACTAAGTAAATGCCAATTTGCAACCGCAAGCAACTCTGAATCTTCCGCAATAATGCTGAAATGCCCTTGCCAGTGTTCTTGATAGTACCGTTGGGAGTGGGTGATGTAGCCCATGAACACTAGCGCACGCTCGCCGTCTCGCAGCGGCTGATTTCCCCAGCTGCCTGTCGAACCAACAAACGAAAGAGGACCCAAGTCATACGTATTTGGTCCCTCAAAACGGCGAGAATAGACTTTCTCAACTGTGCCAACATATTTCTGCTGCCCGAGAGCCTTAACGGTCATTAGAACGGCGTCGCTCCTGGAGATTTTGCCGCGCAACAGGGGGATTGCATCCATTGGTTTCCTTCATGACGAAGTGCTGAGCGCTTTAATTAAACTTTACTGTCTGCATTTCGCAGTGGTCTCTGCGAGTCAAGGTCCGCTAATGGCCGATTGTACTCGGTGGTTTTGCTACGGCTTCTCAGCCTGCGAATTCGCGGTCTGAAATCGCCACTATGCAATGCGTTGGCAACTACGGCTGACGTCACCATGCGATCATCATCTGCCAACTACGTAGCGGACAAGATAGCGCGTAATACATGCCACCGAACGGCTTTTTCCGCGTAGCTCAACGTATATGCCGGGCTGCTCGAAGGCAGTTCCTCGATGCGGTAGTTGGCAGCATGCGATCCGAGCACCTTGATCCCTAATTTCGCGGCTGTTCCGCCATTGAAGGCGAGTGCCTTGATGTTGGGATGGCGTGCCAGCAAGGCGCGTAAGTCATTGTCATTGCGCGCCCTGATCCTGCTGTCCAGGCTTCCGGGGCGATGGGCTTCAGCCACCACATCCCACAGCCCCACCCCGTGCGCCAGCAACGCTTTCAGCCGGGACGAATAGTCGAGAGGAACCAGTTCCACGCCAATCACCTCCGACATAAGAAGCCAGAACTTGTTCTGCCGGTTGCCGTAATACTCCTGCGCGGCTAGCGATTTGTCGCCCGGCAGGCTGCCCAGCACCAGCAGGCGGGTATGCTGGTCGACCACGGGGTCAAAGCAACGTTTCAATTCCATGGCTGCATTGTAGCGGCAGTTGAGGTGTAGAATCGAACGGTAGTGCTAAACAAATAACGGAGACCTCACCATGTCCGATGCGCGCACCATCGATACCCTGCTGGCGAAATACAGCGAAAGCCATCTGCACCCCATCAATGAAGCCATCCATTGCGTCTGTGTGCCACTGATCGTATTCAGCCTGCTGGGCTTGATCTGGGCCATCCACCCGCTGCTGGCGCTGGCCGGCACCGCGGCGGCCATGGCCTATTACTTCCAGCTGTCGCGCAATTTCGCGCTGGGGATGCTGGTGATGGCGGCCTGCATGCTGGCCCTGCTGTGGGCCTTGCCACCAGCCGCGGTGCTGCCGCTGAGCGCGCTGATTTTCGTGCTGGCCTGGATCGGCCAGTTCATCGGCCACAAGATCGAGGGCAAGAAGCCGTCCTTCTTCGATGATTTGCGCTTCCTGCTGATCGGGCCGCTGTTCGTGCTGGGCGTGCTGTATCGCCGCCTGAACCTGGCCTACTAGAACAGGGCGACATTGATGTGGCCGGGCGGCAGCGCCTCCCCGGCCAGCAGGATGAGGACGGTCGCGGCCACGTAGCCGAGCACCGATGCCACCCAGATGCGGGTTCCCATGTTCATGCCTGTCTCCCGGACTTTAAGTGGTTAAATCATACCCGGTTGTACGGCGAAAATTGTCACGCATTGTCGCTCTGCGCTGCATTCCAGAAACACTTATACTGGCGGGATGCCTTCTTCCATCCTGTTCATCGTCGCCTGCCTGATCTGGGGTTCCACCTTCTTTGCCATCACCCTGCAACTGGGCGATATCGCGCCGGCCGTGTCCATTGTTTACCGCTTTGCACTGGCCTCGGCCGTGCTGTTCGGCTGGTGCCTGCTGCGCGGGCACAAGCTGCGGCTGTCATGGGCGGCGCAGCGCTGGACCATCCTGCAGGGCTGCTGCAGCTTTGGCCTGAGCTATATCGGCACCTACCACGCGGAGCAGTACGTGGTGTCGGCCCTGGTGGCGGTGCTGTTCGCGCTGATGGTGTTCTGGAACCCGATCGCCAACCGCATCGCCTTCGGCACCCGGGTGGCGTGGCGCACCTGGGCCGCGGGCGGCGTGGCGGCGTGCGGCGTGGTGCTGCTGTTCTACCACGCCATTGCCGCCTCGCTGCGCGAGGTGCTGGCCGGCGGCCAGGGGCATTTCATCCTGGGCCTGGTGCTGGCGCTGGGCGCCACCATCGCCAGCACGGTGGGCAACCTGATGGTGGCCAAGGTGCGCCAGCATGAATCGAATGTGCTGCTGACCATGGCCTGGGGCATGTTGTGGGGTACGCTGCTGGTGGCGCTGCTGGCGCTGGCGCGCGGCGATGCCTTCGTGCTGCCCACCACGCCGGCCTACTGGGGCGGCTTGCTCTACCTGTCGCTGTTCGGCTCGGTGATCGCCTTCGCCTGCTATTTCACGCTGATGCACCGCCTCGGCACCCAGAAGGCCGTGTACATCGGCGTGGTGACGCCGGTGATTTCCGTGCTGCTGAGCATCCGGCTCGAGCATTACCGGCCGGGCTGGATGGAAATCCTCGGCATGGTGGTGTGCCTGGCCAGCGTGGCCTGGGCACTGTGGACGCCGGCGACGCCTGCCAGCACACCTTCCGTTGACCTTAACCCTTTGAAGAAAGCTTCATGAGCAATTTGACTATCCGCCCTGCCCGTCCGGACGACGTGGCTGCCATCATGGCCATGATCCACGAGCTGGCCGTTTTCGAAAAACTGGAACACCTGGTCGTGGCCGACGAAGCCATGCTGCACGCAGAATTGTTCGGCGCCAAGCCGGGCGTCGAGGGCATCGTGGGCGAAGAAGCGGGCGAGGTCGTGAGCTATGCCCTGTTCTTCCACAATTTCTCGACCTTCCTGTGCAAGAAAGGCTTGTACCTGGAGGACTTGTACGTCAAGCAGAACCGGCGCGGCGCCGGCTACGGCAAGCAGATGCTGGTGGCGCTGGCGAAAATCGCCGTCGAGCGCCAGTGCGGGCGCTTCGAGTGGTCGGTGCTGGGCTGGAATGTGAATGCCATCAAGTTCTACGAACAGATGGGGGCCGAGGTGCTGCCCGACTGGCGCGTGTGCCGCGTGACCGGCCCGGCGCTGCAATCGCTGGCAGGCGGCTGAGCGGGTCCAAAAAAAATCCCTCGCGGCTCGTGTGTGGTCGGGCGAGGGATACGAAACCCAGGTGTCAGTTGGGAGGGGAGATGAATCGACGGTTTCAATATAGTCGCCCTCACCCGGCCTTGCGCCGTCACTTACAAATTTTTACCGGAAAGCGATGCTTGCTTACATTTGATGTAGCGCAAGACATGCCGACTGGAAATGCGCTGGCCGCGCTGGTGTTCAGGCGCGAAGCTGAGCAGGTGCGCGCGCGGCGGCGCTTGCTTTGAAGCCCCGTTCCAGCCATGCGAACACGGCTTGCGTGAGCAGGGCCAGGGCAGCGGCCGGCAGCGCGCCGGCCAGCATCAGGGTGTTGTCGTTGAGGGCCAGGCCGGTCGTGATGCGCTCGCCATAGCCGCCGGCGCCGATGAAGGCGGCAATGGTGGCGGTGCCGACGCTCATCACGGCGGCCGTCTTGACCCCGGCCAGGATCACCGGTGCCGCCAGCGGCAATTCCACTTCTTTCAGGCGCTGCGCGGGCTGCAGGCCCAGCGCGGCGGCCGCTTGCTTCAGGCCGGGCGGGATGCCGCTGATGCCGGCGCAAGTATTGCGGATGATGGGCAGCAGCGCGTATACCACCAGCGCGCACAGGGCCGGCACGGTGCCGATCGTGCCCAGCAGCGGGATCAGCATGGCCAGCAGGGCCAGCGAGGGAATGGTCTGCAGGATGCCTGCCGCCGCCATCACGGGTTCGCGCAAGGCCGGGCGGTTGGCGGCCAGCAGGCCGAGCGGGATGCCGATGGCGCTGGCGATGGCGACCGACAGCGCCACCAGCAGGATGTGCTGGCGCGTCTGCGGCCAGAAGTCGTCGGCAAACAGGCGCTGCCAGAGCGAGGCGGCGGCGGGGCGCGCGCTGGCGCCATTGCTGGCCGCGGACGGCGCTGCGTTGGGCGCCGCCGGGGCAGCATGGTGGCGTGCCAGCCAGTCCTGCGCGATGGCGGCAAAAGTCTGGCCGTGCAGTTCGGCGGCGGCGTTCATGGCGATCATGTCGCTGGCGCTGATGCGGCCTTCCAGCGCGCGCAAGGCTTGCCAGGCGGCGGGAAAGCGCGTGGCGGCGTCCAGGCGGTACAGCAGCACGGCGTCGTAGCGGGGGAAGTAGGCCTGGTCGTCGTCCAGCACGCGCAGGCCGTATTGGCTGATCTTGGCGTCGGTGGCGTAGATGTCGATCACGTCGACCTGGCGCTGCGCCAGCGCTTCGTAGGCGATGCCGTGGTCCAGGCCGCGCGGCGTGGCGCGGATGCCGTAGCGCTGGGCCAGGCCGGGCCAGCCGTCGGCGCGGCCGATGAATTCATGCGACAGGCCGTAGCGCAGCGCCGGGCGCGCGGCCAGTTCGCCCAGCGTGTGCGGGCCGCCGGCCTCGCTGCGCATGGCCAGCGCGTAGCTGTTGTTGAAGCCCAGCGGGATGGCGACGCCCAGGCCTTGCGCGGCCAGTTCGCGCTGCAGCTGCTCCAGCGTGGCGGGCTGCCGGCGTTTCAGGATTTCCTGGCTGATGGTGCCGGTGTATTCGGGATACACGTCGATGCTGCCCGACTTCAGCGCGGCCAGCACGATGGCGGTGTTGCCCAGGCCCTGCTTGTGCTCCACGCGGGCGTGCGGCGCGGCGGCCTGCGCCAGCAGCTCGCCCAGGATGTAGGACTCGGTGAAGCGCTTGGAGCCGATGCGCAGCACGGCGTCGCCTGCGGCGCGCGGCAGCGCTGGGGCGGCGGCCGGCGGCGCGGCGGGCGCGGTGGCGCGGGCGCCATGCGGGGCAAGCGCCGCCAGCGCCAGCAGGAAGGTGGCGGCGCGGCGCAGCAAGTCAGGCGCCCGTAGGAGCAGCACTGCCGGCGATGGCCGGGATGCCGACCACCGGGTCGCGCCACACGCCGCGGTTGACCACCGCCACGCAGGGGTTGAATCCGAAGGCATACGACAGGTCCGCCGGGCGCGCGATCTGCCACAGCGCGAAGTCGGCGCGCTTGCCCACTTCCAGCGTGCCGATCTCGCCGTCCAGCCCCAGGGCTCGGGCGGCGTGGATGGTGCAGCCGGCCAGCGCTTCCAGCGGCGTCAGGCGCCACAGCGTGCACGCCATGTTCATCGCCAGCAGCAGGGAGGTCATCGGCGAGGTGCCGGGATTGTTGTCGGTGGCGACCGCCATCGGCACGCCGGCCGCGCGCAGGGCGGCCACCGGCGGCGGCGTGGTGTCGCGCAGGAAGTAGTAGGCGCCCGGCAGCAGCACGGCCACGGTGCCGGCGGCCGCCATGGCGGCGATGCCTTCGGCCGACAGGTGCTCCAGGTGGTCGGCCGACAGCCCGCCGTAGCGCGCCACCAAGGCCGCGCCGCCCTGGTCGGACAGCTGCTCGGCGTGCAGCTTGACCGGCAAGCCCTGGGCGCGGGCGGCGGCGAAGATGCGCTCGGTCTGCGCGGCGGAAAAGCCGATGCGCTCGCAGAAGGCGTCCACTGCGTCGGCCAGGCCGTCGGCGGCCAGCGCCGGCAGCATGGCGATCACGGCGTCCACGTAGTCGTCGGGACGGTCCTTGTATTCCGGCGGCAGCGCGTGCGCGCCGAGGAAGGTGGTGCGCACCGCCACCGGCAGCACTTCGCCGACGCGGCGCGCCACGCGCAGCATCTTGGCTTCCGCTTCCAGCGTCAGGCCGTAGCCGGACTTGATTTCCAGCGTGGTCACGCCCTCGGCCAGCAGCGCCGCCACGCGCGGCAGCGACTGGCGCAGCAGCTCGGCGTCGGAAGCGGCGCGGGTGGCGCGCACGGTGGACATGATGCCGCCGCCGGCGCGCGCGATGTCCTCGTAGGTGGCGCCGTTCAGGCGCGCCTCGAATTCGTCGCTGCGGTTGCCGGCGTGCACGATGTGGGTGTGGCAGTCGACCAGGCCCGGGGTCAGCCAGCAGCCGCCGCCATCGTGCTCCAGCGCCGCGCTGCCCGCGGCGGCGGCAGCGGCGCGCGGCCCGAGCCAGGCGATGCGGCCGTTGTCGACCGCGATGGCGGCGTCGCGCAGCTCGCCGTAGCCGGCGCCGGCCATGGTGGCCAAGTGCACATTACTGATCAGGAGATCCCATTCCACTGCCATGTTCTACTCGTCGTTGGGGAAGATATCGACAATGAAGACGGTGGCCTGGCCCGCTTCCAGCGTCCACACCGCATCCTTGTCCAGCACGGCCGCATCATAGCGCACCAGCGCGATGCGCTCGCTGGCGCTGGCCAGGGCCAGGCTCTCGCCGGCGGCCAGGAACACCACGGTGGTGGGGCTGCGCCGCTCCAGGGTAGAAAAGTCGCGGATGGTGCGCCGCTCCAGCTGGTGGTTGCAGACGGCGCGCCGCGTCATGACGTTGAAGTCGGTGGTGGGCGCGCCTTCCACCGTGGCGGTGACCAGCGTCTCGCCCGGGAAGGCGATTACCGGCTCGCGCTCGGACAGCGCCACACGCCGCTCGTTGCCCACGTCCAGCACCACGCCGCCGCCTTCCACCAGCGTCAGCGTGCGGTCGATGCCGGGGAACACGGAAAACGGGCCGCTGTGGGCGATGGTGGCCAGCGACAGGCGCCATTCGAACTCGTCGAAGCCGGCGCCGGGCGGCATCACGCACAGTTCCGTGGTGCTGCCGCCGCCATTCTTCCACGGCGTGGCATGCAGGCTTGCATACTGGATGATTTGGGTCATGTTCGCAGCTCGCGCAGTTCGGCCAGCGTCTGTTTGAAGCGCGCGGTGATGGCCGGTTGCGCCACGTGCTCCTGGCCGCGCACCACCCACTGGCCGCCGACCATCACATCCCTGACTAGATTATCATTTCCGCTGAAAAGGAAGCATCCCAGTACGTCGGCGGCATCGATTCCGTCAAGATTGGGGTGGCTGTCGTCCAACACCAGCAGGTCGGCGCGCTTGCCCGCCGCCAGCGCACCGACCGGGCGCCCGGCAGCCTGCGCCCCGCCCTGCAGCGCGGCCTGCCACAGGAAGTCGCCGACCCGGCGCTGGCCGGCGGAAACGGCGATGTTGCGGCGCTGCTGCTGCAGGCGCTGGCCGTATTCCAGCCAGCGCAGCTCTTCCACCGGGCTGTGCGACACGTGGCTGTCGCTGCCCACGCCGAAGCGGCCGCCCTGGGCCAGGAAACTTTCAAGCGGGAACAGGCCGTCGCCCAGGTTGGCTTCCGTGGTCGGGCACAGGCCGGCCACGGCGCCGCTGCCGGCGATGGCGCCCACCTCGTCCGCCGTCAGGTGGGTGGCGTGCACCAGGCACCAGCGCGCATCGACCGACAGCTGCTCGAACAGGTACTGCACCGGGCGCCGGCCGGAAAAGTCCAGCGACTGCTGCACCTCGCCCTGCTGCTCGGCGATGTGGATGTGCACCGGGCGCGCCTT
>CBHWEO010000054.1:0-24503 GCA_966112955.1 uncultured Duganella sp. | reverse complement strand
GCGCGCCTATTCCAAATTTGTTCCCTTCGCCTCGCCCGCACCCCGACTTTTTTAATGCATGTCGGCGAAGCCGAGGCGGTCGGTGGTGGCGTGGCGGGCGTCCTCGATGCTGACCTTTTTTTCCGCCAGCAGTTGGCGCAGGCATTCGTTCATGGTGTGGCAGCCCGGTGCGGCCTTGTGTTCCATCAGGTTGCGCAAGTCGGCGACCGTGCCGCCTTCGATGATCGCGGCCACTTCCGGGTTGACGGTCAGGCTTTCCGTGGCCAGGTAGTAGCGGTCGCCCTCCAGCGCCGGCATCAGGGCCTGGCACAGCACACCGCGCAGGGCGTGCGCCAGCGCTTGCCGCTGCGGCTCCGTGTTGCCCAGCAGGCGGATCATCTTTTGCAGGCCCAGCTCGGTCGAGCGGGCGTGCAGCGAAGCCAGCACCAGCGGGCCGGATTCGGCCAGCGCCAGCGCTTCATGCGCCGTTTCCGCGTCGCGGATCTCGCCGATCACGATCACGTCCGGCCGCTCGCGCAGCGCATCCTTGGCGCCCAGGTCGAACGATTCCACGTCGCCGTCAAAGCCCACTTCGCGCTGCGTGATCACGCATTTGCGCTGCGGGATCAGGGTTTCCACCGGGTCTTCGATCGTGATGATGTGGCCCGAGCGCTGCTTGTTGATTTCGTCCAGCATGGAAGCGATGGTGGTCGACTTGCCCTGGCAGGTGTCGCCGATAATCAGCACCAGCCCGCTCGACAGCTGGGCGAACTTTTCCTCCGCTGGGCGCAGGCCCAGCGTCGACAGCGCCAGCGGTTCCTTCGGGAAGCGCCGGATCACGCAGCCCAGGCGCTTCTTGCCCTGGAAGCTGAAGCAGTTGGCGCGGATGCGGGCCGTGTGCAGGTCGATGGCGCGGTCGAAGGCGCGGTCCTGGATGCGTTCGCGCCAGTTCGGCTCCACCACTTCAAAGAATTCTTCCAGCTCCTCGCGCGTGATCGGCGAATCGGTCACGGCCACCAGGCCTTTCGGCTGGCGCAGCAGCAAAGGGCTGTTCTGGTGGATCAGGATGTCGGAAAAGACCAGTTTGGAGTTCAGCAGGTGCAGGATTTGCTCGACGAGGGTGCCAAAGACGGGGTGGTCTTCGTTCTCGATATACGACAGGGTGCGAATTTGCGAGTGTTCCATAGTGCCTCTGCTTTCCAATTGGTTGCATGATTCTATTTCATTTGCCGAATGGAAGGTAAGTGGCTGATATACAACATTTATTTCGAATACCCAAACTCGTGCGCTGCCACGCCCAGTCCCCGCGAAATGCATTCTGTTCCCCGCTGCGCGCGTCCTGTCGCATGGGACGGGCACCCGCAACGCCGGTTCGTTACGATGGCCCTAAACCACATTGAGGAGATCCCCATGAACATGTCTGCTGCAGTGCGCAACGCCCTGGTCGCCATTTCCGTGTTGACAGCCGCCGCGCCGGTGGCCGTGGTGTCGGCTTCGCCGCTGGGCTGGTTTGCCGGCGAGCGGGTGCAGGGCAATGGCAATATCGCCAAGCAGGCACGCGAAGTGTCGAACTTCACCGCCCTCGGCCTGGGCTTGCCCGGCAATGTGGAAGTCCGCATCGGCAACGCCGACAGCGTGACCATCGAGACGGACGACAACATCCTGCCCCTGATCGAAACCGTGGTGGAAGACGGCACCCTGAAGATCCGCCCTGCCCGCCGCAACCTGCAACTCGACACCCGCCACCTCAAGGTCGTGGTCACGGCCCGCAAACTCGAGCGCATCGCGGTCGGCGGTTCCGGCTCGGTCGACGCGGAAGGCCTGCGCGGCGGCAAGCTGTCCTTTGACGTCGGCGGTTCCGGCTCCATGAACCTGCGCAATATCGAAGGCGAATCGGTCTCCGTCTCCCTGGGCGGCAGCGGCAACCTGAAAGCCAGCGGTTCCGCCGACAAGCTGAAAGTGTCGATCGGCGGCTCGGGCAAGGTCAGCACCGGCCAGCTGGCGACCCGCGAAGCGGTGGTCAGCATCGGCGGTTCGGGCCAGGCCGTGGTGTGGGCGAAGCAGGCGCTGTCCGTCAGCGTGGCCGGTTCCGGCGACGTCAGCTACTACGGCGAACCGCAAGTCACCAAGAGCGTGATGGGTTCGGGCAGCGTCAAGCGCCTGGCCGGCGGCCCGAACTGACCACCCGGCATCCAGCCTGCACGTAAAAAACCCGCACTCGTTGAACTGAACCCCGAAAGTTGGTGTCCAACTTTCGGGGTTCAGTTCAACTTCGTGCGGGTTTTTTGCTTTCCGGTGCCGTCTTAGCCCTGCGTGGCCTTGACGCTCCAGCGCCGCTGCGCTTCGCGGATCACGCTGTCCAGCGCATCCCGCACCGGACGGGTCGCGACGCCGCCAAGCTGCGGCAACTGCGCCACCACGTTCACCAGCTGCACGATGGCGGCATCCAGGCTGGCTGCACTGCCTTGCTGCATGCCCGCCATGGCGGCGCGCACATCGTCGACCATGCGGTCGCGCAGGCGGGCATCCTGCTTGCGCGACAGCGCAAGGCCGTTCAGCGTGGCGATCGCCTGCTGCGCCAGCTGTTCGGCGTCATACACCTTGACGGCAAGCGCCAGCGGCTGGCCATACTGGCTCGGCAAGCCGGTCGACGGATCCACCGTGCTGACCGTGGTGGCCAGGCTGTAATCCGCCCCCAGCAGCGGGGCACGCAGCGCCAGCGAGGCATCCCATGCCTGCTGGTTCTCCAGCGTGAACGACCAGCTGACGGTGTGCTTGTCGCCGTCGTACGTGCCGTCCGGTGCAGAGGACAGGTATTCGGCGCCGGCTGGCAGTGCGCTCGACACCAGCACCGCTGTGGCAGGGCCCAGGTTGCGCACGCCCAGCTTGGCCAGCAGGCTGGCGCCCGGCGCCTGGGTATCGCCCAGTGGCCGCATCACGTGCTGCAGGCTGCGCTCGATCACCGGCTGCCACGCGCCTTCCCTGCTGAAGCTCGACGGCAGGTCGAAGGCGAATTGCAGCACGCGGCCCGCACCATAGGTATTGCCGATGATGGCCGGCGCATCGCCGTGCGGCCCGCCGACGTTCAGCGTGGCTTGCGTGCTGCCGCCGGCCAGCTCCAGGCGGTCCGAGCGGCCGCTGCTATACAGGCGCTGCGGCGTGTACAGCGGACCGGCCAGGTCGACCGGCAGCTCGGTGGCACCGAACTTGCCCTTCCAGCGGATGCCGGCCATGTCGTCCAGCACGCCATTGCGCTGGTCATGCTCACTGTCCACCAGCGCCCCGTCGCCGCCGAACACCGCCTCGCGCACTTCCAGCGAGAGCGAGCCATGCAGCTTGTCCTGCTTGCCCGACAGCCAGTACGTATTGAATCGGCCGGAGCGGAACGCTTGCTTGAACGCCTGTTCGCTGGTGGCGACCAGGTACTCGACGCCCGCCGCGCTCAGGATCCGCTCGATGGTCTGGGCGCGGGCCGGTTCGCAGTTCGTATCGGCCTGCTCTTCTTCTTCGTCCGTGCAGGAGACCAGCGCCAGCACACGGCTGCCTGCCTTGAAGCTGGCCGTGGCTTCCAGCTTCAGCACCTTGATCGGCTGCTGCGCCAGGACCAGTTCCTTGCCGCCCACGGTGGCGCCCAGCACCGCCACATAGGAACCGCTGTCACTGCCCACCGCCGTCCAGCTGGCAGTGCCCGGGAAGGCGGCGCCCACGGCCAGGCTGGCCTGGTATGGATAGCTCGCCACCACGCGCTGCGCCGCCGGATCGATGATCTTGAGCGCCAGCGGCACATTGTTGATGGCGCTGTTGCCGCCGTTGCTGACGTTGAAGCTCAGGGCCACCGCCTTGCCATCGTGGACCAGGGCTGGCGCCGCCTGCAGCGTACCGGCCAGGCCGGCGCCGGTCTCCTCGCTCGAGGTCACCTTGAACTGGGTCGCCGCCTGCGCCAGCAGGGTGCCGTCGACCTTGGCCAGTCGCAGTACCGCGCTGTACTGGCCGGCTGGGCTGGCCGCCAACTGCAGCGGGTACACCAGCGACTTGCTGCCGCCAGGCGCCAGCTGCGCCAGGCTGTCTTCCTTCTCGAACAGCTGGCTGCCGTCCGGGCGCGTGACCACGGTAGTGATGCGCACATTATCCAGGCTGGCGTTCGCCAGCAGGTTGGTGATGCGGTCGGTCAGCTGCACACGGTCGAACGGGCCGTAGCTGGCCTTGTCGGCGGCAATCGCTGCCGTCGCCTGCGAGCCGCTGGCGCCGACAATGTCAAAGCTGCCCCAGCCCGTGGCCGCCACCGCGCCGTTGCCGTCCAGTGCTTCGGCCAGCACGCGGTAACCGCCCGGCGCCAGGCTGCCGCTGGAGAACAGCATCGGGCCATACGGCGTGTTGCCGCTGGCCGCCACCGCCTGCGGCGCAGTGCTGCCCACCACCGCCACCAGCGCATTGTTGGCGTCGTACACCGACAGGCGCACGGCAGCGCTGGCATTGAAGGCACTCAGGTTGCGCACCACGCTGGACAGCAACACCGGCTCATTGGCGCCATAGGCGGGCTTGTCGCTGGACGGCGCCACCGTGTAAATCGACGGCAGCACGGTAATCTCCTGCACGCCCAGCTCACTGTGCACCAGCTTCCCGTTCACGTCCTTGTACTGCAGTTCCGTCTTTGCCAGCAGCTGGCGCTTTTCCCCGGCGCGCGGGTTGCGGAAATTGACCTCGTAGCTCAAGTCCTTCGAGATATTCGCCGGGAACGCCGGGAAATTCCACTGGATGCGGGTCTGGCCGTTGGCGCTGCTCACGCTGGCCGGCGCGGTCTGGAACGACGCCATATCGATATCGATGTCGGCGGCGTTCAGGGTCTGCACCAGCTGCACGTCCACCAGGGTCGGGATCTTCACCGGATTCGGCTTGCCGCCGCGGACCTCGAAGCGCCACACGCCCGGCTCGCCCACGTTGCTGGTGGAAACCAGGTTCAGGATGTTGGCGGTCGCCGAATCGGGATGGCGGTAGTAATTCTTGCCGTCGCCCGCGTCGTAGCCCATTTGCGCCGGCGTGCCGCCCAGGCCATTCGAGCCGCCGCTGGCGCTGCCGGTGGTCCACTGCAGCTGCTCGTAGCGGTATTCCAGGTCGAAGTCGCCCTGCGCCACATCGCTGCGGTCGGTAATGATCATCTGGAAGGCGTTCAGCTTGTTGGTGCCGCCGGAGTAGTAGCCGACATAGTTCCAGGTAACGATGAATTTGCCCGGCACCGCCGTGCTGAAATACACCTCGTTCTGCGGGTCGGGGATGCCGCCGCGCGTGTCGACGTCGCCCCAATACGCCGCCAGCATCGGCTGGTTGGTGACCGGGAACGGCGTCGGCGTGTAAGTGCCCAGCGGCGCGCGGAAGGTCAGGTTGCCGTTGTTGTTGATGTACAGTTGCGTGAAGCTTTCGGTGAACAGCTTGATCCCGTATGGGAACCCGCTGCCCAGCGCAATCCGCCCGGAGGAGCCGTCGTCATTGCGGCCCATGGCAATGGTGCCGAAACCCGAGCTGCCGCCCAGGCCATTGACCATTGGCGCCGCTTGCGCCAGCGGCAGGGCCAGTCCCAGGGCCAGCAGGGCCGCCGCGAGGCGGCGCGTGATAGAAGTAATCATGGCTGCGCCCCTCATTTTTGCTCCACCCCTTTCAATTGCAACTGGATCTTGATGCGTTTGTCGCCGTCAGGAGTCACCACGGTCGGCGCCACCTGCTGCTGCATCTCCACCCGGGTTCCCGGGGCTACTTCGATCTGGCCGTTGACCAGTGCTGCCGGCTGTGCGCCGCTGCTCCAGCTGATTTCGACCGGGTACACGCCGGCTGCGCTGAAGTGCTGCGGGAAGGGACCCACCACCAGTCCGCCGAGGATCTCGTTCGGCTGCAGCGCCAGCGTGGCTTCCCGCTCGTTCAGGACCGTGCCGTCCGGCGCCTTGAAGACGAGACGGAAGCTGGTGCTGGCCGGCTGGTTCGAATGGTTGATGGCCTCGACCTTGTAGCTGACCTGCTCCGTCGCGTCGAAGTTGCTGAACGCCGGCGTCGGCGCCACCGCCAGGCGCACGATGTTCTGGCTTGGCTCGATGGTGAACGAGGCGCTGCGCTCGGCCAGCGCAGTGCGCAGGCCCGTGGCGGGATCGGCCAGATAAATGCGGCCCTTGACCTGGTACTGGCCCGGCGCATACGACTGGGTGAACCACTTGCCGTCCGCCTCGGTAATGCTGCCGGCCGGGAAGGTGAACTGCGGCTGCGCCGTGCCCTGGGCATCGACGTGCATCACCTGCTGCAGGTTGACCACACCGCCGGACGGATCGAACACCAGCAGGTCGACCAGCACATTGGACAACGCCTGCTGGCCCTTGTTCTCGATCGCCATATTGATGGTCACCGGCGCGTAGGCGCCATAGCTGGCGCGGTCGGTGCCGAACTGGCTGAACGACGGAACGCCGCCATTATCCAGCGCCAGGGCGCGGTCGACGCGGTAGGCGCCTGCCGCCGGGAAGGTAGCCATCACGGTCTCGCTGGCATAGCCCGACGCGCTGAAGCGCAACGTGGCCGGGCTGACCGGCAGGCCGTCGATCCGGTAGTTGCCGCCGGCGTCAGTGCGCGCCTGCAGCGCGCTGCCCACGACGCTGACGGTCGCCATGGCGATCGGCTTGCCGCCATTGATGTCGGTCAGCGTGCCCTGCACCGTGACCGAGGTCATCACACGCTCGAACGGGATCACCTGCACGTCGGTACGGGTGGCCGCCGCGATCATCACGCCGGGCAGCTGGCGCTCACTGTAACCGGCCTTGGACATGCGCACCGCATACGAACCGGCCGGGATCGAAGCAATGGTGAAGCGGCCGTCGGCGCCGGTCTGGGCGCCCTGGGCGCTGCCGGCCAGCGTCACCGCCACGCCCGCCAGCGGCGCGCCGCTGGCGGCATCGACCGCCTGCCCGATCATGGAACCGGTGGTGTCGGCCGGCGTGCCGGACGGATCGCCGCCCGGCGGCGTCGCCGTCATGGCCGGGCTGAAGATCAGGGTACCGCCGGCCGTCACGCTGCCTGCGGCCAGCACATTATTGAAGCCGCCACGGGTCACCGTAATATTCAGTGCGCCCGGCGCCAGGCCGCCCAGCAGGTAGCTGCCGTCGGCAGCCGTGCGCGTGCTGGCGTTCGCCGCACCGCTCACGGTGACAATGGCATCGGCCAGGGCGGCGCCGCTGGCACCGTCGCGCACCGCGCCTTTCAGGACGCCGGCCGTGGGCAGCACGGACAGCTGGACGGTGCCGCCGTCCAGCGTGCTGCCGGCTACGATCGTCACCTGGAAATTCTGCGCCGCGTAACCGCTGGCCGACACCGCCAGCGCATAGGCGCCGGCCGGCACGTCGACCAGGGTGGCACGGCCGGTCGGGTCGCTCAGCGCCGGCGCCAGGCCCGGCAGCACCACGCTGGCGCCGCCCAGCGGCTGGCCGGAGCCCGCATCGACCACGCGCAAAGTCAGCTTGCCGCCACTGCCCGCCGACGGCGGCGCCGCCGGTCCGGACATGGCGCGCAGCGCCAGCGCCGTCACATAAGGATCGCCGCCCCAGGCACCGTCGCTGCCCTGCTGCGCCAGCAGGAAAGCCTGGGCCGCGGACTGCACGCCGCTATCGCTGCCATTGCCCTGCAGCGCCAGCGAGGCCAGCGCCGTTTGCGTCACGCTGCCCCAGCTGCCGTCCGCACCCTGCTGCCCGCGCAGCCAGGCGGCGCCCTGGTTCAGTGCATTCAGCACCATCGGGTCGCTGCCCGCCGTCTGCAGCGCCATCAACGCCAGCGCGCTGACATAGGCCGAAGGCTGGCCGGGGGACACGCCGAAGCTGCCGAAGGCATCCTGCTGCGACACCAGGTAGCTCGCCGCGCGACCGCGCGCCGCGCCATCGGCATATCCGCCGGCGCTGAAAGCCAGCATGGTCCACGCGGTATCCAGCGCATTGCTGGCGAAGCCCGGCGCGCCGCCAAAGCCGCCATCGCTGTTCTGCCGCGCACCCAGCGCAGCCAGCAAGGTTGCGGCACTGCGGCCGGCCTGCACCTGGCTCACCGCCTGGCGCGCCAGGAATTCCGTGTTGTCTTCCGCGTTAGCCGCAATCGCGTCGGCCAACGCCGCCGGCAAGCTGGCCAGCTGTTTCAGCGTACGCGCCGTCTCGCTGCGCGCCTGCAGCGGCAAGGCGCCCGACGCGGCCTCGTTCTGCAGGCTGCCGTCGGACGCCACCTGCGCCTGCAGCCAGGCCAGCCCACGCGCCAACGGCTGGCTGGTCTGGGCGCCGACCGCCCCTGCCAGAAGCACGGCGCAGGACACGGCACATGCTGCAAGAATATTGTGAAGAGCTGATCTCATTTCATGTCTCACTTAAGTCAGGTGCCTTCGCACCCTTCAATTGCTTCCACGCTCAATGACGTTCGGCGGGTTATACGGCGGGCTGCCACTTGCGCCGTTCGTACTTCTGGCTTTGCCGGATTTTCCAATTCACGCTTTGCAGGCCTGCGATCCGCGCCACGTCGCCATCCCGCGCCGGCGAATACTGTGCGGAGAAACTGCTGGCGCCGATGGCAACCGACCAACTTGGGCACAGGCGCGCCGATACAGCAAGCATTTCCAACACCATGTCGTTCCATTGCGTGGCACGTGGCACCTCGACGAAGAAGTCCGCCTTCTCCAGTTTCTTGCCGTCCAATGTGGCTTGCTCAAGCTCTACCGCCCTAAAACTTACCGCGAGCAAGCGCTCGAGCTTTTTCAACACAATTGCCAAGGCAACGCCTTGCGAAACAACCGACCAATAAGAGTTCATGTCGCACCGCCCAAGCCGCCGTCGCTGGCGAATAACGCAGCCATCCATCGCATGAGGGTTTCCGGGTCTGGCGCATCGAGCATTGCTCGCACAGCTTCGGCCCACATTCCCAATTCAGCATCATCCAGACTCTTCGCCTTGGCAATCGCATCCGTCAATTCCTGCACGAAGGCCGGCTTGCCCGCCAGGACGTCCGTGCCGATACTGCCCGCGATGGCATACAGCGCAGCTACCGCCTTCGCCCTGGACGGGCAACGGGGATCGGCTGCCAGCTGAATCAGCAGCCCCATACGGGCGGGCTCCAACAGGAACTGTTCATAGCCATCCAACGGCGCCGGCCCATCCGAGTAGGCCTGGCGGCGAAGCTCGTCGTCGCTGGGCCGGCCCGTGCCGGCAGGAGCGGACAGCATCGCCCTGCTGCGCAGCATCTCGTCGAACTCCTGTCGATGGGAGCGGCCATACGCCTGCAGGAGGGCTGCGCTGTCTTCCCCGGCATGTTGCCATTGGGCGGCCAATGCATCGAACCGGTCTTCCTGACCGGCATCGAGCACAGCCAGGCGTGCCAGGATGCCGGCCTTGTTGGTCGCGCCCATCTCGCCCAGGTATTGAACTGTTTCCTCAACCAGGTCGCGGTCATATTCCACAAACTGGTACAGCCCTTCAGCTTCGACTGTCCGCTCCAGGCGATAGACGGCAACCACCATCTTGCCGATGCGTGGCAACGCATCGTAGTCGCGCTGGTCGCGGCATCGGATGATCGCCTCAGCGCACTCCAGGAACGCTTCAGGGTCGGCAGCGGACCAGACGCTCTCCGGCGCCAGCGAATGCCCGGCGCGGACGTTCGAATCGCGCGCCTTGCTCATTTCCATCCCATGATGTCGTTGTAGTTCTGCGCAGCCACAACAATTTCAGTAGCATCGCTAGGACGGCAACCCGCTCCCAACAGCGCGGCGTAGGCCACATAGCGCGCTTCTTTCCCCTTCAACATCCTCTGCAGCGTATTGGCGATGTCGTGCGGCGAACCGCGCATGTGCGAGCCGCCAAGCAAGGCAATCGAGAAGCCCAGGCCACGCTTGTAAGCCAGGTGCAATCCTTCCATCACCGCGTTCTGGAAGACGTGGTGCGCCTGGTTGGCAGTGCCCCCGGTCAGCTTCCTGACGCGGTCATAGGCGTTATTCGCCGACTTGCACGCGGCAGCGGCGGCGGAGCAAAGCTTGGCAGCGAATTGCTTCATCTGCTGGCCCGCAAAGGCAGTTTGCGTCTGGCGCTGTTCCTGCGCGATCGACACGGTAGCGTTCATTTCCATCAGCGTCGCCAACCCGGACGGATCGAGGTTGCTGACCGGGTTATTGTCTGCATAGGCATATTTGTGCATGGACGCCGGGCGCTCACTCCAGCCTTCGAAGGTATCGGCAGAAGCA
Organism: uncultured Duganella sp.; assembly: GCA_966112955.1. Taxonomy (GTDB): domain Bacteria; phylum Pseudomonadota; class Gammaproteobacteria; order Burkholderiales; family Burkholderiaceae_D; genus Rugamonas. Next base: position 14,293 of record CBHWEO010000054.1, on the reverse strand, counting down.
AACCGGCCAGCGCTGCTGTCATACCAGCGCGCGCGGTGGTATTGCAGACCGGTTTGTCCATCATGGAATTCACCGGCATACATATAGCCGTCTTCCGTTGCCGCAGTCTCCCCGTCTGCCAGCCCGAAAGCTTCATAACGATGGCTGGCCGCCACTTCTCCACGCGCATCGCTGAGCGCCCTGACGCTGCCGAGGCCATCCGCGTGGTAGTAGCGCGCCGCGCCGGACTGCAGTTGCTGCGCGAGCCCGACTCCCCAAACGAATTGCGTCTCCGCGGTTGCGCCCGCAGCCATCCGCGTCTCGCGCAAGACCTGCGGCAATTCGAAGGTCGTGTCGACAAGATAAGTGGTCGACACTTCACCTTCCGGTTGTTGGGCGACGCGGCTGACGCGCTGGCCATCCGCATCGTAGCCGTAGCGGACAACCGGTACGGCCGTATCCGGACTGCTGCCTCGCTTGACCTCGACCAGACGGTTATCGCTGTTCCACGAGAAATAATCAGCACTATTGCCAACGACACGCGCCAGCATATTGCCGTTCGCATCCCACTGGAACGCGGTGTTGACGACGCTTCCCGATTCCGTCACCAGCTTTTCGCCGGTCAGCCGGTCATTCGCATCGTAGGAGTAAGTCGTGCTCGCCACGCCGGCCGCCGTGGTGACGGTCTTGCCGGTCCGGTTCCCTGCCTTGTCATAGCGGTACTCGACGCTCTTTTTCAGCACGCCGTTACGGTCCGTGATCTTCTCAAGAGTCAACCGGCCGCCTTCGTCGTAGGCGTACTCACTCCACTCGGCGGGGTTTGCCGGCACGCCGGCCGCAACCTGGCTCAAGGCGTCAAACACTTCCACCTTCGTGCGCAGCCCACTGCCATTCACGGTATACCGTACGCCGGACAGTATGCTGCCATCAGCCCTGCGGTGCAGAACCTGCTTCATTCGCCCGTTGTCGTCATAAGTGCGTGTCGCAACGACGCCGTTGGCGGAAGAGATATTTGCCAGACGGCCGGCCTGGTCGTACCCGTAGACAGTAGTGTCGCCGTTGGCAGCTGTCACCCGCGACATACGATTGGCTTGATCGTACTGATAGCTGACGGTTCCCGATGGCGTCGAGCGCTGCACGACATTCCCGTTCTCGTCATAGGCATAGCCGATGAAACTGCCGTCCGGGTTGCTCTTCCTGACAAGGCGGTTGCGCGCATCGTAGGAATATTCAGTTTTCCCCGGCACCATGCCGTTTGCCGTAGTGCCGCTGACCACCGTGGCAGCCAGCGCCCCGCTCGCGGTGTAGCTGTATTCGATTCGGCTGCCGTCACCGCGCAGGACCAATACCGGCCGGTCCATCTTGTCATAGACGGTTTTGGTTTCCAGGCCATTGAACGATACGTGACCAGTGCGGTTACCGACCGCGTCGTAGCTGAACCGCTCAACTTTGCCGTCAGGCAGTGTGCGGCTGGTGAAACGCCTGCCAGCGTCATACTCCCACTGGGTTTCGTGGCCGGCCGCATCCTGGATCGCGGTGCGGTTGCCAACGCTGTCGTAAGCGTAGCGTGTCACCAGCTCTTCCCCTGCCACGGTGCGTCGCGCTTCGACCAAGCGATCCAGTTTGTCGTGGGCAAAGGTGAACGATTGGCCGGATCCCGCCTGCGACGTTTTCGCGCCACTGGCACTCCAGGTCACGGTCTGGCTTTCGCCCCCAGGCAAAGTTCTCGCGACCAGGCGGTCCAGCGCATCGTATTCGCGCCGCTCAACCTTGCCGTCGCCTTCGTCGGCGGTCAGCTGATTGCCATTGGCATCGTAGGTGTAGCGTTGAACCCGGCCATCGGGCCCGGTACTTGCCACCAGTTGGCCCAGCGCATCGTACTCATTGCTGCGCCGGTTGCCTCTTGCGTCCACAACCGCGGCAATCCGTCCGGCTGCATCATATTCGATCCGGACCTCGGTGCCATCGGCATGGACGGTACGCTGCAAACGATTGAGCGCATCATACTGGAACCGGGTCACGCGTCCTTGCTGGTCCGTGCGGCTGACGACATTGCCCTCCGCATCGTACTCCTGGCTTACCGAGGTACCATCCGGATAGACCGACTTTGCCAGCTTGCCGCGCTCGTCATACTCGTAAGTCATCCTGCGTCCAGCCGGATCGACCACCGCGGTGACAAGGCCTCCCTTGTTGTACTCGGTCTGCGTCACATAGCCCAAGGAGTCGGTTTCGGACACGACGCGGCCCTCGCTGTCGCGTTGATACCGGACCGACTCCGCCACGGTCCCAGGCCGGTTGGGGGTGACGCGGTTCCAGTTCTCTGCAATCACATAGTTGTTTGCATCATAGGCATACGTTCTCTCGTTGCCTGCCGCATCCTTCTCGCTGATACGGTTGCCTTTTGCGTCATTGACGAAGGAGGTACCGACGCCACCATACGAATAACTCCTGACATTGCCTTGCGCGTCAACGCCGATGGCAGTTTGGCGACCCGGCTGATTGACGGTCATGCCGTATTCGCCATAGCCGAACGTGGTCGTGTTGCCACGGCGATCGACCGCCTTCATCAGAATGCTTCGCGTGCCCGGGTCATATTCAGACGTAGCAACATTGCCCGCTGCATCCTTTACCGAAAGCGGCTTGCCGCTGATGGCGTCGAAGCTGCTTTCGGTCTTGCCGCCCAAGGGATCGATCGCCAAGGTCTCATTGCCCTGCGCATCGTATGCGAACTTACTCACATTGTTCAGCGCATCAACGACTTGCGTGATATTGCCTGCGCTGTCGTAAGTGTAGGTGGTGACGTTGCCGCGGCGATCCTTCACGACTTCCTGGTTATTGGCCATGTCGTGCACCACTTCCACCGCTTTGCCGGTCGCATCATAGGCGGCTACCATGCGGCCGTCGGCATCATAGGTGAAGCGCGACACCAGGCGGCCATCGGGATCGGTGTAGTCAAGCAGGCCGTGGCTGCGGTTGTACGTATACTTCGATTCGCCACCATTGCGGGCGACGACGCTGCTCAAATCCCCGTTGGCGTCATAACGGTATTGGATGCTCTTACCGGCCGGATCGGTAACGGAGGTGATGCGCTGCTTGGCGTCGCGCCCGAACAGGACGGATTGGCCATTGCTATGCAAGATGCCGTTTTTGCCATAGGTCAGCGTATTACCATTCGGATCGCGCACCTGGGTGATGCCAACACCTTCGGTAAGGAAATACACATAATTGTCATCCGTCGTCAGCTTGAATTCCTTGGGATTCCAGGTCTCCAGGTTATCCATGTCATACAGCTGGCCACCTTGCACCATCACGTTCGGAATATTGATGATTTCGAGACGGCTGGTGGTGCCTGGAAGTGGAGCCAGGACGACGTCCAACTGCGGAATCTGGACGAAAGCGCAGTCGACGCGATTCCTGGCGGAGAAGCGTTCCACTTTACCTGTTGGAAGCGTCACATTGATCTTGCGTTTGCCGGCGGGGAGCAGGCACAACGTCAAGTCCGAGGCGTGGGCGACCACGTCCCAGCCCAATCCGAACACCATGTTCTTCTTGACCGGCATATTCTGGTAATCGACGCTCCAGCCGTAACCGAAGTCGAGCGCATCGGATTTGCGGCGGGTGTCGTAAGTCCGCGATACGCGGATCGGAATACCGGACGCTTCAATGTTCAAATCATCGAACGTGAGCGAGAACTGGCCCACTTTCAAGTCACGGTACACATCCAGCGTGATCATCTGGGTCTGCTGGCGCCCATTGGCGTCGACCACGTTCAGTACCAGTTCGTAGATGCCGTTCGCAAGCTGCGTCGGGTCGAGCTTGCCCAGCACGCCGTTGGCGACCGCGCTGGTGCCGCGCCCGATTTCAGTCCAGCTGCCGGCGCCCGCAGGGCGCAGCAGCAATTGGTAGTACGCCAGGCTGGCGGCCGACGCGGTGCCGCTGATATTGACCGGCGCCGTGACTTCCGCATCGTCGGCCGGACTGCTGATGATGGCGACCGGCGTGGTGCTGTCGGCCAGGTCGCGCACGCTGTAGGTGCCAGCGCGGGTCTTGCTTCCGGCCTGGTCGGTCACGGTGGCGACGATCTGGTGCGCACCGGCGGCGCTGGCGGTGACCTGCGCGCGCCCTTCGACTGTCAGCGCCACCGGCTGGCCATCGATGGTCAGGGCACGCGTCACGTTGCCGCTGCCGCCGCTGCTGGCCACATTGATGGTGACGGTTTCGCCCAGGTTGACCACGGCAGGCGTCACCTGCAGGTTCACGTCCAGCTCCAGCTGCTGGCTGACGGTCAGCTGGTAGCGCTGCTCGGCGAAGGCCTTGCCGTTGTCGGCGCGCACCGTCACGTTGAAGGTGCCGGTGACCGGGCGTGCCCAGGAAATCATGCCGTTGGCGGCAATGCTCATGCCAGTCGGCGCATCGACCAGGCTGTAGACCAGGGCCGCGCCTTTGGGGTCGCTGGCCAGTACCTGGTAACCATAGGCCAGGTTGGCGCCGGCGGCGATCACGGGTACGCTGGTGATGACCGGCGCTCCGGCCACACTGCCGTGGTCGAAACCGCCAGTCATGTCCAGGCCGGCGGCGACAATGCCGGCGACGCTGTCGCAGGCGCCATTGCCCTGCACGGCCGCAAGGCGCGCACGGAACAGGCTGCTCGCCACGTCGGCCTGGCCGGGGTAGGCGCTCCAGCGGGTGGTGGTGGCGCCCTCGCCCAGCAGCGTGGCCAGTGTCTCGTTAACCGGACCCGCCGCCTGCGCCGCCGGCACCGCGCTGGCAGCGGCCTGCAGCGGTTGCGCCAGTGCCAGCCAGCTCATGCCGTTCGGCAGGTACAGCGCCGCCGTGGCGTAGCCCGCCTCGCCGCTCAGGGTATAGCTGCCGTTGCCGGCGGCGTCTTCCAGCAGCAAGCCCTGGCCATTCCAGTTGCCGATGTTCAGCGGCGCCTGCGCCACCAGGGCGCGGCTGCCGGCAGCCACGCTGCCCTCCAGGTCGGCGCGCGCGGTGGCGCTCACGTCCACTTGCGGCAGCACGCTGGCGGCGTTGGCGGCGGTGATGTTGAACACTTTCTGGCCGGCCGCGGCGGCGTTGGCCAGCGCCTTGATGGCGGAAGCGGCCTGGCCCGGCTGCTGGGCGCTGGTGAACAGGCGCGCCAGCACCAGCTGGCCGTAGGCGGCGTTGCGCTGGTTGGCCTGGCGCAGGTAGGCTGCGGCAGCGATCCCGCCGTTGCGGCTGGCCGCGACGCTGTCCAGGCGGTCGATATCGAGCGCCACGCCGGGGAAGCGTACCTTGTTGACGATGCCAAACAGCATTTCAGGCTGGGCTTGCGCAATGGCGCGGCCATAGGAAGGCAAGCGCTGCTCGGCCACGCCGGCGGCGCGCTGGAACACGCGGCCATTGGCGTCCACCGTGGCAAAGTAAGCCAGCGCCGCGTGGTACAGCAGGTCGCCGCTCACTTCGTCGCGGGCCAGGCTGGCGCCCTGCCCTGCGGCCAGGCGCGCCTGGGTGGCGCTCAGGCGCGCCTTGACTTCATCCAGCTGGGCGGATGGCACGCCCTGGGCATCGATCGCCACGGCATGGTAGTCGCCGGCGTGCGGGTAGAAACTGCTGTCCTGCCAGGTGCCGCTGGCCGGGTCGAAGCTGCCGATATTGGCCACCAGTTCGCTGCCCAGCACGAAGCTGCCGCCGCTGGCCACGACTGCCCCGTCGACACGGATTTCCGCCTTCATGCGCACCAGGTAACCCGGCACCTCCAGCGGCAGTTCACCCGGCTGGATGGCGCTGCCGTCGGCGTGCGCTTTCGGCAGGTAGGAGTCGAGCACCGCGGCATCGGCGGCGGTAGCCGGCACGAAGCTGAGGGTGATGCGCTTGTGCGCCACATCCGGCAAGCTGGCATCGAAGCTGGCCACGCTTTGGCCTTGCGCCTGCTGCGCGGCGTCGGCAAACAGCTGCAGGCGGAATTGCGCACGCAGCTGGGGCGGCAACGCAGCCAGGTCGGCGCCTTCCGCCACCGTCTGGTAGGGCAAGCTGCCCAGCAGGATGCTGTAGTTTTTCGCAGCGATGGCCTGGCGGCCCAGCACGTCGCCGACAGTCAGGTCGGCGCCTTGCTGGCCCAGGTAATTATTCAGGCGCGACTTATAGTCGGTGTAGCCGGCTTGCAGTGCTGCCAGGTTGAGGTTTTGTGCGTAGTCGGGCGTGCAGACGGCGCCCTGCCTGGCGGCGTCCAGCGTGCCGGCCTCGTTCAGGCTGACGGTGGAGCGCAGGTCCAGGCCGTCCTTGTTGTCCATCTGCTTGAAGCTGGCGTCCAGCGGTACCCACGCGGCAGGTGCGCGGTTGACGCCGCCCCGGCTTGGGCTGTAGTCGACATAGGCTTCGACCCAAACGTGTTCCAGCTGCACCGCGCCAGTCTGGCCGGCTTGCGTGACTGCGCGATTGGGAACGCCGGCCTGGGTAAGCAAGGACAGCGCGGCAGCGGTATTGTCGACACCCAGCCAGTTGCGCAAGCGCTCGGCCGGGACTTCGATCGTGCCGTAAGTGTAGCGGGCAGGCGTGCCTGCCGCGCGATACAGGGCCACCAGCAGGCTGGCCGTGTCGAAGGCGTTGCCCTGGCGCGCGCGCAAGGTATTGGCGGCGCCCTGCATGGCGCCATAGCCAACGGTGTAGCGCACATTGTTGCGCACCCAGTTGTAGATGGCGACCGGATTGTTGCCGAGGCTTGCCGCCAGGGCCCGGATGTCCGGCGTCAATTGCACGTCAGGCGTTTCGGCCAGGTCGGCCGCTTGCGGCGTCGCCGGCAGGATCGCATCGGGCAGTGTGATGCCGCTCAGCGAGCCGGCGGCGGCCAACTGCACCGTACGCGGGAAGCGCCGCTCATGGTCGCGCGCAGACAATGCAGGCGGTTTGGCCTTGCCATCGCGATGGCCCCATGCATGGCCCTTGCCACGGCTGTGCTGGCCGCTCTGGCTCGGATGCTTTTCCAACAGGTCCGCCACTTGCTGCACCGCTTGCTGGAGCGCTCCCTGGCCGTTTGCCGCCGCATCGAGGTTGGCCATCGCTTGCTGCAGTTCCCCTTTGCGGCTGGAGAAGGCAGCCACCGCTTCCTGGTGGCGGGCCAGGGCTTCGCCGCCCAGCCCGTGCGCGGCCAGGTGCGCTTCGGTTGCCGCAAACGCCTGGGTAACACGTGCCTCTTCCAGCTTCAGGTTGCCATACAGCTTGCGCGCCTCGTTCGCCTGTGCCAGTCCGTCGGCCCGGCCGGCAGCCAGGCTCGCCTTGGCCGAGCGCACTTTGTCTTGCAAGGCGGCCAGCGCATCACCGTAAGGCTGGGTTGCGACTGGCGCGGCGGCCAGGTCCACCGTGGGCATGCTGACCTGCTTCCAGCCTTTACCAGTCGGAATACCGTTGCTGTCGAGGCCAGGGGGCTTCCCCTTGCCCGGTTTGGCAAAAGGCTGCAGGCTCGCGCCGTCTGCAAGCTGCGGGGTGGACTGGGCAAAAGCCGGGGCGATGGTGCCGCCGCCAAAGCTGGCCAGCAAAATCGACGCGACCAGGCGCTGCAAGGTTCGGTTACGGAACATGACTTGTTAAAGTTCTCTGTGGCAACAAATAGGCAAAAGGATACCGAACATGTCCTTTTATCTAATAACTTTTTGAAAATATTTTCGGCTTGCCACAAGGAAAAATATTAGGTAATAAGCTTGCGCCGCAGGAGGTAAAGGGAGGTCGTCATCGAAAGCTCGGTCACAGGTTACTTTCGATTTGAGAGTGTCGTATTACTGCATCGCAGCAAGAAAAACGCCCCGCTTGGCGGGGCGTTTGGGTCTGCGTTAAAGCGTGAACTTGAGGTCGGCGCTCAGGGTGCGTTGGGCATAGGGATGAAAGGCCCAGTATTTTTCCCGGTTGATGTTGTCGGCACCGATCGACGCGGTCCACTGGCGGTTAAAGCGATAGCGCAGGCGGACGTCCGCCACCAGGTAATCCGAGACGCCCATATATGTCGCCCCATGCGGGTCGCTGTTATCGAGCGTACCGAACTGCCTGCCGCTGTAGCGCAAGCCGAACGTGCCGGTCCAGTGTTCGCCGACATGGTAGGAGACCAACAGGTTGGCCCGCCATTTCGGTACGCGCGGCTGGCGCTTGCCCACGCTGGAAGGCATGGCACCGTTCGACACGATTGTCGAGTCGGCGTACGTCAGGCTGCTTTGTACGGCCAGCCCGTGCGTCAGCACATCTTCCGCCTGCTGCGACAATTCCAGCCCGCGTGTATGGATCCCGCCGACGTTCTGCACGGTGTTGACCACGGCGGTCAACGGCTGCGAATACAGGGCATCGCGGGTGTTCTCGCCGAACAGCGTGACGCGCAAGCTGCCTTGCGCAGTCATGTGTTCGGCGGTCAGCTCGCCCGTCCACGATTTCTCGGCGCGCAGGTTCGGATCGGTGTTGACGATTCTTTCATCGACAATCGAACCCTGGAACAGCTCCGCCGCGGTTGGATTGCGCACCGCGCGGCCGGCGGAAGCCTTCAGCATCCAGGCGTCGCCAGCATGCCATGCCAGCGCCGCTTTCGGCGACCACGCCCGCTCGCGGCGTCCGGCAAATGGCAGCAGCTTGCCCGCCGCGGAGGAAATTTCGCCTCCGTAGGCACGCCAGGTTTCGTGGCGCACGCCAAGCGTGGCCTTCCATTCGGGCGCCAGGCGCCAGGTGTCCTGCGCGTACAAGCTGTCCAGGCGCGTATTGCCGTTGAAGGTCGACACGTGCTTGCCGCCCTCGCCCGCGATCCAGTCGCTCACGCTGGTCACATGGGTACGCAGCATGGCTTTTTCGCGCTGCACGCCAAACTCCACCTGGTGCGCGGCGCCGGCGCGCCAGTTGCCGCGCAGTGCCAGCGTATTCCAGCCGCTGCCGCCCATATCGGTCAGGTTGCCCTGTCCTCCACCGCCAGTCGGCACCCGTGCCAGGTCGCGCGAATAAGCGTAGCTGCTGCCGGCGACCTCCCAGTGGATGGCTGCGCGCCCGTGGGTCTTGAGCGACAGGCCGTGCATCACATGCTCCAGGTCCGAGCGCGCGCCGGCGAAATCCGAAGGTATCAGGGTGAACCGCTTGCCGCCGATATTGATCGCGCCGCCGGTCACGGTATTCCCCGCGCCATCGCGCAAGTACGACTCCGCGCTGCGCGCCGCATCGTTCCGCCACCAGCCCAAGGTGTAGCTGGCGCGCAGCGTCGGCGAGAGATCGTAAGCCAGTTTCGCCTTGGCGTGGTCCTGCACCGTATTGACCTGTCCCGTGCTGCCAAGGACATACCACGCCTTGCCGGACGGGTTGCTGCCGGCCACCGCGCCGGTAACCGGCACGCCGGCCGCTTCGCCCGGACGCGGCACGACGCCGGCGGAAGCCAGCCTGGTCGCGAAACCGATCGGCTGTCCGCTGCTGTCCAGCCGCGACACATCCACCCACCACGACAGCGCGCCCGCGCGGTCGCCCAGCGAAGCGCTGGCCTGGCGTCCCGTGTAGCGCGAACTGGTGCCATAGAGGTCGAAATCCTGGCCCGCCCAGGACAGCCTGGCGTGGCCCTCCAGCCTGGCCGGCATGCGCGTCTGAAAGTCCACCACCGCACCCACCGAATTGCCCGCATACGCCGCCGAGAACGGCCCATACAGCACGTCGACACGCTCGATTTCCTCCGGCGTCACCATGCCCCAGCGCGGCGTGAAGGCCGCGCCATTGCCCAGCAGGTTGGACAACAGGATGCCATCCGCATACACCAGCGAACGCGCGCTATTGCCCGTGCCGGAAGCGCGGCTGGCCAGCACCGCATGGTCGTAATCGCCAATGAAGCGCTTGCGTACGTTCAGGCTGGGCATGTACTTCAGCGCATCCTCGCTGTCGAAGGCATTGATCCGGTCTTCCACCTGCGCACCGGTGATGCCCTCGATCGTGGTCGGGATCTGCGTCGGCAGCGACGTGGGCCGGCCGCCATTGATCGTCACGACGTGATCCGCCTGCGCCGGACAGACGAAGCCCATCGCCGCCAGCATCGCTGCCAGCGGTCCATATTGCGTCTTCATCTTGAACCCTTAGCGCTTGGGCGCGACGTAGGACAGTGGCTTGACCGGCACCTTCACTTCAACCGTTTCGCGCTTCTTGTCCTTTTTCTGGAACACCAGGGTCATGGGCACGGTATCGCCAGCCTTCATCTGGCGCTTCAGGTCCATCATCATGATGTGGTAGCCGCCGGAAGCCAGCGCCACCGGCTTACCCGCCTGGAGGTCGATGCCATCCACGGCCGACATCATCATGCGGTCGCCCTGCATGGACATCTGGTGGATTTCGACGATGCCGGCGGCCGGCGTGCGCACCTCGACCAGGCGCGCATCCTGCGCCGATACCAGCTCCATGAAGGCGCCGGTGGCCTGCGCGGCGGGAACGGTGGCACGGATCCACGGCTCGCGCACGGTAACCTGGGCCGAGGCGCTGGCGGCCATTGCGATCGACACAGCGAACGCGAAGAACTGCTTTTTCATTTTTCACTCCTTGATTCGTTAATGGGGGACGAGATCAAGCGTGTGCAGGAGGTCCTCGCGGATGGGACGCCGACCACAACGGCAATGGCTGTGGCGACTGGTAGAACAGGATGGGACGCAGCGCCGCGCCAACCAGCGGCAAAGGAAGCGCCAGGCCGGAGGGAGGCAAGCCGAACCAGCCCGCATGCGGCAGGCAGTAAGAGCAGTCCTGCATGTCCATCTGCGCCATCGGCTGCGCCTTGCCGCGGGCGGTCGCGGCCACGAAGCTGGCGTCATCGAGTTCGCCGACGCCGCTGATGCGGGTGCCATCGTTCAGGCAAATCTCCCAGGTGCGCGGCTTGCCGTTGACTGCATGCGAAATCGCCGGCGCAAGCGCGTTCATCAGGATGGCGAAGCACGCGATCCAGATCCAGCGCAGGCGGGTTGACGAGGTCATTTGCATGGCCGGCATTATAGCCTAGCGGCCCGCTTCCAGCGCCGCCGCCTGCTCCCTGGCGGCGCGCGCACGCAGGGCCGGCGCCGGGTGGTCGAACGAGCCGAAGTTGGGCATCTGGCTGCCGCGCGCCAGCTTGCGGAAGAACTGCGCCAGCTCGGATGGCTTCCAGCCGGCACGCGCAGCCAGGCGCATGCCTTCGCGGTCCGCCTCCTCTTCCTGGCGCGCATTGAAGGCCGCCAGCTTGCGCATCAGCCCAGCATCGTTGTCGATGGCGTCTTCCAGTTCTTCATACGGCCGCGCGGCCCATTGCGGCTCCAGCCGCAGCGCTTCTTCATGCTCGCGCAGGTTGTGCAGCATGACGGCGTGGCTGATTTCGTGCGCCAGCAACATGGCCATCTCGGCATCGGTCAGGTCCAGCCCTGCCACGAAGGCGGAGCTGACCAGCAGCTTGCCGCCGGCTACCGCGAAGGCATTTTCCTCACTGTCGGAAGTGGTGTGCAGTTCCCACGCCCAGCCGGCAGCTTCCGGGTAATCCCGCCTGGCTTGCGCCACCAGCGGCCACGCAATCGCCGCCACGCGTGCCGCGAAACGCGGATTGTCATCCAGCCGGTGCGACGCACGCAGGCCGGACAGATGCTTTTCAAACAGCCTGGCGGCGCCCGCCATGACCTGGTCCTGCGTGACCGCCTGCGCAACGCTGGAAAGCAGGAGCAGCAAGGCGGCCAGGATACGCATGGTCAGGCCTTCCAGACCTCGCGCGGGATTTCCACCGTGGTGGTGCCGTCGGTCAGCCAGATCTGGCCATCCTGGATCGTGCACTGCAGCTGCATCGTGCGCTGCGCCATCTTTTCCAGCTGGGCGCTGGCTTCCGCGTCGATGTTCACCACGCTGACGTTCTTGGCGCGGTCGATCTTGCCGGCCAGCTGCTTCCACCACACGTGCGAGGCGGAGCTGTAGGAGTACACCATCACTTTTTCGGAACGGCCGGCGGCTTTCAGCAGGCGGCGTTCGTCCGGCTGGCCGACTTCGATCCACAGCTGGATCGCGCCGGTCAGGTCCATCTGCCACAGGTCCGGTTCCTCGGTATCGGAAATGCCTTTGGCGTTCACGAGCGCTTCGTCGGCGTGGATGGCGAAGGCCAGCAGGCGCACCATCAGGCGCTCGTCCGTCTCGGACGGATGGCGCGCCAGGGTCAGCATGTGGGTGCCGTAGTAGTTGCGGTCCATGTCCGCGATGGACAGTTCCGCCTTATAAATCGTTGATTTCAGGGCCATTGCTAATTACTTGAAGATGACAGTGCGGTCGCCGTTCAGCAGGATGCGATGCTCGACGAACCATTTCACCGCGCGCGCCAGCACCACGCATTCGACGTCGCGGCCGATGGCGGTCAGGGCATCCGAATCCATGGCATGGTCGACGCGTTCCACGTCCTGCTCGATGATCGGGCCTTCGTCCAGGTCGCCCGTCACGAAGTGGGCGGTGGCGCCGATCAGCTTCACGCCGCGCTTGTGCGCCTGGGCATAGGGCTTGGCGCCCTTGAAGCTTGGCAGGAAGGAGTGGTGGATGTTGATCGCCTTCCCTTTCAGGCGCTCGCACATCGACGGCGACAGGATTTGCATGTAGCGTGCCAACACCACCAGGTCCACCTTGTGGGTTTCCATCAGTTCCGCCACGCGCGCTTCCTGCGCCAGCTTGGCTTCCTCCGGCGCGCCGGTGGCCAGCGGCAGGTGGTGGAACGGGATGTTGTAACTGGCCGCCAGCTGGTAGAAGTCCATGTGGTTGGACACGATGGCCGGGATCTCCACCGGCAGCAGCCCGCTCTTGTAGCGGAACAGCAGGTCGTTCAGGCAGTGGCCGATCTTCGACACCATCAGCATCACGCGCGGCTTGGCATGCGCATCGTGCAGCGCCCACTCCATGCCCATGTCCGCCGCCACCCTGGCGAAATCCTCACGCAGCACCGCATCGCTCACCGCCGCGTCTTCGCGGGCGAAGTGCACGCGCATGAAGAAGCGTTGCGTTTCCGCGTCACCAAACTGGGCGGAATCGATGATGTTGCATCCATGCTCTGCCAGGAATCCGGAGACACGATGGACAATGCCGCGCTGGTCGTGGCAGGAGAGCGTAAGGATGTATTCTGGGTGGTTCATGGCACTTTCTGAACATGGACGGGACGGTATTGTCGCATGAACGTTGCCACGGCAGGCAAAATACGGAATAGAATGACCGTACTATTTTCTAAAAAGGAGCAAACATGGAGAACACCCAGTTCCGCCTCGCCGCCCGCCCGGTCGGCCTGCCCAAGGACAGTGACTGGCAGATCACCCGCGAACCGGTGCGCGAGCTGGCCGATGGCGAAGTGCTGGTCAAGACGCGCTACCTGTCGCTCGACCCGGCCATGCGCGGCTGGATGAACGATGCCAAGTCCTATATCCGCCCGGTCGGGATCGGCGAAGTCATGCGCGCCGGCGGCCTGGGCGAAGTGATTGCTTCCAAATCGCCGCGCTTTGCCGTCGGCGATCAGGTGGGCGGTGGCTTCGGCGTGCAGCAATACTGGGTGGGTGCGGCCGACGACCGCCACGCCGGCCTGCACAAGATCGACACCCGCCTGGCCCCGGCCACCACCTGGCTCAACACGCTCGGCATGCCGGGCATGACCGCCTACTTCGGCCTGCTCGAAGTCGGCCAGCCGAAGGCCGGCGAAACCGTCGTGGTATCGGGTGCCGCCGGCGCCGTCGGACAGACGGTCGGGCAAGTGGCCAAACAACTCGGCTGCCGCGTGGTCGGCATTGCGGGCGGCAAGGCGAAGTGCGACTTCGTGGTGAACGAGCTCGGCTTCGACGCCTGCATCGATTACAAGGGCGGCGACGTCCGCGCCGGCCTGAAGGAACACTGTCCAAATGGCGTTGACATATACTTTGACAACGTAGGTGGCGACATCCTCGACATCGTTCTCACGCGCATCAACCTGAAGGCCCGTATCGTGATCTGCGGCGCAATCTCGCAGTACAACAACACGACGCCGGTCAAAGGGCCCGCCAATTACCTGTCCCTGCTGGTGAACCGCGCGCGCATGGAAGGCATGGTCGTGTTCGACTATGCCGACCGCTACCACGTAGCCGTTGCCGCGCTCGGCAAATGGCTGCAGGAAGGCAAGATCAAGAGCCGGGAAGATGTCGTGCAAGGCATCGAGAATTTCCCGCAGGCGTTGACCATGCTGTTCGAAGGCAAAAACTTCGGCAAGCTGGTCCTGCAAGTCGCCTGACCGCCCTCGCCTTCTCTGCGGCTCCCTCTGCGCGGCCCAACCGACGCAACGAAGGAGCCAGCCATGAGCCAGCAAAACCAGAACGCCACGGCCAAAGATGCCGTGGCACTA
>CBHWEO010000053.1:0-24567 GCA_966112955.1 uncultured Duganella sp. | reverse complement strand
TGGGTGATGGTGTCCATCAGCGGGTTGAGGAGATCGTTCACTTCTATCAAATGTTCAAATTTCATAACACTTCTACCTGCTGTTTTGAGAGGTTTGCTGCCACTATATTCTGTACAATGCCGGGATGTCCAATGCACCCCAGTTCGGCCTGAACGGCCCACAGAGCGAAGCCGTGCTCTATCTCGACGGCCCTGCCCTTGTACTGGCGGGCGCCGGCTCGGGCAAGACACGCGTCATTACGCAGAAAATCACCCATATGATCGAGGATCGCGGCTACGACCCGCGCACGATCGCCGCGCTCACCTTTACCAACAAGGCGGCGCTGGAAATGCAGGAGCGCGTCGGCAAGATGCTGAAGCAGCCCAAGCAGGCCAAGCTCCTGACCGTCTGTACCTTCCACTCCCTCGGTGTACGCATCCTGCGCCAGGAATGCAACCATCTGGGGTTGAAAGACCGTTTTTCAATCATGGACAGCGACGACTGCTATTCGCTGGTCCAGGACCTGGCCATCACCACCGACAAGCAGCTGATCCGCAGCATCCAGAACGACATCTCGCTGTGGAAGAACGGCCTGGTCACGCCGGAACAGGCGCTCAAGCAGGCGCAGACCGAAGACGAGGCGCAATCGGCGCGCATCTACGCCAGCTATATCGCGACCCTGGCCGCCTACCAGGCGGTCGATTTCGATGACCTGATCCGCCTGCCGGTGGAACTGTTCCGCAACCACGAAACGGTGCGCGACAAATGGCAGCGCCGCCTGCGCTACCTGATGATCGACGAATACCAGGATACCAACACCTGCCAGTACGAGCTGGTGAAGCTGCTGGTCACGGGCCTGGGCAAGAAGCCCATGTTCACCGCCGTGGGCGACGACGACCAGGCGATCTACGGCTGGCGCGGCGCCACCATGGAAAACCTGGCGCTGCTGCAGGTGGACTTCCCCGACCTGCGCCTGATCAAGCTGGAACAGAATTACCGCTCCACCACCCGCATCCTGCAGGCGGCCAACGCGGTGATCCAGAACAATCCCAAGCTGTTCGAGAAATCACTGTGGTCGGAGCTGGGGATCGGCGAACCGATCAAGGTGCACTCGATGCCGAACGAGGAGCAGGAAGCGGAGCAGGTGGCGATCATGATTTCGGCCGACCACTTCGAGCGCAAGAACAAGTGGGCCGATTACGCCATCCTGTACCGCGGCAACCACCAGGCGCGCGTGATCGAACAGGCATTGCGCACGCAACGCATTCCTTACACGATTTCCGGCGGCCAGAGCTTCTTCGACAAGGCGGAAATCAAGGACATCATGGCCTACCTGCGGCTGATGGCGAACCCGGACGACGATCCCGCCTTCATCCGCGCCGCTACCACGCCGCGCCGCGGCATCGGCCAGTCCACGCTGGAAGCGCTGGGCTCCTTCTCCGGCAAATGGCAATGCTCGCTGTTCGAAGCCGTGTTCAAGGGCGGCATCGAAGCGGTGCTGAACGAACGCCAGCTGCGGCCGCTGCAGGACTTCTGCAACTTCATCCTCGAGCTGGAATCGCGCGCCACGCGTCCCGGTCCATCGGGCAGCGGCGACAACGCGGCGCAGGTGCTGGACGACCTGATGGAAGGCATGCACTACGAGCATTACCTGTATGACTCTTTTGAAGAACGTGCGGCGCAGGGCAAGTGGCAGAACGTGCTGGATTTCGTCAACTGGCTGAAGGACCGGGGCCGCGGCGGCAAGGACCGCGATGGCGAAGAAAAGAACGTGCTGGAACTGACCCAGATGGTGGCGCTGATGTCCATGCTGGATGGGAAGGACGAAGAGCCGGACGCAATCCGCATGTCGACCCTGCACGCCTCGAAAGGCCTGGAGTACCCGCATGTGTTCCTTGTCGGCGTGGAAGAAGGCATCCTGCCGCACAAGGGCGACCCCGATGCGCCGGTCGAATTGCTGGCCCAGCGCATCGAGGAAGAACGGCGCCTGATGTACGTCGGCATCACGCGCGCCCAGCGCACCTTGCAGCTCACCTGGTGCAAAAAACGCAAGCGCGGCGGGGAGCACGTGCAGTGCGAGCCATCGCGCTTCATTGCCGAAATGGCACTGGACGTGGGGACCGCGCCGCCGATGGAATCGGAAGTGTTGTCACCACGTGAACGGCTGGCGCGCATGAAGGAGTTACTGTCGGCTCCACGTGACATTAACCCTGCATAAAGTGCTACGATGGGGGCTCATCCTTCTTGACAGGAGGCTCCCATGTTTGCTCGCATTTACCTGCTCGCCGTCCTGGCGGGCGCCACATCGTTCGTGACGGCAGCGGAAACGGTCACCAAACCTGAAGCCGAGGCCATGGTGAAAAAAGCCCTCGCTTACATGAAGTCCAATGGCCGCGAAAAGACGTTCGCCGAAATCGACAAGAAAGATGGCCAGTTTGTCGACCGCGACTTGTATCTTGTCGTCTACGGCACCGACGGCGTGGTGCGCGCGCACGGCGCCAACACCAAGATGGTCGGCAAGAACCTGATGGAGTTGAAGGACGTTGACGGCAAAGCCTTCGTCAAGGAACGTGTCGAGATGGCCAAGAAGAAAGTCCCGTTCTGGCAGGACTACAAGTTCAACAACCCCGTCACCGGCAAGATTGAACCGAAGACCATGTACTGCGTGCCGGAAGAAGACATCATCCTGTGCGGCGGGGTCTACCTGAAATAAGGCTGACCTGCATCAAACAGGCGTGCGGCCTGCGCGCCATCGTTGGCGGGATAATGGCAGTTACAGCCAGTGGAGCTGCCATGCCGAATAATATTGACCCGCTCGCTTATGAGGAACGCTTGACCAAGGCCGGCGTGCCGGCCGGGCAGGCGCACGTGCACGCGGAAGCGATCGGGCAAGTGAAGGACGAACTTGATGAGCTGGAAGACAAAATCAAGTCGAATGGCAATGAAAGCCTGATCAAAGATGGCCTCAGCCAACTGAACACGAAGATCGATCGCACCAAGGTGGAACTTGAAGCGAAAATCGACAGCACCAAAGCGGAACTTGAAGCGAAGATTGAAAAGAGCAAAGCCGAGCTCGAGAAGAAAATCCAACGCGCAAAGGTTGAGACCATATGCTGGACGGTCGGCATCGTGCTCTCGGTCTGCACTTTCCAGGGCTACGTCATCGTCAACATGCTGAAGTAAAATGCCGGCTTTACCTTGGCAGGAGCCGGCCGTGAGCACCGAACACCGCTTCATCGACATCGAAATCAAATTGGCGCACCAGGAACACTTGGTGGAGTCGCTGAACCAGCGCGTCTACGAGCAACAGAAGCAGATCGACCAACTGGAAGCGATGGTGGTGGCGCTGGCCGAACGTGTGCGCACCACCTCCCAGGCCAACCAGGCGCCGCTCAACGAACCGCCACCGCATTACTGATCCCGCGCCGCCGGAAGGCCGCCAGAACCGCCAACCCTGCGCCGAGAAGCCACAGGCCAGGCGGCGCGTCCAGCGCCAGGGCGCCCGGCTCCACCACCAGGTTATCCAGCGAGAACTCGGGTCCGCCGCCCGTTGCGCCCAGGCCGGAGAACGTTACCGACAGCACATCGCGGAACTGCTCGCCCAGCACGAATTGCTGCATCCCTGTCAGCACATCCTTGTGCAAGTCCAGGGTAAAGATCTGCGAGACCGCGCCGCCGGCTTCCAGCTGGCCGACGACCTGGATCTGGCGCGCCCAGACATGCGGGGTATCGAGCCAGCTTTCGCCGCCCTCAAACTGCAGCAAATCGAAAGCGCCACCGCCGGGGCGGCTGATGGTGATCGTGGAAGTATTGGCCGTGACGAGCCGCTTGCTGCCATTGCCGGAAAACTTGAGCGCGTCTTCGCTGGCAGTGCCGACAACTTCGGCAAAAGGATCGATGCCGCTGCCGTCGTGGCTGACCAGGTAGCCGCGCGACACCAGCGAAGAAAACTCCAGGAAGCTGGGATCCGCCAGGTCCTCAAAGTCGATCACGCCGGCGCCGGCCGACAAGGGGACGGCGCTGCACACTGCAAGTGCAAGGCAAGCTATTACTTTCATAACGCTCTCCAGGTTTCAGGCACTGCGGGTTATCAAGAATGACACCAAAGCCGACGCAACGCAACATGACTTTGCCCGGCAAGGTTGCTATCATCTGGCGCTTCGAACATTACAAAACAGGAGAGAGAATGTTCCGTCCGAAACTGCTGGCGATTGCCGCCAGCCTTGCCGTAGCAGGTATCGCGCATGCCGCCCTGCCGGCATCGAACCCCTTTGCACAAGCGTCGAAACTGCCGTTGAACTACCCGGCTTTCGACAAGATCAAGAACGAAGACTACGGTCCCGCCTACGCAGAAGGCATGAAGGAGCAGGCAGCGGAAATCGCGAAAATCGCCAACAACAAGGCCGCGCCGACTTTCGAGAACACCATCGTGGCGATGGAACTTTCCGGGCGCCTGCTGGACCGCGTCAGTTCCGTATTCGGCAACCTGTCCGGCGCCAACACCAATGACGCCTTCGAAGCACTGAACCGCGAGCTGGCGCCCAAGCTGTCCGCCCACAGCGACGCGATCCGCCTGAACGAAAAGCTGTACGCCCGCATCAAGACCCTGTACGACAAGCGCGACAAGCTGAAACTCGATCCGGAATCGAAGCGCCTGCTCGAGCGCTACCACACCGACTTCGTGCGCGCCGGCGCCAAGCTGTCCGCTGCCGACAAGGAAAAGCTGAAGGCCTACAACGCGCAACTGGCTGCACTGTCCACCACCTTCAGCCAGAACGTACTGAAGGAAGCCAATGCTTCCGCCCTGGTGGTCGACACCCGCGAGGAACTGGCCGGCATGTCGGACAAAGCCATCGACGCCGCCGCTGCCGCCGCCAAGGCCAAAGGCCTGGACGGCAAATTCCTGATCGCCATCGCCAACACCACCGGCCAGGCACCGCTGGAAGTGCTGACCAACCGCGGCACCCGCGAGCGCCTGCTGGCC
This sequence comes from uncultured Duganella sp., assembly GCA_966112955.1. GTDB lineage: Bacteria > Pseudomonadota > Gammaproteobacteria > Burkholderiales > Burkholderiaceae_D > Rugamonas. The sequence goes on along the minus strand of CBHWEO010000053.1, from coordinate 19,604 downwards.
ACTTCGCTGGCGCGCGGCAGCCGCGGCGGCGAATTCGATAACCGTGAAGTCGTGCTGAAGATCGCCAGGCTGCGCGCCGAACGCGCGGCCTTGCTGGGCTATCCTTCGCACGCCGCCTACCAGCTGGAAGACCAGACCGCGCACGATACCGACGCCGTCAACAAACTGCTGGCCGAACTGGCCAAGCCCGCCGTCAACAACGCCCGCAAGGAATCGGCCGACATCCAGGGCGTAATTGATGCGGAGAAGGGCGGCTTCGCCAACGCGGCGCAGGACTGGGCCTTCTACACCGACAAGGTGCGCCAGGCGCGCTACGCCTTCGACCAGAACCAGCTCAAGCCCTACTTCGAACTGGACAACGTGCTGCAGAACGGCGTGTTCTTCGCCGCCACCAAGGTGTACGGCATCACGTTCAAGGAACGCAAGGACCTGCCGGTGTACCAGCCGGACGTGCGCGTGTTCGACGTGTTCGATGCCGACGGCAAGCAGCTGGCGATCTTCCTCGGCGACTTCTACGCCCGCAGCAACAAGCGCGGCGGCGCCTGGATGAACGCCTACGTGTCGCAATCGAAGCTGCTGGGGACCAGGCCGGTGGTGGCCAACCACCTGAACATCCCCAAGCCGGCAGCGGGCGAACCGACCTTGCTGACCTACGATGAAGCGCGCACGCTGTTCCACGAATTCGGCCACGCCCTGCACGGCATGTTCTCGGACGTGAAGTATCCGCGCTTCTCCGGCACCCGCGTGCCGCGCGACTTCGTGGAATTCCCGTCGCAGGTCAACGAGATGTGGATGACCTGGCCGGAAGTCCTGAACAACTACGCCAGGCATTACCAGACCGGCGCGCCGATGCCGAAGGAATTGCTGGACAAGGTACAGGCGTCCGCCAAGTTCAACGAAGGCTTCCGCACTACCGAATACCTGGCCGCGTCGATCCTGGACCAGCGCTGGCACCAGCTGCCGGCCGACCGCGTCCCGACCGACGTGCTGGGGTTCGAAGCATCGGTGCTGAAGGATGCCGGCGTCGACTTCGCACCGGTGCCGCCGCGTTACCGCACCACCTACTTCTCGCACGTGTTCGCGGGCGGTTATTCGGCGGGCTACTACGGCTACCTGTGGTCGGAAAAACTGGACGCCGACACCGTGGAATGGTTCACCGAAAACGGCGGCATGCTGCGCAAGAATGGCGACCATTTCCGCAAGGCCCTGCTGTCCAAGGGCGGCACGATGGATGCGATGCAGATGTACCGCGCGTTCCGCGGCCGCGACGCCCGCATTGAACCGCTGCTGGAGCGCCGTGGATTAAAAGACAATTAACTTCCCGGGGTCAGGTCCCGACATGCGACACGCGCAGCGTGTTGCATGTTGGGCCCTGACGCCGCTGATCAATACTTGACCCGTCCACGATAGACAGCTTTAAGCTAGCGCCATGGACGATCAAACATTCCTGAGCAGCCTCGAATCCTGCACGCTCCCGCCGAAGCACTTCAACCACGCCGGGCACCTGCGCCTGGCGTGCATCTACCTCGCCCGGCACCCGCTGGACGAAGCCATCGCGCGCACCTGTGCCGCGATCCGCGCCTACGCCGCCCACCTCGGTGCGGCGGACAAGTTCCACGCCACCATCACGGTGGCCCTGGTGCGCCTGCTCCACGCGCACGGTCCGGCCGCGCTGGCCGATGCGCGTGCCGTGCTGGCGCTGCATTACAGCCCGGCGCTGCTCGACACGGCCGCTGCCCGCGCCGCTTTCCTGCCACCCGACCTGGCGCCACTGCCATGAGCGGCCCCAGCGCACTCACCATCGGCCAGCTCGCGCGCCGTTGCGGCATTTCGCGCAGCACGCTGCTCTACTACGAAGCGCAAGGCTTGCTGGCGCCCGCCCGCAGCACCGCGGGTTACCGCCGCTACAGCGAAGGCGACGTCGCCCGCGCCGAGCAGATCCGCGCCTGGCGCGCCACCGGCATGGATATCCCCGCCATTGCCACCTTGCTGCGCGACGGCCAGAGCGCCGGCCCGCTCGAACGCCGCCTGGCGGAAATTGCCGCCGACATGGCGCGCCTGGCCGAGCAGCGCGATGTCCTGCTGCGCGTCCTCGGCGCCATCCCGGTTGCGAACCCGACCGCGCGGCCCGCAGCACCAGCCGGCATCGACAAAGCCGGCTGGACCGCCCTGCTGCGCGCCGCCGGCCTCGACGACCACGCGATGGCGCGCTGGCACGCCCTGTTCGAACAGCAGGCGCCGCAGGCGCACGAGACTTTCCTGCGCTCACTCGGATTGGACGCGGGCGAAATTGAGCGCATCCGTAGCTGGTCGCGGCGGATGGGTGTATAAAGAGGCATAGCCACTTCAACGGGGAAAGGAATCATGGACACCAAGCTGAAGGAGACGCTGCGCCAACTGCACGCCACGCTCGCCCACCACGGCCCGGTCGATGAAGAGTTGCAAGACCTGCTGCGCCAGCTCGATGGCGACATCAAGCACATCCTCGACCAGCCGCCCGAGCCGGATAACGGCACTTCCACCTACGGCCTGGCCGAACGCACGCAGGAAATCACCGCCAAGTTCGCCGCCAAACACCCGGCACTGGAGCCGACCCTGCGCGAACTGACCCGCATCCTGGGCAATATGGGCATATAAAAAGGCGGGCCGCAGCCCGCCTCCGGTAGGGAACCCGGGGTGTTGCCGGCCATCGGCCGACCCCCGGGAGGCTGGCCTTATGGGAAGGCCAGCATGGGCGGTTCTTCACCGCCAAAGCTGAAGTCAGGATGACGTTTGGCGATCATTTCCTCGATCTCCTTCATGCGCCGCACCGGCACGTCTACCATCATCAAAACCTGACCTTGTTCAATACGCTCGGAATACTGCTCCAGCTTCTTGTTGGGAATAGCCGCCGCATTCATGCCGCTGGCCCAGCCGCCGAACAAGGCACCGCCCAGCGTGACCAGCAGGATGGTCATGGTGCGCAGTGTCAGCCCTTCGGGTGGGAACAGGACCAGGAAGATGCCGGCAGCAAGGCCCACAATCCCGCCAATGGCAATCCCCAGCTTGGCGCCGTGGATCAAGTCCGTTCGCAGCAGGAAATTGCAATCTGGCATGTCGTCGGGCAGCGTGCCCTCTTTGGCCAGGAAGTGGATGTGCCGTTCTTCGATGCGAGCCAGCAGCAGTTCGTCCAGTTCTGCGCGGGCGGCCTTAACATTGGGAAGCATGTAGTACAGTCTGCGTCGCATGATGTCGCTCCATGGAAGACGTTGTATACCCGTTATAGCAAAAATGGCACGATGTTCAATGGGTATTTGCCCGGAACACCTTGCCGTAACGTCACAAGTTACTGAAATCTAAAGGTTTTTTGCACGCCAGGGCGGGCGGACGCCGGTGATTTCCGGTACAATGCCGGGATGAATCCCCCAACCAATCTTTTCGCGGCCGTCGCCAAGCGGTCTGCGCGTGCTGCCGCTGCGCCTTTCCTTCCCATGTCCCGCGCCGAGATGGAGGCCCTGGGCTGGGACCAGTGCGACATCATCCTGGTGACCGGCGACGCCTACATCGACCATCCGAGCTTCGGCATGGCCCTCGTTGGCCGCCTGCTGGAAGCGCAAGGCTACCGCGTGGGCATCATCGCCCAGCCGGACTGGCACAACGTGGAAGCGTTCCGCGCGCTGGGCAAACCGCGCCTGTACTTCGGCATCACCGCCGGCAATATGGACTCCATGGTCAACCGCTACACGGCCGACCGCAAGATCCGCTCCGACGACGCCTACACCCCGAACGCCGAGCCGAACAAGCGCCCCGACCGCGCCGTGACCGTGTACGCCCAGAAGGCGCGCGAAGCCTTCCCCGGCACCCCGATCATCATCGGCTCCATCGAAGCCTCGCTGCGCCGCATCGCCCATTACGACTACTGGTCGGACAAGGTACGCAAATCGGTGCTGACCGAATCCAAGGCGGACCTGCTGATCTTCGGTAACGCCGAACGCGCCCTGGTCGACCTGACCCGCCGCCTGGACATGGGCGAAAAGATCAAGGACATCAAGGACCTGCGCGGCACCGCCTTCCTGGTACCGCACGGCTGGCTGCCATCGCCTGAATGGGCCGTGCACAACTCGACCCGCGTCGACGTGCCGGGCCGCGTCGACCCGCATCCCGATCCTTACGCCATGGCCAAGGAAGACAAGAAGGAATGCGCCACCGAGAACGCCGCGCCGGAACCGGTGGTCAAGCCGGTCATCATCATGACGCGCGAAGAGCGCCTGGCCGCCGCCAAGGAAAAGCACAACAAGACCGTGGTGCGCCTGCCTTCCTACGACGTGGTCAAGGACGACCCGATCATGTACGCCCACGCTTCGCGCGTGTTCCACCTGGAATCCAACCCGGGCAATGCGCGCGCGCTGGTGCAGCAGCACGGCGACCGCGACGTGTGGATGAACCCGCCGCCGCTGCCGCTGGCCATGGATGAAATGGACGGCGTGTACGACCTCGAATACGCGCGCGCCCCGCACCCGAGCTACGGCAACGCCAATATCCCGGCCTGGGAAATGATCCGCTTCTCGGTCAACATCATGCGCGGCTGCTTCGGCGGCTGCACGTTCTGCTCGATCACCGAGCACGAAGGCCGCATCATCCAGAGCCGTTCCGAACCGTCCATCCTGCGCGAGATCGAGCATATCCGCGACAAGACCAAGGGCTTCACCGGCATCATTTCCGACCTGGGCGGCCCGACCGCGAACATGTACCGCCTGTCCTGCAAGGACAAGAAGATCGAAGAGACTTGCCGCCGCCTGTCGTGCGTCTACCCGTCGATCTGCGTCAACCTGGGCACCGACCACAGCAAGCTGATCCAGCTGTACCGCAAGGCGCGCGAGATCAAGGGCGTGAAGAAGATCCTGATCCAGTCCGGCCTGCGCTACGACCTGGCCGTGCGCTCGCCCGAATACGTGAAGGAGCTGGTGACGCACCACGTCGGCGGCCTGCTGAAGATCGCGCCCGAGCACACCGAAACCAATGTGCTGAGCAAGATGATGAAGCCGGGCATCGGCGCCTACGACGAATTCAAGGCGATGTTCGAGAAGTATTCGCTGGAAGCGGGCAAGAAGCAGTACCTGATCCCTTACTTCATCGCCGCCCACCCGGGCACGACCGACGAGGACATGCTGAACCTGGCCCTGTGGCTGAAGAAGAACAACTTCCGCCTGGACCAGGTGCAGACTTTCATGCCGACCCCGATGGCCATGGCCAGCGCCATGTACCACTCGCGCAAGAACCCGCTGCACAAGGTCACCGACACCTCGGAAACCGTGGAAACCCCGCGTACGCTGAAGCAGCGCCAGGCGCACAAGGCTTTCCTGCGCTACTACGACCCGAAGAACTGGCCGATCCTGCGCGAAACCCTGCGCCGCATGGGCCGTGGCGACCTGATCGGCGACGGCGAACGCCACCTGATCCCGCCCTACCGCGTGGGCGAAGAGCACTTCAAGCCATCGCAGGGCAAGCGCGCCATGCCGACCCTGGCCCCGGGCCAGCAGAAGCGCGGCGCCGGCCTGCCGCCGCCGGCCCATATCGCCCGCGGCGGCAAGCCGAACGCCCTGACCGGCTCCCTGACGGCGCGCGCCGCGGTGGAGACCAAGGCCCGCCCCTCGATCCTCGACACCATCAAGGTCAAGCCGAAGGCCGCCCCGGCCAAGGCCGGCGGGCGCCCGGGCCGCAAGTAAGGGCGGCTGCCTCACATCGACCGCCGCCTCCGGGCGGCGGTGTTGTTTTCAAATTACGCAGGGAAATCCCTGCCTGTTCCCGCCACCGCGCGCCGCGCCGAGCGGCTACACTTGTTCCATCCTGCCCTCACTACGTGGAACAAGAAAATGAACCTGAAGTCCCTGTTGCTGGTCCCCATCCTCGCCCTGCTGGCCGCCTGCGGCGGCGGTGGCGGCGGCGATAGCAGCACGCCCACCACGCCGGCCACGCCGACCCTGCAGTCGATCAGCGTGACGCCCGCCAACCAGACCATCGCGCTCGGCGCCACCCTGCAGATGGCCGCCACCGGCACCTACTCCGACGGCAAGAGCAGCGCCATCACCAGCGGCATCACCTGGTCCGTCAAGGGCAGCAATGCCAGCATTGCCAGCAGCGGCCTGGTGACCGCCAAGGCGATCGGCACCGACACCATCACCGCGACCGTCGGCTCCGTCAGCGGCAGCACCGGCATCACCATCAGCCAGCCCTGGGCCGACATTTTCGCCGGCGGCAACCATGCCGTGCTGCTGAAGAAGGAAGGCAGCCTGTGGGCCACCGGCTCCAACGGCTGGGGCCAGCTGGGCGACGGCACCACCATCGACCGCAGCAGCCTGGTCGCGGTGAGCGGCGCGGCGATGACCTGGAAGCAGGTCGCCGCCGGCGAATTCCATAGCGTGGCCATCCGCACCGACGGCACGCTGTGGGCCTGGGGCTTCAACCAGAACGGCCAGCTGGGCACCGGCACCACGGCCGACCGCGCCGCGCCGGTGCAGGTCGGCACCGCCAAGGACTGGGTCTGGGTGGCCGCCGGCAAGGCGCACTCGCTGGCCGTCAACAAGTCCGGCCAGCTGTGGGCCTGGGGCCGCAACTTCAACGGCCAGCTGGGCGACGGCACCAAGGTCGACAAGCTGGCGCCGACCCGCATCGGCACCGCCACCAACTGGAAGAGCGTCGCGGCCGGCGCCACCCACACGGTCGGCCTGCGCAGCGACGGCACCCTGTGGACCTGGGGCGCCAACGATGACGGCCAGCTTGGCGTGGGCAACAACACCGAAGCCACCGCGCCGGCGCAGGTCGGCACCGCCACCTGGGTCGCCATTGCCGCCGGCGGCGCCCACACGCTGGCGATCCGCGCCGACGGCGCCCTGTTCGCCTGGGGCGCCAACGCCTCCGGTCAGCTGGGCGACGGCACCCTGCTCGACGAAACCGCGCCGAAACAGGTGGGCACCGAAACCAACTGGGCCAACCTGGCGGCCGGCGACGCCTTCTCGCTGGCGATCAAGTCCAACGGCACCCTGTGGGCCTGGGGCTCGAACAGCCAGGGCCAGCTCGGCATCGGCTCCCTGCTCGACAAGAGCACGCCGACCCAGGTCGGCAGCGCCGGCACCTGGCGCTACGCGGCGGCGGGCCTGCGCCATGCCTACGGCATCCAGACCGACAGCAGCGTCTGGGCCTGGGGCCGCAATACGGAAGGCCAGCTGGGCATGGGCAATAATGCGAATGTGCTATCGCCTGCCGCAATTCCATAGGATTTTGCTGCAGGAATGCCACACTCGGCGCGCCGGGCGTGCCGAAGCGGATACAATCGGCGTGTAGACCCTGCCAACTTTGTATCCGGATAAAACGTGCCCCAATTCCTGGCTGGCCTGTGCGTACTCCTGCTGCTGTTTGCGCCTTCGGCGCAGGCGCAGGAACGCGTCACGCTGCAGCTGAAACACAGCCACCAGTTCCAGTTCGCCGGCTATTACGCCGCGCTGGAAAAAGGCTATTACCGCGACGCCGGCCTCGATGTGCAAGTCCTGGAAAGCAGGAATGGCAACGAGCCGGAGCGCGCGGTGCTCGATGGCCGCGCCCAGTACGGCGTGGGCAGCAGCAGCCTGCTGCTGGCGCGCCTGTCCGGCAAGCCGGTGGTGGTGCTGGCGGTGATTTTCCAGCATTCCCCCTATGCGCTGGCGATGCGCCAGACCGGCCCCGCCCCGGACATCCGCGGCATCATCGGCAAGCGCGTGATGATCGGTTCGTTGACCGATGAACTGACCCAGGCCGACGAAGTCATGGCCTACCTGCGCAAGGAAGGCATCAACACCAACCAGCTGGTGCGCGTCGAGCACAGCTTCAATCCGGACGACCTGGTCAAGGGCAAGGTCGACGCCATGTCGATCTTCGTCAGCAACGAGCCCGATTACCTGGACCGCCTCGGCTTCCCTTACGACATCTACAGCCCGCGCGCCGCCGGCATCGACTTCTACGGCGACAACCTGTTCACCAGCGAAGCGGAAATCAAGAACCACCCGGAACGCGTGCGCGCCTTCCGCGCCGCCAGCATGCGCGGCTGGCAGTACGCCATGAGCCACCAGGAAGAAATCGTCGACCTGATCCTCAACAAGTACTCGCGCCAGCACGACCGCATGCACCTGCTGTACGAAGCGCGCCAGATGGTGCCGCTGGTGCAGCCGGTGCTGGTGGAAATCGGCTACATGAACCCGGACCGCTGGCAGCACATCGCCGACATCTACACCGAACTGGGCATGCTGCCCAAGGGCGCCACCTTCAACGGCTTCCTGTACAACGCCGACCAGGGCTCCGACCTGACCTGGCTGTACCGCGTGCTGGGCGTGGCGGCCGGCCTGCTGGTGCTGGGCGCGGTGATCCACTTCTCGCTGCTGACGCGCGAGCGCACGCGCGCCGAAGAAACCATCCGCAAGGGCGAGCAGCGCTTCCGCACCATGTTCGAAGCGGCGCCGATGGGCATTGCCCTGATCGATTCGAGCGACGGCCAGTTCCGCGACGTCAACCCGCGCTTCGCCGAGATTGCCGGCCGCTCGGCGCAGGAAATGCGCGCCAGCCGCTGGCTGGAAATCTGCCACCCGGACGACGTCGCGCCGGAGCAGGAAAAGATGGCGCAGCTGGCCGCGCAGCAGATTGCCGGCTTCAAGATGGAAACGCGCCTGGTGCGTCCCGACGGCCGCATCGTGTGGGTGGAAGCCTCGATCAACGCGGTGGAAACCGAAAGCCAGCCGCACCACCTGTGCATGATCGAAGACATCACCGAGAAAAAGGAAACGGAAACCCTGATCTGGCAGCAGGCCAACTTCGACACCCTGACCCAGCTGCCGAACCGGCGCATGTTCCTGGACCGCCTGCAGCACGACATCCTGAAGTCGCGCCGCGACGGCACCCGCATCGCCATCCTGTTCATCGACCTCGACCACTTCAAGGAAGTCAACGACACCCTCGGCCACCACCAGGGCGACGTGCTGCTGGTGGAAGCGGCGCGCCGCATCGGCGCCTGCGTGCGCCAGTCCGACACCGTGTCGCGCCTGGGCGGCGACGAATTCACCGTGATCCTGCCCGAGCTGTCGGAAGTGGACCGGGTGGAAGACATCGCCCAGCACATCATCGACAGCCTGCGCATGCCGTTCCAGCTGGGCCAGGAGCAAGCCTTCGTGTCGGCCTCGATCGGCATCACCATCTACCCCGACGACGCCGGCAATATGGAAGACTTGCTGAAGCACGCCGACCAGGCCATGTACGCCGCCAAGGGCGCCGGCCGCAACCGCTTCAGCTACTTCACGCCGGCGCTGCAGGTGGCGGCGCTGAACCGCATGCGCCTGACCAATGATTTGCGCGGCGCGCTGAAAGGCAACCAGCTCAAGCTGTACTTCCAGCCCATCGTGCACCTGCAGAGCGGCAAGATCCACAAGGCCGAAGCCCTGATCCGCTGGGAGCACCCGCAGCGCGGCATGGTCAGCCCCCTGGAATTCATCCCGCTGGCCGAAGCGTCCGGCCTGATCGTCGACATCGGCGAATGGGTGTTCCGCGAATCGGCGCAATGGGTCAAGCGCTGGCGCGAAGAAGTGCACCCGGCCTTCCAGATCAGCCTGAACCAGTCGCCGATGGAATTCCAGCGCGAGCGCGGCAGCTACGCCGAATGGCTGGCGCACCTGCAGCAGCTGGGCGTGTCGGGCGACAGCCTGGTGGTGGAGATCACCGAAGGCTTGCTGCTGGACGCGAACACCAGCGTGATCGACAAGCTGCTGCAACTGCGCGACGCCGGGATCCAGGTCGCGCTGGACGACTTCGGCACCGGCTATTCCTCCCTGTCCTACCTGAAGAAGTTCGACATCGACTACCTCAAGATCGACCGCAGCTTCACGCGCAACCTGGCGCCCGACTCCAGCGACATGGCCTTGTCGGACGCCATCATCGTGATGGCCCACAAGCTGGGCCTGAGCGTGATTGCAGAAGGCGTGGAAACTCCCGAACAGCGCGACCTGCTGGCCGGTGCCGGCTGCGACTACGGCCAGGGCTACCTGTTTGCCCGCCCGCTGCCGGCCGCCGACTTCGACGCCATGCTGCACCAGCAGGCGGCAGCCGCCGCGCCAACCCCCGCACCGCACGCCACCGCCGCCTGATTGCGCGGCGCTTGACCCAGGTCAAAGTCAAGCGGCGCCGCGAAAACCTATAGTTACTCCCTGACTAAGCAAGGAGTAATCCAATGGCAACAGAAAAACAGGCTTACCTGGTGGGCGCCGGCATCGGCAACCTGGCGGCGGCGGCATTCATGATCCGCGACGGGAAGATGCGCGGCAGCCAGATCCGCATCTTCGAATCGCTCGGCGTGGCCGGCGGCAGCCTGGATGGCGCCGGCAATGCGCAGGACGGCTACCGCCTGCGCGGCGGCCGCATGCTCACCACCGACAACTACGAATGCACCTGGGACCTGTTCGCGTCGATCCCGTCGCTGGTCCATCCCGGCCAGTCGGTGCTCGATGAAACCCTGGCCTTCAACGAACTGCACAAATCGCACTCGCAGGCGCGCCTGGTCGACCGCAACCGCCACAAGGTGGACGTGCGCTCGATGGGCTTCAGCCTGCGCGACCGGATGGAGCTGCTCAAGCTGCACGAAGCCGACGAAGCCGCGCTGGGCAACAGCCCGATCACCGACCACCTGTCGCCGGAATTCTTCGGCACGCCGTTCTGGTATATGTGGGCCACCACCTTCGCCTTCCAGCCATGGCACAGCGCGGTGGAATTCAAGCGCTACCTGCACCGCTTCATGAAGGAGTTTTCGCGCATCGAAACGCTGGCCGGCGTCAAGCGCACCGTGTACAACCAGTACGACTCCCTGGTGAGGCCGCTGCAAGCCTGGCTGCTGCAGCAGGGCGTGACCATCGAGACTGGCTGCACCGTCAGCGACATCAAGCTGGCCGATGCCGGCGACGAGCTGCTCGTGCATGCGATCGAGCTTGAGCACGACGGGCAGCGCGAGCTGGTGCCGGTCACGCCGGACGACCTGGTGTTCTTCCAGAATGGTTCGATGACGGATGCCTCCAGCTTCGGCAGCATGGATGCCGCGCCGCCAAGGCTGGACCGCCACCAGAGCGGCGGCTGGAAGTTGTGGGAGCGCCTGGCGGAAGGCCGCCCCGTGCTGGGCAATCCGGCCGCGTTCAACCGCAATATCCAGCAATCGTGGTGGGAATCGTTCACCGTGACGCTGCACGACAGCGTCTTCTTCGACCAGATGCAGGCCTTCAGCGGCAACGTGGCCGGCACCGGCGGGCTGGTGACCTTCAAGGATTCCAACTGGCTGATGTCGGTCGTGCTGGCGCACCAGCCGCACTTCGCCTCCCAGCCGGCGGATGTGAAAGTGTTCTGGGGCTATGCCCTGCACCCCGACCGCGTCGGCAACTTCGTCGCCAAGCCCATGGCCGACTGCACGGGCGCGGAGATCCTGCGCGAGCTGGCGGGCCACCTGAACTTCGAGCCGGAGGTCTTCGCCCGCGCCAACTGCATTCCATGCCGCATGCCGTACATCACCAGCATGTTCATGCCGCGCCTGCGCAGCGACCGCCCGCTGCCGGTGCCGCCCGGTTCGCGCAACCTGGCCCTGGTGAGCCAGTTCGTGGAAGTGCCGGACGACGTCGTATTCACCGTCGAATACTCGGTGCGCGCCGCGCAGATGGCGGTCTACCAGCTGCTCGGCATCGAACGCGCGGTCCCACCCATCAAACGCCACGACCAGTCGCTGGAAGTGATGCTGGCCGCGCTGGTAAAGGCTGCCTGATCCCCGGCAACATTTGTCCACCCGGGGTCAGGAACCAGGTGGACAAAACTTGACTTGGCTCAATGATTTTTTGTGGAGGGCCGCGCATGATGCGGCCTATGAACCTCGCAAATTCCCTCCTGCACGCGCTGGCTGACCACGGCGCGCGCGAAGTCTTTGGTATCCCCGGAGACTTTGTCCTTGCCTTCTTCGAGCAAGTCGAAAAATCAGGCATCCTGCCCTTGTACACCCTGAGCCACGAGCCGGGCGTCGGCTTCGCGGCCGATGGCGCCGCGCGCTTCCACGGCCGGCTCGGCGTGGCCGCCGTGACCTACGGCGCCGGCGCGCTGAACATGGTCAACGCGGTGGCCGGCGCCTACGCCGAAAAGGTGCCGATGGTGGTGATTTCCGGCGCGCCGGGCACCAATGAGCGCCGCAACGGCTTCCTGCTGCACCACCAGGTCAAGCACCTCGACTCGCAGATGGCGATCTTCCGCGAAATCACCTGCGACCAATGCGTGCTGGACGATCCGCAGCGCGCGCCGGAGGACATCGCGCGCGTGCTGCGCAGCGCGCTCACGCATTCGCGCCCGGTCTACATCGAACTGCCGCGCGACCTGGTGCACGCCCCCTGCGCCCGCGTGCGCGCCCTGCCGGCGCCGGGCCACGACGCCGATGCGCTGGCCGCCTGCGTGGAAGAAGTGCTGGCCCGCCTCGAGCGCGCTGAACGCCCGGTGCTGATGGTCGATATCGAAATCCGCCGCTTCGGCCTGGAAAGCAAGGTGGCCCAGCTGGCCACCCGGCTGCAAGTGCCGGTGGTGACCTGCTTCATGGGTCGCGGCCTGCTGGCCAGCGAGCCGGACGCGCCGCTGCTGGGCACCTACCTCGGCGTGGCCGGTGCGCCCGAAGTGACCGCCGCGGTCGAAGGTTCGGACGCGCTGCTGATGCTGGGCGTGATCCTGTCCGACACCAACTTCGGCGTGCAGCGCGAGCGCATCGACCTGCGCAAATGCATGCTGGCGCTGGATGGCGACGTCACCCTGGGCTACCACACCTACCACGACATCCCGCTGGAAGCGCTGGTGGACGGCCTGCTGGCGCACGCCAAGCCGCTGCGCGCCGACGCCGCCCTGCGCGGCGAACGCACCGCCTATCCCTGCGACCTGCCGGCGGACGACAGCCCGCTCACGCCGCGCGACGTGGCGCGCGCCATCAACGACCTGATGCGCGTGAACGGCCGCATGCCGATCGCATCCGACATCGGCGACTGCCTGTTCACCGCGCTGGACATTGAAAACACCGACCTGCTGGCGCCCGGCTATTACGCCACCATGGGCTACGGCGTCCCCGCGGCCATGGGCCTGCAGGCGGCCGGCGGCGAACGCCCGCTGGTGCTGGTGGGCGACGGCGCCTTCCAGATGACCGGCTGGGAGCTCGGCAACTGCCAGCGCTACGGCCTGGACCCGATCGTGGTGGTCTTCAACAACTGCAGCTGGGAGATGCTGCGCGCCTTCCAGCCGCAATCCGGCTTCTGCGACCTGAGCGACTGGCACTTTGCCGACATGGCGGCGGCGCTGGGCGGCGAAGGCATCCGCGTCAGCACCCGCGCCGAACTGGGCGAAGCGCTGGCACGCGCAAGCCGGGAGCGCGGCCGCTTCCAGCTGGTGGAAGTCATGCTGCCGCGCGGCGGCCAGTCGGATACGCTGGCCCGCTTCGTCAACGGCGTGCGCCGCCTGCAGGGAAACAAAGCATGATCGAACTCGTTTGCCCTGCCGGCAGCCTGCCGGCCCTGAAAGCTGCCGTCGACCACGGCGCCGACAGCGTCTACCTCGGCTTCCGCGACGCCACCAATGCGCGCAACTTCGCCGGCCTGAATTTCGACGAAGCCGCGATTGCGGAAGGCATCCGCTACGCCCACCAGCGCGGCCGCAAGGTGCTGCTGGCGCTGAACACCTACCCGCAGGCCGCCAACTGGCAGCTGTGGCGCGAAGCCGTGGACCGCGCCGCCGGCGCCGGCATCGACGCCATCATCCTGGCCGACCCGGGCCTGATGGAATATGCCCGCAGCAGGCATCCCGGCCTGCGCCTGCACCTGTCCGTGCAAGGCTCGGCCACCAACTACGAAGCGATCAACTTCTACCATGAGCAGTTCGGCATTTCCCGCGCCGTGCTGCCGCGCGTGCTGTCGCTGCAGCAGGTCGAACACCTGCTGCGTCACGTGAAGACGGAAATCGAAGTATTCGGCTTCGGCAGCCTGTGCGTCATGGTGGAAGGGCGCTGCGCGCTGTCCTCCTACGCCACCGGCGAGTCGCCCAACACCGCCGGCGTGTGTTCGCCGGCCAAGGCGGTGCGCTGGCAGGAAACCCCGCAAGGCCTGGAGTCGCGCCTGAACGGCGTGCTGATCGACCGCTACCAGCCAAACGAGAACGCCAGCTACCCGACGCTGTGCAAGGGCCGCTTCGAAGTGGAAGGCGAAACCTATTACGCCATCGAGGAGCCGGCCAGCCTGAACACCATGGAACTGCTGCCGCAACTGGTGCAGATGGGCGTCAAGGCCATCAAGATCGAAGGGCGCCAGCGCAGCCCGGCCTACGTGGCCCAGGTGACGCAAGCCTGGCGCGCCGCCATCGATGCCTGCGGGGATGGCAAGCGACGTTTCGCCATCCACCCAAGCTGGAGCGCCGCGCTGGACCGCGTGGCGGAAGGCCAGCAGCACACCCTGGGCGCCTATCACCGCAAATGGAAATGAGTATGTTGAAACTAGCCCTCGGCCCGGTGCTGTATTACTGGCCGCGCCTGACCATGTTCGAGTTCTACCAGCAGGTGGCGGAGAGCCCGGTGGACATCGTCTACCTCGGCGAAGTGGTGTGCTCGCGCCGCCACGAACTGCGCCTGCCCGACTGGCTCGACATCGCCGCAATGCTGCGCGACGCCGGCAAGGAAGTGGTGCTGTCCACGCAAGCCCTGATCGAATCGGGCGCCGAACTGTCCACCATGCGCAAGCTGTGCGAACACCGCGACTTCCTGGTGGAAGCCAACGATTTCGGTGCCGTGCGCAACCTGGAAGGCGCCGGCTTCATCGCCGGCCCGCACCTGAACATCTACAGCGAGCCGACCCTGGCCGTGCTGGCCCGCCAGGGCGCGCGGCGCTGGGTGACGCCGCTGGAAATGGACCGCAGCGCCATCGCCACCCTGCTGAAAACGCAACCGGCCGGCATGGAAAGCGAAGTCTTTGCCTGGGGCCGCATGCCGCTGGCCTTCTCGGCGCGCTGCATGACCGCCCGCAACCGCAACCTGCCCAAGGACGACTGCCAGTTCAGCTGCATCGATTACCCGGATGGCCTGATCATGGACACGCGCGAGCAGCAAGCCTTCCTGGTGCTGAACGGCATCCAGACCCAGTCCGCGCGCTGCTGCAACCTGGTGCTGGCCATGCCTGACATGGCCGGCATGGGCATCGATGTGCTGCGCATTTCGCCGCAGTCGCGCGACACGCTGGAAGTGCTGGACGCCTTCGACAAGGTGCGGCGCGGCGAGTGGCAGCCCGCCCACGCGGCCCAGGTGCTGGAGCCGCTGGCCCCTGGCGGCAGCTGCGACGGCTTCTGGACCGGCCAGCCGGGCATGGAGCGCAGCGCCGCGCTGGAGGCCGTAGCATGAGCGCCCCCCTGCGTATTCCTGCCGCCATCGGCCGCCTGCTGGGCCGCCTGCCGCCGCAGCCGCCGGCCTGGCTGTTCGTGCAGGGCCTGAACCGCATCCTCGCGCCGCAATTGCCGGAAGACGTGCGCCAGGCCCTGTTTGCGCGCCGCCTGCGCCTGCGCGTGGAAGACGCCGGCCTGGCGATCGATTTCAGCTGGCAGGGCAAGGCCTTCGAGATGGCGCGCCACGAGCAGCCCGACCTCACCATCGGCGCCTGCGCCCACGACCTGGTGCGGATGGCGCGCCGCCAGGAAGACCCCGACACCCTGTTCTTCAGCCGCCGCCTGGTGCTGGAAGGCGACACGGAACTGGGCCTGCTGTTCAAGAACACGCTGGACGGCCTGGACGCCAGCGCCTTCGACTGGCGCAAGCTGCTGCCGAAAATCCCCACCCCGCCCGGCACCCGCCATGGCTGACAGGACGCTGCCGCTGGTGTATTCCTGCTCCGGCTGCAGCAGCGCGGCCCAACTGGCCAACGCCGTCGCCCTCCGGCTGGACCGCAGCGGCCGTGCCGAAATGTCCTGCATCGCCGGCGTCGGCGGCGGCGTCGCCCCGCTGGTCAAGCTGGCCCAATCCGGCCGCACCATCCTCGCCATCGACGGCTGCCCGCTGGCCTGCGCCCGCGCCTGCCTCGCGCAGCAGGGCATCACGCCCGACCACCACCTGCTGCTCAACGAGCACGGCGTGCGCAAGAAGATGCACACCGACTTTGATCCCGCGGCCGTCGACCAGTTGGCTGCGCGCGCCGCCACCCTGCTGTCGAAACCGCAAGCCTGACGGTCAGGCAACCGTTTTCCCGCCAACAGGCGATAATAACGATCGCGCTATGCGTGTTTGATAGACAAAACCTATTGAGTCTATTTGAACAATCAAATTTCCAAATCTTAGGGAAGGCCTTAAACTGGCGTCTCATTGATTCAATAACCCCACGAGGAAACCACAATGTCCCTGATCAACACCCAAGTAAAACCATTCAAGGCCACCGCGTACCACAACGGCAAATTCGTTGAACTGAGCGAAGAATCCCTGAAAGGCAAGTGGTCCGTATTCGTGTTCTACCCAGCCGACTTCACCTTCGTGTGCCCAACCGAGCTGGAAGACCTGGCTGACCACCACGCAGAATTCGCCAAGCTGGGCGTGGACGTGTACGGCATCTCGACCGACACCCACTTCGCCCACAAGGCATGGCACGACACTTCCGACGCCATCAAGAAAGTGCAGTACGCCCTGATCGGCGACCCGACCGGCACCCTGTCGCGCAACTTCGAAGTGATGATCGAAGAAGAAGGCCTGGCCCTGCGCGGCACCTTCGTGATCAATCCGGAAGGCTTCATCAAAGTGATGGAAGTGCACGACAACGGTATCGGCCGCGACGCTGCCGAACTGCTGCGCAAGGTGAAGGCAGCCCAGTACGTGGCTTCCCACCCAGGCGAAGTGTGCCCGGCCAAGTGGACCGAAGGCGCGGCAACCCTGAAGCCATCGCTGGACCTGGTCGGCAAGATCTAAGCATTCAGCACTGCTGAAGGCAACCGGCGGCCCCACGGGGCCGCCTTGAGGCGTTGAAGCGGTACCTACCGCAAGCGACTAATCAGAAAGGAATAGCCATGCTGGACGCAGACCTGAAAGCCCAACTCTCCTCCTACCTGGAGCGCGTTGTCCACCCGATCGAGATCGTGGCGCACACCGACGCCTCCGCCAAATCGCAGGAAATGTCGGCCCTGCTGCAGGACATCGTGTCCGCCGGCCACGGCAAGATCACCGTGGTGGCAGGCAGCGACGACAAGGCGCGCAAGCCATCCTTCGACATCAATCGCAAAGGCACCGATATCGGCGTGAGCTTCGCCGGCATCCCGATGGGCCACGAATTCACTTCCCTGGTGCTGGCGCTGCTGCAGGTGGGCGGCCACCCGATCAAGCTGGATGAAAAAGTCATCGAGCAGATCCGCAACCTGGACGGCGATTACGTCTTCGAGACCTTCATCTCCCTGAGCTGCCACAACTGCCCGGAAGTGGTGCAGGCGCTCAACGCCATGTCCGTGATCAACCCGCGCATCAAGGTGGTGGCGGTGGACGGCGGCGTATTCCCGAAAGAAGTCGAGGAACGCCAGGTGATGGCCGTGCCGATGATGTACCTGAACGGCCAGCATTTCGGCCAGGGCCGCACCAATGTCGAGGAAATCCTCGCCAAGCTGGACACCGGCGCCTCGGCCCGCGCCGCGGCTGAACTGAGCAAGAAAGACGTGTTCGACGTGCTGATCGTCGGCGGCGGCCCTGCCGGCGCCGCGGCGGCCATCTACACCGCGCGCAAAGGCATCCGTACCGGCGTCATTGCCGACCGTTTCGGCGGCCAAGTGCTGGATACCCTGTCGATCGAAAACTTCGTCTCGGTCAAGGAAACCGACGGCCAGAAATTCGCAGTGGCGCTGGAACAGCACGTCAAGGAATACGAAGTGGACATCATGAACACCCAGCGCGCATCGAAGATCGTGCCGGGCAAGATCAAGGAAGTCCACACCGAGAGCGGCGCCGTGCTGCGCGCCAAGTCGGTGATCATTTCGACCGGCGCCCGCTGGCGCGAAATCAACGTGCCGGGCGAGAAGGAATACCGTAACCACGGTGTCGCCTACTGCCCGCACTGCGATGGCCCGCTGTTCAAGGGCAAGCGCGTGGCAGTGGTCGGCGGCGGCAACTCGGGCGTGGAAGCGGCGATCGACCTGGCCGGCATCGTCGAGCATGTGACCCTGATCGAGTTCGGCGCGGAACTGCGCGCGGATGCGGTGCTGCAGCGTAAGCTGGCCACCCTGCGCAATGTGAAGGTGATCAAGTCGGCCCAGACCACGGAGATCCATGGCGACGGCAAGAAGGTCAACGGCTTGAGCTACACCGACCGCAACTCGGGCGAAACGCACCGTGTCGACCTGGAAGGCGTGTTCGTGCAGATCGGCCTGGTGCCCAATACGGAATGGCTGAAGGGTACCATCGAGCTGTCCAAACATGGCGAGATCGAGGTCGATGCGAAAGGACAGACGTCGGAGACCGGCATCTTTGCGGCGGGCGACGTGACGACCGTGCCGTACAAGCAGATCGTGATCGCGGTGGGCGAGGGGGCCAAGGCGGCGCTGGGGGCGTTCGATTACCTGATCCGATCGAGCGCGGATGATCAGCCGGCGGCGATTGCTGCTTGAACCCTGAAAACCGGAAAACCGGGGTACGACCCGCCGGGTCGGACCCCGGCCGTGGCTGGGGTGAAGGCCGTTTGGAGGTACACCGGTTTTGGGGTTGGGGGGTGGGTAAAAAAAAAAACCCCCCCGGCGGGTTTGTTTTTCCCCAAACAACCCGGGGCCCGGCGCCTGCGGCCCCGGGCCCCGCGGCCGATCAATAGCCGCGGGTGCCGGTTCCCTGGCTGCCGCTGGTCGTGCTGGAGCCGGTGCCGGTTCCGCTCGTGCCCGTGCCGGTGCCGGTGCCGCTGGTGCCCGTGCCGGTGGCGCCCGTGCCGGTGGCGCCCGTGCCGCTCGTGCCGCTCGACCCGGACAGGCCGGTGCCGCTGGCGCCCGTGCTGCCGCTCATGCCGCTGGTCCCAGACGAACCCGTGCCCGACGTGCCGGTGCCCGGACCCATGCTACCGCTCGTGCCGGTACCGGTGCCGGTGCCGGTACCCATGCTGCCGCTCGTCCCGCTGGTGCCGCTGGTACCGCTCGAGCTGCCGGTGCCCATGCTACCCGACGAGCCCGAGGTGCCTTGCGTGTCCTGGCTGCCACTCGTCGACGACCCGCTGGTGCCGCCCATGCTCGAACCGCTGCTGCCGGTCTGGCCGCTGCTGCTGGAGCCGTGGCTCGAACTCTTCTTGTGCGATTTCTTCTTGCTGTGTTTCTTGGTGGATGAATGGCCCGTCGCGCCCGACGCCTGGTCCTGCGCCGTCGCGCTGGTGCCGCCGGACGTCGAGCTGGTGCTGCTCTGCGCGTGGGCATTCACGGAACCGAACATCGCCACGGTGACAGCTGCACCCAGCAGGCCTTTCAGTAACTTATTCATTGTCGCTCTCCTAATAGATTTGGGGCAAAAATCTCTGCAATATCAAGAAGATATTGAGGAGGCGGAGTTTAAAGACATCGTCGCGAAGGGTGCGCGCGTTAGCCTT
>CBHWEO010000052.1:0-24998 GCA_966112955.1 uncultured Duganella sp. | reverse complement strand
CGGCTGGGCCCGTGTCCGATTGCCAGAGCTGACCCCGACTTTTAGGTGCGTACCCGCACGGAACCCGCTTCCCCGCCTGCCTATCCTGACTTTGATCCAGCGCAAGGAAATAGCCTGCCTTGATAGTACCTTGGCAATGGGCGCCACCATATCCCGTCGATTGGCACTCGCCAGGTGAGAGTGCTAATATATGTCGAGATCGGCACGATAGAGGTTAAGAATCATTTAAGTTCCGTCGTGCATGCTGGTTACATTGAAATGGATTCCCTTCAAGCGAGGATTGATAAGATGACCGCAACAAACGCACTGGTACCTGCCGGCAGCAACGCGCTGACCCTTGGCTTCAGCGGTAGCCTGGGCAACCTGGACGCTTATATCTCGGCTGTGAACCGCCTGCCCATGCTGTCCCACGAAGAAGAAGTGGCGCTGGGCAAGAGCCTGAAGGAAAAGAACGATATCAAGGCGGCGGAAAAGCTGGTGACGTCCCACCTGCGCCTGGTGGTGTCGATTGCGCGCGGCTACCTGGGCTACGGCTTGCCGCACGGCGACTTGATCCAGGAAGGCAATATTGGCCTGATGAAAGCCGTCAAGCGCTTCGACCCGGACCAGGGCGTGCGCCTGGTGTCCTACGCCATGCACTGGATTAAGGCTGAAATCCACGAGTACATCCTGAAGAACTGGCGCCTGGTCAAGGTGGCCACCACCAAGGCCCAGCGCAAGCTGTTCTTCAACCTGCGCAGCCACAAGCAGGGCCTGGATGCCATGTCGCCGGCGCAGATCGACGAACTGGCCAAGACCCTGGACGTGAAGCGCGAGGATGTAATCGAGATGGAAACCCGCCTGAGCGGCCGCGACATCGCCCTGGAAGCGCCTGCCGATGACGAAGACGACAAGTTCTCGCCAATCGCCTACCTGTCCTCGGACAGCATGGAGCCGACCCGGGTGCTGGAAGCCGAACAGGTGACCCGCCTGCAGTCCGAAGGCCTGGAAGAAGCGCTGTCGAAGCTGGATCCGCGTTCGCGCCGCATCGTGGAAGCCCGTTGGCTGGCCAACGATGACGGTTCCGGCGCCACCCTGCATGCGCTGGCCGAGGAATTCGGCGTGTCGGCCGAACGCATCCGCCAGATCGAGGCTGCGGCGCTGAAGAAAATGAAGGCTGCGCTGGCTGCTTACGTGTAACCCTTAACGCAGCAAAAAAAGCACCGTTTCCGAAAGGAACGGTGCTTTTTTTTGACCTCAATTTAACGCTATTTAATGTCGGGAATTTTTACATTCCCACATGCAACAACCGCTAAGTCCTTGATATGGATGAGTTTCGATTGCTGGCACGGCTATTGCATTGTAACTGCTGAGTACAAACACCACTGAGGAGTTACCCATGTTCAAGAAGATTGCCGTTGCCGCAATGTGCATGCTGGCTGTTGCCACTGCCCAGGCCACCACGACCCCGCTGATCAACATCACCGACCTCGACACCGTTTCCCTGCACTGGGGCGGCGGCGCCGGCAGCCCGAAAACCATCTTCTTCAACGCCTCCAGCATCGATTACGACCAGCTGGACCTGAACATCCTGCAGGAAGGCGACTACGTCTTCAAGCTGACCCGTCCAGCCCAAGCCAACCACGACGCCACCATCCAGCTGAAGATCGGCGCCACGACCTACAGCTCGACCGGTTCGGGCGACTTCTGGCTGTTCCCGTCGGTCCACCTGCTGGTGCAGGACTACCTGCTGTCGCTCAAGGTCTACCCGACCTCGAACAGCGCCGGCAACCCTGATTTCGACTACACCGCCACCAACCTGGTGGTCGTGGAAAACCCGAATCCGGGCAACGAAGTCCCGGAACCAGCTTCGCTGGGCCTGCTGGGCGCCGGCTTGCTGGGCCTGGCAGCACTGCGCCGCCGCAAAGCATAAGTGGTTAAATCCAACAATAAGAACTAGCGCCCTGCGGGGCGCTTTTTTTTATTGTCGAAAATCCTTACAGTTGAGTGGACTCAACAGTGCAACGCGCGAGTTTATGATTTGCTAAGCTGTTCTCAGGCCAGAGGAGAACATCATGCGACCCAGAATGATCTGCCTGGGCATGGCGAGCCTGGTCCTCGCCATTGCCGCCGCTTGCGGCTCCAACCGCAGCACCGCTGACGACAGCAACCGTCCGCCACCACGCACCAGCGCCAACTACCAGTTGGCACCGGGGGAAACCGTTACGCTGGCCCCCACCGTCACGCTCAAACTGGAGCGCGTCAACGACAGCCGTTGTAAAACAGGAGCAGTCTGCGTCTGGGCTGGCTACATCAGTTACAGCTTCATCCTGAGCGACCACCAGGGCAGCACCAGCTTCGTGCTGGCGCAAGACATGCCGGGCGCCCGCAAGTCGCTGACGCGCAACGGGCTGACCTTCACCCTGCTAGGGCTGGAGCCGGACGAGCCGCCCTCGCTGAAGGCACCGGCGCCGCATTATCGGGTAAGCTTGCGGGTAAATATTTCCCAGCCCACATAGTTGCCCATGATGCCAAACGCCCAGCACCGACGACTGACTTCCACCATCATCCTGACGCTGGCATTCAGCGTCCCGGCCTGGGGCAAGACCCCGGTTGCCAGCGGCACCGGGGGCGCGGTGGCGACCATCAGCGAACCCGCCTCCCAGGCCGCGCTGGCGATCCTGAACCAGGGCGGCAACGCGGTCGATGCGGCCGTGGCGGCGGCGGCCACGCTGGGCGTGACGGACCCGTTCAGCTGCGGCGTGGGCGGCGGCGGCTTCATGGTGATTTACCTGGCCCGGGAAAACCGCGTGATCACGCTGGACCACCGTGAAGTGGCGCCGGCATCCTTCCAGTCCAATGCCTTTGCACCGGATGGCAAGGCGATGGACTATGACGCTGCCATTGCCAGCGGCATGGCGGTGGGCGTGCCCGGCACCGTGCGCGGCTGGCACGATGCGCTGGACCGCTACGGCACGATGTCCTTCAAGCGCGTGCTGGCGCCGGCCATCAAGGTGGCGCAGGATGGCTTCCGCGTGAACGACAACTTCGTGGCGCTGGTCAAGGAGAACGAGAAGAAGTTCGCCATGTTCCCCGATACCGCCGCCCGCTACCTGCGCGACGGAAAGGCCCTGCCGGCCGGCACCCTGCTGCGCAACCCGGACCTGGCCGCGACGTACCGCCTGCTGTCCACCGGCGGCGTCAAGGCCTTCTACTCCGGCAAGCTGGCGCAGGCCATCGTCGATGCGGTCAACCAGCCGCGCGTGGCCGCCGGCGTATCGGTCCGCCCCGGCAAGATGACGCTGGCCGACCTGGCCAATTACGAATCGCGCTGGCGCCAGCCGGTGCGCAGCACCTACCGCGGCTATGAACTGGTGGGCATGCCGCTCCCAAGCAGCGGCGGCGTGACCATCGCCGAGGCGCTGAACATCCTGGAAGGCTTCGACCTGAAATCCATGCCGCGCGAAAAAGCCGAGCACCTGTACATGGAAGCGGCGCGCCTGGCCTTTGCCGACCGCAATGCCTACCTGGCCGATCCGGAATACGTCGATGCGCCGGTGGCAGGCCTGCTCAGCAAGGAATACGCTGCGCGGCGCCGCGAGCTGATCGAGCCGACGCAAGCGCGTCACCATGCGCAGGCCGGCGATCCCTACCTGTTCCAGCAGGACCCGAGCGTGCCGCTGCGCCCCGCCACCGCCGCCCAATCGAAGCTGCTCTCGGAAAGCGCGCACACCACGCACCTGGCCGTGTCGGACAAGGATGGCAATATCGTGGCCTACACCTTCACCATCGAGTCATGGGGCGGCAGCGGCATCACGGTGCCGGGCTATGGCTTCATCCTGAACAACGAGATGACGGACTTCGACTTCACCGGCCCGCATCCGAACGTGCCGGAAGCGGGCAAACGCCCGCGCAGCAGCATGTCGCCGACCATCGCCTTCCGCAATGGCAAGCCGGCCTTCACCATCGGCAGCCCTGGCGGCGCGACCATCGTGACCACCGTGCTGCAAACCATCTTCAACCACATCGACCTGGGCATGCCGATGCCGGACGCGCTCAACGCGCCGCGCATCTCCGAGCGCAATGGCCAGGCCACGTCCATCGAGCCTGGCTTCACCGGCAGCGCGCAAGCCAGGGCGCTGGAACGCTTCGGCCAGCGCTGGGATGCTGCGGTGGAGGAGATCGGCGCCGCCAATGCCATCGTCTTCAACCAGGATGGCACCGTTACCGCCGTCAGCGAAGGCAAACGCCACGGCGTCGGCAGCGCGCTGGTGCAGAAGCGCGGGCACTGATCAGCCGTGCCGCGCGCGGCTGTCGGCCGGCGCCTCGGCGCGTTCGTGCAGGCCGTAGTCGCGCACCACGCTGGCGATGCGCAGGCGGTAATCAGCGAACAGGCTGTCGCGCCCGGCCTGCTGGGCGGCGCGGTGGGCTTCCACCTTGCGCCATTCCTGCACCGCGGCTTCGTCGCGGAAGAAGGAGAGCGACAGCATCTTGCCCGGGTTGCTCAGGCTTTGGAAACGTTCGACGCTGATGAAGCCATCGATCTGCTCCAGCGTCGGCCGCAGCCTGGCGGCGATATCGAGATAGGCATCCTTGCGCCCCTCGGCGGGCGTCACTTCGAAAATCACGGCAATCATTGGTGGAACTCCGGTAGGCGCGCATTCACGGATGCGCGGTAAGTCCAGGTCAGCCGGGGCAGCGGCCTGCCGTCCAGCGATTCGATGCAGCCGGCGACGATCTGCTGCGCCAGCTGCTGGCCGGGACAGGCGTGCCGGCCATGGCCGAAGCCGCGCTGCGCCGCCCCGAGCATGACCAGTATGGCCTGCCCCGGCTCGACTGTCACGCCGCCCACTGCACAGCGCTCTGCGGCAAAGCGGCGGGTATTCAGGATGGGCGGGTCGTCCCGCATCACTTGCGCCACCAGGGCGGCAGCGTCGCCGGCATCGGCGCCCCGCTGCATCGCGACCAGGCAGTTGCCGAGCAGGCCCGCCGTGGCTTCATAGGTTTGCGACAGCAGGCCGACCAGGTTGGCCAGGATGGCGTAGTCGTCGTGCCAGCCGGCGGCTGCGGCTTCCTGCGCCACGGCGGCGGCCAGCGAGCCTGGCGGCGCGGCCTGCACCAGTTCACGCATGGCGGCCAGCAGGCGCAGGCTGGCCGCGTGCGCCTGGCCGAGCTGGGCCGCGCTGCTCAGCGGCGACAGGCAGGCCACGAATTCGCCCATCCAGCGCGCGACGGCCGGCAGCTGGGCGTCGGCAAAGCCGAGCAGGCTGGCGACCGTGCTGACGGGCGCCTCGAACGCCCAGGCGCCGATGCCGCGCGCCTCGTCCAGCAGGCGCGCTGCCACCGCCCGCGCACGTGCCTGCGCCAGGCTGGAGCCCGGGCCGGGCGGCTGCGCCGGCGCCAGCGCGAACCCGGCCAGCGCGCGTTGCAGCGCCAGTTTGGGCGCGGCGTGGCGCGCGCCGTCGTTCATGCGCACCAGGGCGCCAAACACTTCACCGGCGCTGCCGCCGGCGATAGCGGTGGGCACCGGCTCCGCTAGCGGGCGCACCCGCAGCGCCGGGTGGCTGAGCACTTCTTCCACCAGCGCGCTGCCTTCGGCGATCCACACGCCGCGCGTTTCATCCCATTGCATTCCATTCCTCCAGCATTGATCGGGAAATTGCAGTATGCTGAAAAAAGCGCAACCTCAATTCGTCCTGCATCGAACCATGGATTCCAAACTCGCCCACATCGCCGGCGCCATCGCCGAGCCGGCCCGCGCCCGCATGCTGTGCTGCCTGCTGGACGGCCACGCCCGCACCGCCACCGAATTGTCGGTGGTGGCCGAAGTCAGCCCATCCACCGCCAGCGCCCACCTGGCGCGCCTGAAGGACGAGCAACTGCTGGTGCAGGTCGCGCAGGGCAAGCACCGTTATTACCAGCTCGCCAGCCCGGAAGTGGCCGCCGCGCTGGAAGCCCTGCTGGTGGTGGCCGGCCAGCCGCGCAGTGCATTCAAGCCCAACACGCCGGACCGGCTGCGCCATGCGCGCACCTGTTACGACCATATGGCGGGCACGGTCGCGGTCCGGCTGCATGACCACTTCGCCGCGCAAGGCTGGCTGTCCGGCGCCGGCGACGGCTACGACCTGAGCGCCCAGGGCGAACAGCAATTCACGCAACTGGGCCTGGACTTGCCCGCCCTGCGCAAGCTGCGCCGGCGCTTTGCCTGCCCCTGCCTCGACTGGAGCGAACGCAAGCCCCACCTGGGCGGCGCGCTCGGTGCGGCCCTGCTGCAACTGGCGTTGAAGCGCGGCTGGGTCGAACAGGACCTCGACAGCCGCGCGCTGCAAGTGCCGCCCAAAGGACAGCGCCAGATGCTGGCCGCCTTTGGCCTAAGCAGCGTTTAAGGTTTTGATAAGATGATGCAGTTTCCTGAACCAAGACGGAGACTAGGGCTGTGAAAAAATTCATCCGCGAAAACAAGGGCTTCATCGTCTTCCTGCTGACGCTGGGCGTGTTCCGTACCGCCATCGCCGACTGGAACCCGATTCCTTCCGCATCCATGCATCCCAACCTGCTGGAAGGCGACGTGGTATTCGTCAACCGCATCGCTTACGACCTGAAGGTGCCGCTGACCGACATCTCCGTGCGCCACTTGGGCGAACCGCAACGGGGCGACGTCGTCACCTTCTACTCGCCCAAGGACCGCACGCGCCTGATCAAGCGTGTCGCCGCACTGCCGGGCGACCGCGTCGAGATCCGCGGCGAGCGCCTGGTCATCAATGGCAAGCCCGCCGACTACGCGGTACTGGGCAACGCGGTCGAACACATCGACAGCATCGGCGACCTGCAGGCGCTGCAGCTGAAGGAGCACAATGCCAGCGCCAGCTACAGCATCCAGGTGCTGCCGCAAGTGAACGCCCGGCGCGACTTCGGCCCCGTCACCGTGCCCGCCGGCAGCTACCTGATGCTGGGCGATAACCGCAACAACAGCGCCGACTCGCGCTACATCGGCTTTGTGCCGCGCGAACTGCTGATCGGCCGCGCCGAGCGCATCCTGGTGTCCGCCGACATCCTGGGCAACTGGGCGCCGCGCACGGAACGCATCGGCATGAGCTTGCGGCCATGATCGAATTCCAGGGCCTGGCCAAGCACTACGGCGATTTTCCCGCCCTGCAGCCGCTGTCGCTGACGGTGCGGCGCGGCGAAGTGTTTGGCTTCCTGGGACCGAATGGCGCGGGCAAGACCACCACCATCCGCATGATGATGGGCATCCTGGTGCCCAGCGCCGGCCGCGTGCTGGTGGACGGCCTGGATTGCCAGGCCGATGCCGCTGAAGTGAAACGCCACGTCGGCTACCTGCCCGACAACCCGATCTTTTACGACTTCCTGCGCGGGCGGGAGATCCTGCAATTCGTGGCGGAGATGCACGGTATGCCGCGCAAGGCCGCGGTGGAGCGCGCCGCGCAGCTGCTGCGGGAATTCGGCCTGCAGGAGGCGGGCGAAGAATTCGCCGTCAATTATTCGATGGGCATGAAGAAGAAACTGGGCCTGGCTTGCGCCCTGGTGCACGACCCCGCCGTGCTGATCCTGGACGAGCCGATCAACGGCCTCGATCCGCGTGCCGCGCGCGAAGTGCAGGACCGCCTGGTGGCCAGCGCCGCCGCCGGCAAGACCATCTTCGTCTCCACCCACTTGCTCGACATGGCGCAGCGCATGTGCAACCAGGTCGGCATCATCAACCATGGCAACCTGGTGGCAACCGGCTCGCTGGAAGAATTGCGCGGCGCCAGCAGCGCCGACAGCACGCTGGAAGAGCTGTTCCTCAAATTCACCGACGAAGACAGCCTGGCGGCATGATGGACCTGCCCAGCACCCCGCGCGCATTCTGGCTGCTGGCGCGCCTGCGCTTGCTGCGGCTGCTGAACATCGCCAACGGCTTGCGCTTCCGCAAGGGCCGGGCCGGCGCCGGGCGGCAGGCCACGCGCGGCAAGAAGAGTGCGCGCTGGCTGGTGACCGGCGTGCTGGCTGCCTTCATGGTGTTCGCCTTCCTGAACACAGCCAGCACCGCCCTGCTCAACATGCAGTGCCGGCTGCCGACCGGCAGCCAGTGCGTGGCCGACGATGCCGGCACGGCGCCCTGGGCCGCCATGCAGACGGCGCGCAAGGAATTGCAGGCCGCCCCCTTCCATCCCGTGCTGATGCAAGCCGTCGTGATGCAGGCTAGCCTGCTGTTCGGCATCGCCTTCCTGCTGCCGCTGGGCAGCAAGGAGCTGGCGCAGCCGGACTGGGACCTGGAGTGGCTGGTCACGCTGCCGCTGCAGCGGCGCACGCTGCTGCTGGCGCGCGTCGCCGAACGCACGCTGGCCAATCCCTCCGGCATCCTGGCCTTGTGGCCGATGTGCATGGCGGTGGCCTGGCATTCCGGCTACCGCTGGAGCACGCCCTTGCTGGCGGCGGCTGCCGCGCTGCCGCTGCTGGCCTGCGCCGCGGTGCTGCGCACGGTGGCCGATACCGGCTTGCGGCTGCGCCTCGCGCCTTCCCAGCTGCGCAACCTGCAGGCCATCGCCTCGGTGGCCAGCATGCCGCTGATGTACCTGGCCATGTCCCTCGGCATGCCGACCGCCACGCTGACGCTGGGTTGGGCCGCGCGCTTTCCCGCCTGGACCCTGTGGACTCCGCCCGGCCTCGCGATGCAGGCCCTCAACACACGCGATGCGGCGCAAGCCCTCGGCTTTGCCGCCCTGCTGGCCGCGCAGACCGCGCTGTTGCTGTGGCTTGGCGTGCGCCTGCTGCAAGCCTTGCTGGCCGACGGCGTGGTCGCCACCGGCTCGCGCGAATCGGGCCGCACGGCGGCTGCCGGCGCCCGGGCCGGACGCACCAGCGCTGCCGCCTGGGCACCCGGTACACCCTTGCAGCGCCGCGAACTGCGCCTGCTGAGCCGGGACCGCAACTTCCTGGTGCAAAGCCTGCTGATCCCGTTGATCATTTTCGGCAGCCAGCTGGTGCTGAATGGCCGCGTGGAAAACCTGGGACAGTTCGCCACCGATCCTGCGCTGCTGTCTTCGGTGGCCTTCGGCCTGGGCGCCTACGTGCTGATGCTGTCGGCCTTCCAGACCATCAATACGGAAGGCCACGCCTTGTGGATGCTGTACACCTACCCGCATAGCATCGGCAGCATGCTGGCGCAGAAAGCCCAGCTCTGGTCGCTGCTGGCCATGGTCTACCCGCTGGCGGTGTTCGGCATGGGCTTGTGGTTCGGCGTGCCGGCCGATGGCCGCCTGCTGGCGCAACTGGTGCTGGTACTGGCCGGCATCCCGATCTTCGCCACCATCGCCGTGGCGCTCGGGGTGTGGGCCTGCGATCCCCTGGCGCAGGACATGCACGCCCGCGTGCGCCCCACGTTCGCCTACGCCTACCTGATCCTGTCTTCGCTCTACACCTACGCCCTGACCAGCAGCCAGTGGCATATACGGCTGGCGGCCATCGTGCTGCTGGCCTCACTGGCGCTGTCGCTCTGGCAGCGCTCGCGCGACGCCCTGCCCTACCTGCTCGATCCATCGGCCTCGCCGCCGCCGCGCGTTTCCGCCTCGGACGGCATCGTGGCCGCCATCCTGTTCTTCCTCCTGCAGTTGCTGGTTGCAGGCTTGCTGCACCTGGCCGGCAAGCCGCTGACGCTGGCCATGCTGACACTTTCCTTCGCTATTGCGGGCGCCACGGTCTATGGCCTGGCACGACTGCTGTACTGGCGCAGCGGCGCCAGCGGCGTGCCGCGCCTGTGGCACGGTCCGTGGACGTCCGCCTGGCGCGGCGCGCTTGGCTGGGGCGTGCTGATGGCGCTGCCCGCGCTGGCGGCCGGCGCCCTGTGGCTGGCCTTCCTGCGCCACGGCGGCAACCTGCCGGCCGCGCCGCCGCGCGCTTCGCTGTTCTGGCTGGCGCCCCTGGCGATATTGGCCGCGCCCATCTTCGAAGAATTCATTTTCCGCGGCCAGCTGTTCGGCGGCCTGCGCCGCTCGCTGCCGGCATGGCAGGCCATGACCGCCAGCGCCGCCTTGTTCGCCGTGATCCACCCGCCGCTGGCGATGGCGCCGGTGTTCGTGCTGGGCCTGTGCACCGCCTGCGCCGCAGAGCGCAGCAGGTCGCTGCTGGCGCCCATGCTGGCGCACGCGCTGTACAACGCCGGCATGCTGGTGCTGCAGTAAAAAAAGCGGTGGCCTGTTGCCAGGACCACCGCAAGGAAGAACGCCATGGGGGCGTTTAACGGAGTTGAACTTTCAGCGGGACTGGTGCGACATCATCCACGCCACGAAAGCTTCACGGTTGCGCGAGCAGATCAGCACCTTGCCGCGGCCGGAAAAGCGCAGCACCATGCCCTCGCCGCTGGTCACCGAGTTGACCAGGTTGCCCAGCAGGCCGCCGCCGGAGCGGGTTGCCACCGCCAGTTCGTAGCGCAGCGCATTGTCCCAGGCCACGGCATGGGCATTGTCGATCACGACTTCCCGGCCCGGCTCCACCTCGACTTCGTGCAGGGCGCCAAAGCCCGATACCACGAGCTGCCCCTGGCCGGCGGATTCCGTGACGAAGAAGCCGCCACTCTGCCCGAACAAGGCATTGCCGACATTCTGCGTGCGCACCCGCAAGTCCACGCCGCTGGTGGCGGCGACAAAGGCGCCGTCGCTGATCATGTACTGGCGCTCGCCGACGTCCAGCACGCGCATGGCGCCCGGCAGGTTGGGCGACAGCAGGCAAGTGCCGTCGCCGCCGCTGGCTTCGATGTTCTGCTGGAAGAACGATTCGCCATTCGCCAGGGAGCGCATCAGCGCGCCGCCCAGGCCACCGCGCATCTTGCCTTTCAGTTCCAGCGTGGCATCCATCATCACCATCGCATTCGATTCGCAGAAGATGCGTTCACCCTGCTTCATCGACACCTGCAGGAAGGGATCGATATCCCCGGTCACGTTAAAAGTCGTCATAGTCTCAAGCTTTCAATGCAAGTTTTTTATGGCGGATCGAGGACCACAGCGAAGCCACGATGAACGCCACCCCAATCAGGCCGGTAATCACTTCCGGAATATGGAACTTCATGCTGGCCAACATGATCACTGCCAGGATGCCGATGGCGTAATGCGCGCCATGCTCCAGGTAGACGTATTCTTCCAGCGTGCCCTTGTGCACCAGGTAGACCGTCATCGAGCGCACGAACATGGCGCCGATCGCCAGGCCCAGCATGATGATCACCACGTCGCTTGTGATGGCGAACGCGCCGATCACGCCGTCGAAGGAGAACGAGGCATCCAGCACTTCCAGGTAGAGGAAGCCGCCCACGCCGCCGCGCTTGACCAGCTCACCGGCATTCACGCCGCCTTCTTCCTCCTTCTCCAGCCAGGTCGACAGCGCATCCACGCCGACGTAGACCAGCAAGCCCCACATGCCGGCCACCAGCACCAGCAGCTTCTGCGATTCCTCCACGAAGCCCAGGCTTCCCATCAGCACGCCCATCGAAATCATGATGGCGATGGAAGACACCTTGCCCAGCGCGCCCAGCTTGCGTTCCACATTGCCCAGCCAGTGCAGCTGCTTTTCATGATCCAGCAGGAAGTTCAGGAACACCATCAGCAGGAACATGCCGCCGAAGGCCGCCACTTCCGCGTGGTGGTTGGTCAGGTGCGTTGAAAAGGCTTTCGGGTCGTTCAGGGCCAGCGTCCACACGTCGGGGATGCTGAGGTCCGCCGCCACCGCCACGATCACCAGCGGGAACACCAGGCGCATGCCGAAGACCGCGATGATGATGCCGACGCCAAGGAACAGCTTCTGCCAGAACGCGTCCCAGTTCTTCAGGACCGAGGCATTGACCACTGCGTTATCGAAAGAGAGCGAAACTTCCATCACGCTCAAGATGAAGGCGATCCACAAGGCCGCCAGGGCGCCACTGACGCCCGTTTGCTGGTACCCCCACCACCCTGCGACTGCAAGACAGATGAAGGAGACCAGGAATGAAATCCTGAAGTGCTTCATCGGTAACCCCTTTCTTCTTGGTTAGTCCGGCAAGTCTAAGGGCGCACGGCATTTTAAAAAATAGAAGATAATCGAAGTATTACTTCAGAAAAACAGAAGCATGAAAACCACGGGCCTGAACTTCCGCCACCTGTATTTCTTCCGCATGGTCGCCGCCGAGGGCAGCGTCACGCGCGCCGCCGACCGGCTCGGCCTGGCCATCCAGACCGTCAGCACCCAGATTGCCGCGCTGGAACAATCGATCGGGAAGTCCCTGCTCACCCAGCAGGGGCGCCGGCTGGTGCCGACTGAAGCGGGACGGGTGGCGCTGACCTATGCCGAGCAGATTTTCCAGCTGGGCGACCGCATGCAGGAAGCGCTGGAGGAAGTCGACGCCGGCAAGATCCGCCTGACAGTGGGGATTTCCGACTCCATGCCCAAGCTGATCGCGGCGCACTACCTGCAGGCCGCGCTGCCGCCGGACCAGCCAGTACGCCTGGTGTGCACGGAAGGCGAATTCGATGCCCTGCTGGCCGAACTCGCGCTGCACAAGCTGGACGTGGTGCTGACCGACCGCCCGGTGCGGGCCAGCGCCTCGCTGCGCGTGTTCAGCCACCTGCTGGGGGAAAGCGAGATGCAGCTGTTCGGGGTGCGCGCGCTGGCGCGCAAGTACGGCCGGGATTTCCCGGCCAGCCTGAATGGGGCGCCCATCCTGCTGCCGACGCGGAATACGGCGCTGCGCGGGCGCATCGACGCCTGGCTGCTGGAGCAGGAGGTGCGGCCCGACGTGGTGGGCGAATTCGAGGATAGCGCCATGCTGAACACCTTTGGCCGCAGCGGCATGGGCTTGTTCTTCGCGCCGGCGGCGCTGGCCCGCGACATGCTGGAGCAGTTCGGCGCTTTGCCGGTGGGCCCGGCCCCGGAATTGCGCGAGCAGTTCTATGCCATTTCCAGCGAGCGCCGGATCAGCCACCCCGTGGTCGAGGCGATGCTGAATACTTCGCCGCGATAGCATCCAGCCCGGCGCCGGCATACGCCATCATGTCGTCCACCAGGCCTTCCACATCGCTGGACAGGGCCGGGAACAGGCCATTGCGCATTTCGCGCGGCGCCACCAGCAAGGCCAGGCAGGGCGACATCAGCAGGAACAGCGCGCGCTGCAGGCCGGGCGTGGCCGGCGGCAGGCCGAGGATCTCGCTGACCAGCGCCAGCATGACCATGGCTTTCGGCGCGATGGCCTTGTGCACCAGCGCCGGCGCGTGCTCGCTCGGCGACATCAGTTCGCGGATCACGACGCGGGCGCCCCAATGCGCGTCCGGCCCGGTGGCGCGTTGCACGATGCCGCGCAAGATCACGCGCAGCTTGTCGCGCGGCGCCATGTCGCGCGCCGTGATCTCCTGCATGTCTTCAAGCCTGAGCAAATGGTGGTGTGCTTCCACCAGCACGGCTTCATATAGCGCGCCCCGGCTGCCGAAGTGATAATTGACGGCAGCGATATTGGTGCCGGCGCGAGCGCAGATTTCCTTGCTGGTGGCATCGGCAAAGCCGCGCTCCGCAAACACCTGGCCCGCCACGTCCAGCAAGGCCTGGCGGGTGGCGTCGCCGTCCTGGCGGCCGGCTCGGGGGGCTGTCTTCTTTTGCATGGCTCGCATTGTACGTCGAAAAGAAATTCAAATCCAAATTTGAATTTGATGTAGAATTTCCGCAGGAGGTTCTGCCATGAACAAAAAGATTGCTGGAATTGCCATTGTGGCGCTCGCGGCGACGGCGGCCGGTGCCTGGTACTGGAGCCGCCCGGCCGCCAGCGACAAGGAACTGGTCCTGTACGGGAATGTCGACTTGCGGCAGGTGGCGCTGGCCTTCCCCGCCAGCGAGCGGGTGGCGCGCGTACTGGCGGAGGAAGGCCAGAAAGTGCGTGCCGGCGAAGTGCTGGCGGAACTGGACACGCGCGGCCTGCGCCTGCGGCTGGCCGAAGCCCAGGCCCAGGCAGGCGCCCTGCAGCAGGCCCTGGCCCGCCTCAAGGCCGGCACGCGGCCCGAGGAACTGGCACAGGCGCGCGCCCGCACCGCCGCCGCGCAAGCCGATGCCGAGCTGGCACGCCAGCAGCTGGAACGGGTGCTGGCGGTGCAGCAGGACAGCAAGGGCCGCGCCGTCAGCCAGCAGGACGTCGACGCCGCGCAGGCCCGCGCCAAGTCCGCGCAGGCGGCGCTCGAGCAGGCGCGCCAGGGGCAGGAGCTGGCCCGGCACGGGCCGCGCCGGGAAGACATCGCGCAGGCGCAGGCGCAACTCGATGCCGCCAATGCTGCCATCGCGCTGCTGCAGTTCCAGCTTGGCGAAGCGGCGCTGAAAGCGCCCGTCGATGCCGTGGTGCGGGCGCGCCTGATGGAGGCCGGCGACATGGCCTCGCCGCAGCGTCCTGCCTACACGCTGGCGATTGCCGACCCGAAGTGGGTGCGGACCTATGTGCGCGAGACCGACCTTGGGCGCATCAAGCCGGGCATGGCGGCCGGCATTTCCATCGACAGCATGCCGGGCAAGACCCTGGCAGGCAAGGTTGGCTACATTTCCTCGGTGGCCGAGTTCACGCCGAAAACGGTGCAGACGGAGGACCTGCGTACTGCCCTGGTGTACGAGGTGCGCGTGCTGGCGGAGGACAAGGCCGATGTGCTGCGCATGGGGATGCCGGCGACCGTACGGATCGCGTTCGGGCGCTAGCCATGCATCCTGCCGTCCTTTCGGCGCGAAGCTTGTCGCGCCAGTTCACCGTCAAAGGCGCCGAGGCGCCAGTGGTGGCGGTGCGCGACGTGTCGCTCGAAGTACCGGCCGGCGCGCTGACGGCGCTGGTGGGGCCGGATGGCGCGGGCAAGACGACGCTGCTGCGCATGGCGGCGGGTCTGCTGGCGCCAAGTGCCGGCAGCCTGTCGGTGCTGGACATCGACGTCGCTGCGCAGCCGCAGGCGGTGCAGGACCGCATCAGCTATATGCCGCAGCGCTTAGGCCTGTATGAAGACTTGAGCGTGCAGGAGAACATGGACCTGTACGCCGACCTGCATGGCGTGCCTGCGGACGAGCGGCGCGAACGGTTCGCGCGCCTGCTGCACATGACCGACCTGGCGCGCTTCACTGCCCGGCCGGCGGGCAAATTGTCGGGCGGGATGAAACAGAAACTGGGACTGGCTTGTACGCTGGTGCGCTCGCCCGAGCTGTTGCTGCTCGACGAGCCGACGGTTGGCGTGGATCCCCTGTCGCGGCGCGAGCTGTGGGAGATCGTGCAGCAGCTGGTCGATGAGGAGCGGCTGTCGGTGATCGTCAGCACATCCTACATGG
Organism: uncultured Duganella sp.; assembly: GCA_966112955.1. GTDB lineage: Bacteria > Pseudomonadota > Gammaproteobacteria > Burkholderiales > Burkholderiaceae_D > Rugamonas. The sequence continues at coordinate 9,719 of CBHWEO010000052.1, read as the reverse complement.
ATGAGGCGGAGCGCTGCGCGCAAGTGTTTGTCATGCATGAGGGGAGCTTGCTGGCATCTGGCGCGCCTGGCGCGCTGCTGGCGCGGGCGGAGGGGCTGTGTTTCTGCGTTACGCCGCGGGTCGGGGAGTCGGCCCGCGCCTTGCAGGCGCGCCTGATCGATGCGCGGGAAGTGGTGGTGGATGCCGTGCCGCAGGGCGGGCATGTGCGGTACATCCGGCGGGCGGAGGCTTCCGACGCCGCCGTGGCGCAACTGCTCGGCGGCTTGCCAGCCACGCCCGTTCCCGCGCGGCTGGAGGATGGCTTCATGATGCTCCTGCGCGCCGCCCCCGGCGCCCGCAGCGCCGCCGGGGCGCCGCCATCGCCTGAACCATCGCCGGCGGCCGTGCCATCGCCACCGGACGTGCGCTTGCCCGTACCGCAGCACTCGCCAGAATCCGGGCCTGGGCCGACGCCATCGCCGCCGGATCTGCCGCCGCCCGTGTCAGCCGCGCTGCAACCGGCGCCTGCGGCTTCAGGCGAGCGATCGGCCGCGCCGTCGATTGCCGCTTTGCCGGCGCAAGGCGACGTGGCGGCGACCGTGAACGTACCATCGCTGCACGCCCCGGCCTGGTGGCCTCATTGGCTTAAAGACGCGCTGTCACGGCGCGCAGTGCCACCGGCTGGGGCAGATGAGGCGCCGGCGCGAGGTGGTGCGATGATCGAAGTGCGCGACCTGGTCCGCAAGTTCGGCGACTTCACCGCCGTGGCAAGCACCAGCTTCAGCGTCGCGCGCGGCGAAATATTCGGCCTGCTCGGCCCGAACGGCGCCGGCAAGACCACCACCTTCCGCATGCTGTGCGGCCTGCTGCCAGCCACCTCCGGCTTCCTGCAAGTGGCCGGCGTCAACCTGCGCCACGCCCGCGCCCAGGCGCGTGCGAGAGTCGGCTACGTGGCGCAGAAATTCGCCCTCTACGGCAACCTCACCGTCGCCGAGAACCTTGACTTCTTCGGCGGCGCCTACGGCCTCCACGGCAAGCGGCTGAAACAACGCACCAGCCAGGTGCTGGAAGAATTCCAGCTGCGCGGCCAGGAGCACATGCCGAGCGGCCAACTGCCCGGCGGCTTCGGGCAGCGCCTGGCGATGGCCACCGGCCTGCTGCACGAACCGGAAGTGCTGTTCCTGGACGAACCCACCAGCGGCGCAGACCCGCTGGCGCGGCGGGAATTCTGGCGCCGCATCACCACACTCGCCGGACAGGGCGTCACGGTCGTGGTCACCACCCACTTCATGGAAGAAGCGGAATACTGCGACCGCATCGTGATCCAGGATGCCGGCAAGGTGCTCGCCATCGGCACCCCACGCGAAGTGCGCGAACAGGCCGGCGGCGCCGGCAATATGGAGGACGCCTTCATCGCCATCGTCGAACAGCACCGCAACGGAGCCGCCCCATGAGCAAAGGCTTCCACACCCGCCTGGCGGCGCTGGTGCGCAAGGAATTCCGCCAGCTGCTGCGCGACGCATCGAACATGGCCATCGGCATCGTCCTGCCCATCGTGCTGATCCTGATCTTCGGCTACGGCCTGTCGCTGGACGTCAGGAACGCCCCCATCGCCATCGTCATGGAAGACAGCTCGCCAACCGCGCAGGAAGCCGTGGCGGGCTTGCACCTGTCGCCGTCCTTCGCCGCCCTGCCCGTCGCATCGATGCACGACGCCGAAGCCCAGATGCGCGAGCGCCGCGTGGACGCCATCGTGCGCATCCCCGCCAATTTCACGCGCGACGCCGCGGCAGGCAGTGCCGCCGTCCAGGTCATCGTGCATGGCGCCGAAGCAAACCGCGCCAGCATCATCCTGAATTACGCCAACGGCGCCCTGCAGCAATGGAACGCCCGCCGCGCCGAACGCCTTGGCAGCGCCGCCCGCGGCGAGGCCCTGCCGGCCAACGGCGCCGTGCGCATTGAACAGCGCATGTGGTACAACAGCGCCAACACCAGCACCTGGTACCTGGTGCCCGGGCTCATCGTGCTGATCATGACCCTGGTCGGCGCCTTCCTCACCGCGCTGGTGATGGCGCGGGAATGGGAGCGCGGCACGCTGGAAGCGCTGTTCGTCACACCGGTGCGGCCAGTGGAAATCCTGCTGTCCAAGGTGATTCCCTACTTCTGCGTCGGCATGCTGGGGCTGTTCCTGTGCCTGGCCGCGGCGCGTTTCCTGTTCAAGGTGCCGATGCAGGGATCGCTGCTGGTGATCGTCCTTGCCTCCATGCTCTACCTGCTGGTAGCCGTCGGCATGGGCCTGCTGATTTCCTCGGCCACCAAGAACCAGTTCCTGGCCAGCCAGCTCGCCCTGGTGAGCAGCTTCATGCCCTCGCTGATGCTGTCCGGCTTCCTGTTCGACCTGCGCAACGTGCCGCTGGCGGTGCAGGTGGTGGGCCGCGTCCTGCCCGCCACCTATTTCATGGAACTGGTGAAGACCCTGTTCCTGGCCGGGAATGTCTGGCCGCTGGTGTTGCGCAACTGCGCCATCCTCGCCGCCTACGCCGTGCTGCTGCTCGGCGTGGCGCGCGCCGTGACCCGCAAGCGATTGGATTGAACATGATTGCATTCTTCCTCCGCATCGCGGTGATCGTTCGCAAGGAATTCCTGGCCGTGCTCAAGGATCCCAAGACGCGCTTCATCCTGGTGGTGCCAGCCATCGTGCAAAGCCTGCTGTTCGGCTACGCCGCTACGTACGACCTGAGCTACGTCTCGTACGCGGTGAACGACGCCAGCCACAGTGCCGCATCGGCCGAGCTGCTGGCCAGGCTCGATGCCAGCGGCACCTTCCGCCGCGCGGTCGCTTTCGAGACACAGGCCGCGCTGCGCGAGGCGATCGACAGCCAGCAAGCGCTGCTGGCGATCAGCATCCCACCCGATTTCGAACGCCGCCTGTACGCCGGCGACGTCGCGCCATTGCAGCTGGTGCTCGATGGACGCAATTCCAACACGGCCGGATCGGCCGCCGCCTACGTTGGCGCCGTGGTGGCCGACTTCAATCGCGCCTGGCGCGAAAGGCATGGCGGCAGCCAGCCCGGGTTGCGGGTCGAGTCGCGTGCCTGGTTCAACCCCAACCTCGAAACGCGCTGGTACCTGATGCCCGGCATGATCGCGGCGCTCAGCATGCTGCAGACCCTGTTGCTGACCGCCCTCTCGGTCGCCCGCGAGCGTGAACAGGGAACGTTCGACCAGTTGCTGGTCACGCCGCTGACGCCGGCCGACATCATGGTCGGCAAGGCACTGCCACCCATCATGATCGGCCTGTTGCAATCGACGCTGATCCTGCTGGTGACGCGGCTCTGGTTCGGCATCCCGATGGCGGGATCGCTGCTGTCGGTCTATGCGGCGCTCACGCTGTTCACCGTCGCCAGCGTCGGCATCGGGCTGTCGATATCCGCCGTGTCGCTGAACATGCAGCAGGCCATGTTGTACACCTTCGTGCTGGTGATGCCGATGATGCTGTTGTCCGGCCTCACCACGCCGGTGCGCAATATGCCGGAAGTGCTGCAAGTGGTCACGATGGCGAATCCCCTGCGCTTCGCCATCGACATGGTGCAGCGCGTCTACCTGGAAGGCGTCGGCCTCGCATCCTTGTGGCCGGACATGGTGCCGCTGCTGCTGATTGCACTGATTACCCTGCCACTGGCGGCCTGGCTGTTCCGCCACCGGCTTGCCTGAACTGGATCCATCATGAAACGACCGATCATTTCCCTGCTCTGCCTTGCGCTTGGCGGCTGTGCCGCTGTCGGGCCGGACTTCCACGCGCCCGACGTGGCGGCGCCGGCCGCCTATGGCGACTGGCATGGCGGCGAGGCGTCCTTGCGCGACACCGGCCTGGCGGCGGGCAGCGCGCAGTCCTTTGCCCGCTTCGACGATCCCGTCTTGCGCGGCTTGCAGGAACAGGCGCTGGCTGCCAGCTTCGACGTACGCGCGGCGGCGCTGCGCTTCGCGCAAAGCAGGATGGCGCGCAATGTTGCGGCGGCCGCCCAGGGGCCGCAACTGGCTGCGCGCGCCGGCGTGGCACGGCAGCGGCAATCCGAGTCCGGCGCAGGAACGCGCATGGTGGATGCGATCGGGCCGGCCAACCGCGAGGCGCTGATCGAAAAACTGAGCGATCCCTTCGACCTGTACCAGGCCGGCTTCGACGCGAGCTGGGAGCTGGACTTGTGGGGCCGCGTACGGCGCAGCGTGGAGGCAGCCGATGCCGGCATGGCGGAGGCCAGCTCGATGCTGCGCGAGGTGCAGCTGGCAGTGCAGCTGGAAGTGGCGCGCAACTATTACGAACTACGCGCGGCCCAGCGCCAGCAAGCCTTGCTGCGCTCCGACCTGGCGGCGGCGCAGGAGATGGCGGCACTGGCCGCGGCGCGCCGGCGTGGCGGGCTGTCCACCGAGCTGGAGGTGGAGCAGCAGCAGCTGGCCGTCGCCGACGTGCAAGGGCGCTTGCCGGCGCAACTGGAACTCGAAGCGTCCGCCATCAACAGGCTGACCATGCTGCTCGCGCAGCCGCCAGGCGCCCTGCAAGTGCAATTGGCGCCCGGGCCAGGCGCGGTGGCCGGCCCGGACCTGGCGCTGGGCGTGCCGGGCGAAGTGATGCGCCACCGGCCGGACATCCAGGCGGCGGAAGCACACCTGCAAGCGGCGACCGCGCGCATCGGGATCGCGGTGGCGGACCTGTACCCACGCGTGACGCTTGGCCTCTCGTTTGGCTTGGAGTCGCTGGATGCAGGCAAGTTCGGCGACTGGGGCAGCCGCCAGTGGTCGCTCGGCCCCAGCCTGCAGCTGCCGCTGTTCGACAATGGCCGCCGCCGCGCGACCGTCGAACTGCGCGGACTGGAACAGCAGGAAGCCGCCATCCACTTCCAGAAAACCGTACTCAAAGCCTGGCACGAGATGGACGACGCCTTGTCCGCCTACGCCGCCGAACGCCAGCGCCAGCAGGCATTGGCAGCCCGCGAAGCCAGCGCCCGCGCCACGCTGGAGCTGGCCGAGGCCCGTGCCCGGCGCGGCATGAGCGACCAGTTGCCCGTGCTGCAGGCGCAGCGCGCCCTGCTCGCCGTCCAGCGCGAACGGGCGGCCGGCGACAGCGCCCTCGCCCTGCGCCTGCTGGCCATTTGCAAGGCCAGCGGCCTGGCCCCGCAAGCATAGATTTCTGCCAAGAAATTATCAGAAATACGCGAGCCGGGCTGCGGGTCGGCTAAGATAGAGGTTTTTCGACTCCCCGCCTTAGGGCGCCTATGGACAACCTTTTACTAGTCGTTTTCGCACTCTTCCTCGTAGCACTGAACGGCTTTTACGTCGCCGCCGAATTCAGCATCGTCACCCTGCGCCGCACCCGCGTGCGCGCCATCGCCAAGACCCAGGGCCTGCGCGGCCGCATCCTGGCCAAGGTCCACGGCCAGCTCGATGCCTACCTTTCCGCCTGCCAGCTTGGCATCACGCTCGCCTCGCTGGGCCTGGGCTGGATCGGCGAACCCGCCTTTGCCCGCCTGCTGGAACCGCTGCTCACGTTCATCGGCATCACCTCGCCGGAAATCGTGCATGGCATTTCCTTCGTATTCGCCTTCGTCACCATCTCCTTCCTGCACATCGTGGTGGGCGAACTGGCGCCGAAATCGCTCGCCATCCGCATTCCGGAAGCGATCGCGCTGTGGAGCGCCATTCCGCTGTACGCCTTCTATTGGGCCATGTATCCCGCCATCTGGCTGTTGAACCAGAGCGCCAACACGGTGCTGCGCGTGGCCGGCCTGGGCGAAGCCGGCGGCCATGAATCGCACTACTCCACCGATGAACTGAAGCTGATCCTGCGCACCAGCCAGCCCGGCGAATCGTTCAACAAGGAGGAGCGCAACATCCTGGCCAACTCGCTGGATTTCTCCCAGCTGCGGGTGGCCGACCTGATGCGCCCGATCAATGAGGTGATCGCCCTGCATGCGGACCGCTCGATTGACGAAAACCTGGACACCGTGGTGCGCAACCGCTTCAGCCGCTACCCCTACTTCGACGAACAAGGCGACACCGTGCTGGGCGTGGTGCACTTGAAAGACCTGTTCTTCGCGCTGCAGTCGCGCAAGGAAATCAAGAACCTGTCCGGCTTCCTGCGCCCGGTGGAAACCATCTCGGCCCGCACCCCGGCGCTGGAGCTGTTCCGCCGCTTCAAGGATGGCGCGCCGCACTTCGCCCTGATCGGCGAAAAAGGCAAGCGCCCGGTGGGCTTCCTCACGCTGGACAACCTGCTGGGCGCCATGGTCGGCGAAATCCACGACGAATTCCGCCTCAATGAAAACGACTGGCTCAAGCAGCCGGACGGTTCGCTGATCGGCAAGGCCAGCCTGCCGATCTTCTCCCTCGAACGCATCCTCGGCGCCGATATCGAGAACGAGGAACTGGGCCTGGGCGAAGTGGAATCGGTGGGCGGCCTGATCATGCTGAAGCTTGGCGACATCCCGAAACAAGGCCAGCGCGTCGAGTTCGACACCTTCGACCTGGTCGTGAAAAAGATGAACGGCCCGCGCATCCTGCTGGTCAAGGTCATCCCGCGCAACCAGCCGCCGGATTCCGACGAGCAGGATTAAGGCTTGGTATCGGGGACCACCGGTTTGACCTGCGTCCAGTTGCGCAGCAGACCGAGCGCCACGGCCAGCAAGGTCGGCCCGATGAACAGCCCGACAAAGCCAAATGCCAGCACGCCGCCCATCACGCCCAGCAGCACCAGCGCAAACGGCAGGCTGGAGCCGCGCGAGATCAGCATCGGCTTGACCACGTTGTCCACCCCGCTGATCACGAGCGTGCCGTAGACCAGCATGAAGATGCCCCAGCCGGTCATGCCCTGCGAGAACAGCCAGATGGCGGCGCCGCCCCAGATCAGCGGCGGCCCGACCGGCACCAGCGAGAAGATGAAGGTGGCCACCGACAGCAGCGCCACGGCGGGCACGCCGGCAATCAGGAAGCCGATCGCCGCCACCGCGGCCTGCGCCAGCGCCGTGCCCAGCATGCCATACATGACGCCGGTCACCGTGCGGCTGACGGTCTCCGACACTTCCTTCGCATGCTCGCCCATGATCTTGTCCATGCCCACGTCCAGCGCCGCCACGATGTTGTGGCCGTCGCGGTAGAGGAAGAAGGCGACAAAGGCGGCCAGGCTGACCTGGGCCACGCCGGAACCGAACACGATGCCGCTATTCAGGAGGAAGGTGCGGGCCGGCTCCATGTATTTCTTGGCGACGGCCAGCAATTCCTCCTTGCTGCTCAGGATCTGGCGCAGGTAGGAGTCGACCGCATCGCCGACCAGCGGCAAGCCGCGCATCCAGGCCGGCGGCTCGAAGCCGCCCGATTCGATCGCCTCGCGCGCGCCGTGGTAGAAGTGGGTGGCGCTGTCGGCGATATTCCAGGTGACCAGCGACAGCGGCACCAGGATCACCAGCACCAGCGACACCGTCATCACCGCCGCGGCCAGCGTGCGCCGGCCTTTCAGGCGGTCCAGCAGGCGCTGGTACAGCGGCCAGGAAGAGATGGCGATGGCGGCGGCGAACAGGATGCCGGCCAGGAAGGGACGCAGGACGTAAAGGCAGCCGATGACCAGGAAGACAATGGCCGCCAGGCGGCTGTAGGGCTGAAATCGTTTTTCCATGCCCTAAGCTTAGCAGGAAATCAGTTCGCGACGAGCAGCTTCAGGTCGTGCACGATCGGGGCCGGGCCGCCGCCATGGCGCAGGAACAGGCGCAGCTTGCCGTTCTTGTCGAACACATAGCTGCCGGCGGTATGGTCGATGGTGTAGCTGTCGGGCGTCTTGCCCGGCACCTTCTGGTAGAACACCTTGAACTCCTTCGCGGTCGCGGCAACCTGCTGCGGGGTGCCGTACAGGCCGACGAAGCGCGGATCGAAGCCCGGCACGTATTGCGCCAGCAGTTCCTTGGTGTCGCGCTCGGGGTCGAGGGTGGCGAACAGCACCTGCACCTTGTCGGCGTCGGGGCCCAGCTCCTTCATCACGGCCGACATTTCCGCCATGGTGGTCGGGCACACGTCCGGGCAATGCGTAAAGCCGAAGAACAGCACCACCACCTTGCCCTTGTAGCTTTCGAGCGTGACCGGCTTGCCGGCATGGTCGTTCAGCGCGAACCCCTTGCCGTAACCGAGGCCGGTCAGGTCGGTGTTCTCGAACTTGAGCTGCTTGTCGCCGCAGGCCGCCAGGGCCAGCAGCATGCACAGCGCTGCAAACAGTTTTTTCATGGTGTTCAGAACTTGAAGTAATGGTCGACCAGCAGCGCCGCGAACAGCAGCGAAAGGTAGATGATCGACCAGGTGAAGGCCTTGCGCGCCACGATATCGCTGTAATGCTTGTAGATGCGCCAGCCGTAGTACAGGAACACCCCGTTCAGCACGATGGCGCTGGCCAGGTAGATCAGGCCGCTCATCTTCACGGCGAACGGCAGCAGCGTGGTGGCGGCCAGGATGATCGAGTACAGCCAGATGTGGAAGGCGGTGAAGCCCATGCCGTGGGTCACCGGCAGCATCGGCAGGCCGGAACGCTCGTAGTCGGCCTTGCGGTACATGGCCAGGGCCCAGAAGTGTGGCGGGGTCCAGACGAAGATGATCAGCACCAGCAGCCAGGCCTGCATCGGCACGTCGTTGGCGACGGCGGCCCAGCCCAGGGCCGGCGGCATGGCGCCGGACAGCCCGCCGATCACGATGTTCTGCGGCGTGGCGGGCTTGAGGATCATGGTGTAGATCACGGCGTAGCCGACGAAGGTGACGAAGGTCAGCCACATGGTCAGCGGGTTGACCAGCTGGTGCAGGATCCACATGCCGGCGCCGCCGATCACCAGCGCGAACACCACGGTCTGCGGCACGGTGATGTCGCCCATCGCCATCGGGCGGCGCGCGGTGCGCGCCATGCGGGCGTCGATTTCGCGTTCGGCCAGGCAGTTGACGGCGAAGGCGGCGCCCGACAGCAGCCAGATGCCGGCGGTGGCCGCGATCACCACGCGCCAGTCGGGCATGCCGTCGGTGGCCAGGAACATGCCGATCACGGCGCAAAACACGGCCAGCTGCGTCACGCGCGGCTTGGTCAGCGCCCAGAACTGGGCGATGCGGGAGGTCGAGGATTTCATTCTTATTGGTAGGCGGGCGCAGCGAGGTACTTAGCCCTGTAGTTTATCATGGTCAGCAACAGCACCAGGGCTGCCGCCCCCGCGTTATGGACCACCGCGATGGCCAGCGGGAAGTTGAAATAAATGGTCGCCACGCCGGTAAACGCCTGCAGTGCCAGTACCGCCGCCAGCCAGCGCGCATGCTTGCCCAGGCCTTCGACGCGCCATGCCTGCCAGGCTGTCGCGCCCAGCACCAGCACCACCACGGCGGCGAAATTGCGGTGTACCCAGTGGATCGCCGTCAGCGCCTCGAATGGCAGGTAGTGGCCGGCGGCCGTCTTGCCCAATTCGCGCCACAGGTGGAAGCCGTGTTCGAAGTCCATCGGCGGCACCCAGGCCCCGGCACAGGTCGGAAATTCAGTGCAGGCCAACGTCGCGTAGTTCGAGCTGACCCAGGCGCCCAGCGCCAGTTGCACCAGCAGCACCGCGCCCGACAGCGCCGCCAGCAGAGGGATGCGGCCCCGGCGGGCCAGCGGCGAGCCAGCTGCACGGGGCCGCGGCGCGTGCAGCTGGTCTTCGCGGCCGCCGAACCAGGCCAGCAGCGCCAGCAGGGACATG
>CBHWEO010000051.1:0-25087 GCA_966112955.1 uncultured Duganella sp. | reverse complement strand
ATGACGGTGTGCACGCGGTCCAGCTGCACGATGCGGTGCAGCGACACGCGGCCGAACTTGGAGGCGTCGGTCAGCACGATCACCTTCTTGGCGCGCTCCACCATCTTGTGGTTCAGGTTCGCTTCCGCCTCGTGGTGGGTGGTGATGCCGAACTGCAGGTCGAAGCCGTCGACGCCCAGGAACAGCTTGTCGAAGTTGTAGGCCGACAGGCAGGCTTCGGCCTGGGCGCCCTGCAGCGACAGCGACTGCTTGCGCAGGCGGCCGCCGGTCAGGATCAGGTCCACGCCCGGTGCATCGGCCAGTTCCCAGGCGATGTTCAGGCCATTGGTCAGCACCGTGACGTCCTGCGCGTTGCGCAGCTGGCGCGCCAGCGAAATGGTGGTGGTGCCGGAGTCGATGATGACATTGTCGCCCGGCTGCACCATGCGCGCGGCCAGCTGGCCGATCTGTTCCTTCTGCGCCTGGTTGAGGGAATCCTTCTGGCGGATGCTGTGTTCCGTGGGCGGCGTGCGCGCCAGCAGGGCGCCGCCGTGGCTGCGCTGCACCAGGCCCTGCGACTCGAGCACACTGAGGTCGCTGCGGATGGTGACGGCGGAGACGCCAAGCTTGTCCACCAGTTCGGCCACCTGGACCGAGCCGTGTTGTACGATCGCCTGCAGGATGGTTTCGCGGCGTTGGCTGGTATTTCGCATGTCTTCTGTCGCTGGATGTCAAAAACGCCAACAGCTTAACAGAAGGCAGGCGCGGCGTCGTGCGGGGCGACGGCGGCGGCGTTGGCGCTGCAGGCGCGCGCGTATTGCGCCAGCAGGCGGCCGACCTTGTGCTCCACCAGGGCTTGCGCCTCGGCGGCCAGGTCGCCCTGCAGCACGGCCAGGAATTGCTCCGGCAGGTATTGGCTCAGCAAAGGCAGCGGGATGCGGCGGCCGGCCAGGTTGGCGAACAGGCGGCTGACGGCGGCCGCCACTTCCGGCTCGCCCCAGTAGTAGCGGCAGCGGTCGGACAGGCCGTAGCGGCGCATCAGCTGCTGTTCTGCGGGACTGCCGGTGTAATGCTTCTGCCAGTGCTTCGGCTTGACCAGCATGGCCGCTTCCAGCACGTCCATCAGGCGCGACGACTGCTCCTTGCCCAGCAGTGCTTCCTCGATCAGGCACAGCGCCAGGTAGGCTTCGCGCAGGGCGAAGGTGGCAGCCGGGCCGACCTTGAGGATGGCGTAATGGTCGCGCACCATGGCGTGCAGTCCCGATTCGCGCTGGTAGTCGGTGGAGTGGGCTTCGAACACCAGGCCGGGCTGGCCGGCAACGAAGGCGGACAGTTCGGCCGCCGCGGCCGCATCGTAGTGCTGCACATTGGCCTGGTCAAAGTCGACGCCTGGCTGCACCACCAGCGCGATCACGCGCTGCCATGCCGCGTGCAGGCCGGCGCCGGCAAAGGCGCGGCGGTGCACGTCCAGCGTGCGCGCGGCCGCCTGCGGTGCGGTGACGGCCAGCGCCTGTTCCAGCGAGCTTTCGCCGCCCGGCACCGGCACTTCGGTGCCGATCACGTACACCGGCGGCGGCAGGCCGGCGCGCGCCGCCGCCTGCTCGGCGATGGCGGCCAGGCGCACGGCCCGCGCCGCCACGGTCTCGTCGTCCAGCACCGGCGCGTCGTCGGCGCAACGCATGCTGCAATCGAGGTGGATCTTGTGGAAGCCGGCTGCCGCGTAAGCCTCGACCAGCACGTCGGCGTGCGCCATGGCACTGGCCGCGTCCTGCGACTGCCAGGCATTCGGGCCGAGGTGGTCGCCGCCCAGCACCAGCCGTTCGGCCGGGAAGCCCTGCTCCTGCGCCAGGCGGTGCACGTAGTCGCGGAACTGCGCCGGCGTCATGCCGGTATAGCCGCCGAACTGGTCCACCTGGTTGGAGGTGGCTTCCACCAGCAGCGGCGTGCCGTATTGCGTGGCCACGCGGATGGCGGCGCGCAGCACGGTGGGGTGGCTGCAACAGACGCTGTACAGGCCGACCGGCTGGCCGCTGCGGTGGGCCTGCACGATTTGCTGGACGGGGGAGAGTGGGGCTGGCTGGTTCATTGTCTTCGCTTACTGGGTTTGCTGGCGCGCCAGCAGGGCCGCGCCGCGCGCACCGCCGGCGTCGCCGAAACGCGGCGGCAGCACGGGCGGTACCTGCACGCCGCGGAACAGGTGGCGGCGGATGGCTGCCGGCAGTTGCTGGTACAGGTGCGACAGCTTGGACAGGCCGCCGCCCAGCACGATGGCGTGCGGGTCGTAGGCCAGCACCAGTCCGGCCATCGCATGGCCCAGCAGGTCGAGGTGGATGGCCAGCGCCTGCGCGGCCAGCATGTCGCCATTGTTGGCGCGCGCCACGATGGCCAAGGGTTCGGCGCCGTCGCCGCCAAGGTGGGCGTGCAGCTTGCCCAGGCCCGGCCCCGAGACATAGCGCTCCAGGCAGCCCTTCTTGCCGCAGGGGCAGTCGAGCACGGGCAGCTTGTAGAGGGCCAGCAGCGGCGCGGGAACGGTCCAGTGGCCCCATTCGCCGGCGATGGCGTTGAAGCCGCGCTGCAGCCTTCCGTTCACGCAGTAGCCGCCGCCCGCGCCGGTGCCGATGATGGCGCCGAACATGGAAGGCAGGCCGTCGGCGGCGCCACCCTGCGCTTCGGACAGGGCGAAGCACTGGCAATCGTTGCCGATGAAGACGGGGCGCGCCAGCGCTTCTTCCAGCGCCGGCACGACCAGGCGGCCATTCAGGGCGGGCACGTTGGAGCTGACCTGGCGGCCGGTCGCGCTGTCGATGATGCCGGGCAGGCCGATCCCGACCGGAGCGGGCGAGGCTTGCGTGCCAAGGGCAGCGAGGGCGGCATCGCCGCGCGCCACCAGGCCCTTGATGGCGCCGACGAATGCGTGGAAGTCGGTGCCGGGCGTGGCAATGCGTTCGCGGAAGGCTTCCCGCAGCGGACCGCCGTCATCGACCCACGACACCAGCTCGATCTTGGTGCCGCCGATATCGATGCCGTGGTAGCCGCGCTGTTCAGAACTGGTCATGGCGGTAGATGGTGACGCCTTGCACCACGCGGTTGACGGTGCCGTCGGCGAAAGGATTGTCCGGCGTCAGGCCCAGTGCGGCCGACTGGTGCAGCGCGTATTGCTGCGCCATCAGCAGCCACAGTGGGGCCAGCCACGCATCCGTCAGCTGCGGCGGCAGCGCGGCAGCGGGCAGCCCGATATCGGCATCGCTGCCGACGGTCACGACGCGGCCCGCCACGCCGTCGCGGCGCAGTTCCGCCAGCAAGTCTTCCTCATAGCGGCGTGCCAGCGCCTTGCTGCTGCGGAAAACCACCACCAGCGATTGCGGGTTGAGCGCCGACTTGGGGCCGTGGCGGAAGCCCAGCGCGGTATTCGACATGGCGAGCACGCGGCCGCCGGTCAGTTCCAGGATCTTCAGCGCGGATTCCCGGGCCAGTGCTTCCAGCGGGCCGCTGCCCAGGTAGACCACGCGCTGCACCGGCTGCGCCGCCAGGGCGGCCACTGGGGCTGCCCACTCGCGCAGGGCAGCCTCGCCGGCCTGCGCCAGCGCCGGCATGTGCTCGCGCCATTCGCCGCGGCCCAGGGTGCACAGGGCCGCCAGCAGCATGCAGGTGAAGCTGCTGGTCATGGCGAAGCCGCGGTCGCAACTGGCGGCAGGCATCAGCAGGTTGAAGGTCCGCGCGTCGGTATCGCCCTGGCGTGCCAGCTGGCCTTGCGCATTGCACGTGATGTTCAGGAAGCGCGCGTCGCTTACCAGTTCGCGCACCAGCTCCACGGCGGCCAGGCTTTCCGGGCTGCTGCCGCTGCGGGCAAACGATACCAGCAGGGTCGGCGCGTCCGCATCCAGGTAGAGCTCCGGGTGCGTCAGCAGGCTGGTGGTCGCCACGGCGCGCACTTGCGCCGGCCAGGCGGCGTTCAATTCGTCGGCCACGATCTCGCCCACATAACAGGAACTGCCGGCGCCGGTCAGGATCACGCGCTGCTGCGGATTGTGCAGGCAGCCGCCGAGGAAGGCTGCCACGTCGGCGGCGCGGGTCTGCAGGATGGTGCCCAGTTCGCGCCACAGCGCTGGCTGCTGCGCAATTTCTTCGGCGGTGTCGAGGCCGCGGATGTCGCGCCAGGCTTGCGGGTCACGCTGGAGGAGGGTAGTCATCGAAAAAAGAAAAGTTATCGGTGAGGAGAAAGCATAAATAAGATATTTCGAAAAGTCAAATACGAAAGAAAAGCGAAAGATATAGGGCCGTGCGCCGTGTGCCGCAACCGTCGCCGATGTGGCCGAAATCGGCACTGGACGTTGCGGTAACGCGACTATTCGAAAGGTGCTGCGCTGAAAAATCCATAAAACGAAAGATAAATATGCAGAAAATGCCGTACAAAATGCGTTTTTCTTTCTTTTTGTTGATTTTTTTTGCTTTTATTCCTAAAGTACGTCCATCAAACGAAGAATCCTTGCAAATCAGGCAGGCTTATGAAGAGACTCACCCGCACTGCAATCGCCGCCGCCGTCCTGGCGCTGGCTTCCGGCGCCGCGCTGGCCGCACCGCTCGGCAAGCTGCGCAGCTTTAGCGCCGATGCCGGCGGCCGGCAATGGGACCTGGCGACCGAGTCGGGCGCGCTGGTGCGCGTCAGCCTGCTGCGGGACGATGTGCTGCGCATCTGGGCAGGCCCGAAAGGCAAGCTGACCGATGCCGGCGACAAGGCGGCCAGCATTGTGGTCGGCACGCCGGCCCCGCATATCCAGCATAGCGTAAGCGAGCAGCCTGACCACATCTTGCTGCGCACCGCGAAACTGAGCCTGCGCATCGACCGCAATCCGGTGCGTTTCACGCTGTACCGCGCGGGCGAGGCGCACCCGCTGTGGCGCGAAGTGCAGCCTCTGGAGCTGGGCGAGAAAACCAGCGTGCAGACGCTGTCCAGCGACAAGGCGGAGCGCTTCTTCGGCGGCGGCCAGCAAAATGGCCGTTACGAATTCAAGGGCCGCCAGCTGGAAGTGTCCTACTCGGGCGGCTGGGAAGAGGGCGACCGTCCCAGCCCGGCGCCGTTCCTGATGAGTTCGCGCGGCTGGGGCATGCTGCGCAATACCTGGGCCGACGGCAGCTACGACCTGCGCCAGCACGATGTGGTGGCGCTGCAGCATGCCGAACCGCGCTTCGATGCCTACTACTTTGTCGGCAAGGACGTGCGCGATGTGCTGGCGCTGTATACCGAGTGGACGGGACGGGCGCGCATGCTGCCGCGCTGGGCGCTGGAATACGGCGATGCCGATTGCTACAACGATGGCGACAATGTGAAGAAGCCGGGCACCGTGCCGAAAGGCTGGAGCGATGGGCCGACCGGCAAGACGCCGGACGTCGTCGATTCGGTGGCGCGCAAGTACCGCGAGAACGATATGCCGGGCGGCTGGATCCTGCCGAACGATGGCTATGGCTGCGGTTATACCAACCTGCCGGAGACCGTGCAGGGCCTGGCGAAGTACGGTTTCCGCACCGGGCTGTGGACGGAGAACGGCGTCGACAAGATTGCGTGGGAAGTCGGCACCGCCGGTACCCGCGTGCAGAAGCTGGATGTGGCGTGGACCGGCAAGGGTTATCAGTTCTCGCTGGATGCCAACAAGTCGGCCTACGACGGCATCCTGAATAATTCGGACAGCCGTCCTTTCATCTGGACCGTGATGGGGTGGGCGGGGACGCAGCGCTACGCGGTGGCCTGGACGGGCGACCAGAGCGCGAGCTGGGATTACATCCGCTGGCACGTGCCGACGCTGGTTGGCTCGGGCCTGTCCGGCCAGGCGTATGCCACCGGCGACGTCGATGCGATCTTTGGCGGCAGCCCGGAAACCTATACCCGCGACCTGCAGTGGAAGGCATTCACGCCGGTGCTGATGGGGATGTCGGGGTGGTCGGCGGCGGAGCGCAAGCATCCGTGGTGGTTCGATGAGCCTTACCGCAGCATCAACCGGCGCTACCTCAAGCTCAAGCTGCGCCTGACGCCGTACATGTACACCCTGGCGCGCGAGGCGGAGCAGACTGGCGCGCCGCTGGTGCGGGGGATGATGTGGGATTACGCCGGCGATCCGTCGGCCTTTACCGAGGCTTACAAATACCAGTTCCTGCTGGGGCGCGATCTGCTGGTGGCGCCGGTGTATCGCAGCCAGGCGGTGTCGCAGGGATGGCGCAAGGGTATTCACCTGCCTGCGGGGACCTGGTTTGAATACTGGGATGGACGGCAGGCGACTGCCGGTGCCGCGGGGCGCGATATCGACCTGCAGGTCTCGCTCGACAAGCTGCCCGTCTTCGTTCGGGCCGGAGCGATTCTTCCGATGTATCCGGAGGTTTTGTATGACGGCGAGAAGCCGAAGGATGTGCTGACGCTGGATCTCTATCCGCACGGCGAGTCTTCGTTCACGCTGTACGAGGACGACGGCAATACCCGCCAGTACCAGCAGGGCGCGTTCAGCCAGCAGGTGCTGCGCATGCAGGCGACCAGCGGCGCCACCGCCCGCGTCGACGTCGATATCGCGCCGGTCGAAGGCAGCTACGCCGGCCAGGAACCGCGCCGCAGCTACGCCCTGCGCATGCTCACGCGCCAGCGTCCGACGGCCGTCCTGGCGAGCCGAACTTTGCCGGCATTCGCGGACCGCGTGGCGTATGACGCGGCGGCAGAGGGCTGGTACTACGACGCGCAGGACCGCTCCGGCACGCTGTACGTGAAGACCGCCAAGCAGGACATCCGCCAACCCCTGCACATCACGGTGCAAGGCGCCCAATCCCTGGCCGCGCAGGATGGCGACTTCCCGCAAGCGCCGGAGGTGGGCCGCGCCCTGCCGCCGGACGCCTTGCTGGTGGTGAACCGCCCGGCCGAAGAACCCGGCCACCCGCTGGAAAACGCCTTCGACAACAAGCCGGAAACCTGGTTCCGCACGACGCGCAACCAATCCATCCGCACCGGCGCCCACGAATGGACCATCGGCTTCACCGAGCGCCGCCTGGTGGACGGCATTGAAATCGCTCCCCGCACAGACGAGCACTGGAAGCACGGCCAGGTACGCGACTACGAAATCTACATCGCCGACAGCAACGGCGAATGGGGCAAGCCCACCTTCACCGGCCGCCTCAAGCTGCAGAAGGAAACGCAAACGATCAGCTTCCCCGCCACCGCCGGACGGCTGCTGCGTTTCCGCGTCCTCAGCACGCAGAACCCGGAAGGCGAAGGCTCCGCCGCCACCGACCCGATGGTTACGGCCGCCCAGCCTGGCGCGGCACCGGCCAAGGCCGTCAACGCCATGCAGCCGGCCGAAGTCGGCCCCATCGCACTATCCACCTTCCGCATCCTGGAAGCCCGCGCCAAGGAAGGCGCCGAACAGCAAAGCTTCCTGTCCGACCTGCCGCTGCCGAAAGGCGTCCTGCGCGACCGCCCCGCCGGCAAGGGCAAGGAGATGCGCATGAACGGCCTGTGGTTCCGCAAGGGCCTGGGCGCCGGCCCATCCAGCCGCATCGACCTGCAGCTGGAAGGCAACTGGAACCTGCTGCGCGCCGACCTTGGCGTGGACGACAGCTGCCGCAGCGCCGGCGGCCTGCAGTTCCAGGTCTGGAGCGGCGAACGCCTGCTGTACGACAGCGGCCTGGTCACCGCGCCGGCCGTCGTCAAGCCGGAAATCGATGTGCGCGGGTTGAGGCAACTCAGCCTGCGGACCCTGGGTGCGCGCGGCGCCCAACCTGCCCAGGTCTGCGGCAACTGGGCCAATGCCGTACTGCTAGGCACAGAGGGCGCCACCGTCCGAACGCGCTGACCGCATTTTTTCGTCACCAGAACGAACCCCTCTTCGGACCGGGGAGGGCGTTTTGCAAACTAAAACAAAGGAGAGGCATGTGGAACTGAAGAAAATCATCGCTGCGCTGGCAGCAGCTGGGCTGGCAGGCGGCGCACTGGCGGCCGATGGCGCCGACGACAAGAAGGATGAAAAAGGCGAGAAGATCCATCGCGTCGAGGTGACCGGCTCCAGCCTGAAACGCATCAACGCCGAAACCGCATCGCCGGTGCAGGTGATCG
This sequence comes from uncultured Duganella sp., assembly GCA_966112955.1. Lineage (GTDB taxonomy): Bacteria > Pseudomonadota > Gammaproteobacteria > Burkholderiales > Burkholderiaceae_D > Rugamonas. The sequence goes on along the minus strand of CBHWEO010000051.1, from coordinate 17,022 downwards.
ATTCGAAGCAGATCGAAAACATGGGCGCCCGCACCCTGATGCAGGTGCTCGACAACCTGCCTGCCGCGCGCCCCGCGCAGCAGGACTTCCGTTCGATGTTCACCGGCTCCGACGGCGGCTCGCAGGCCAACCTGCGCGGCCTGGGCGCGCAAGGCACGCTGGTGCTGCTGAATGGCCGCCGCCTGTCCTTCTACGGCGCGCCGGCCGGCTTCCAGACCATGTTCGTCAATATCGACGCCATCCCGGCGGCAGCCATCGAACGCATGGAAATCCTGACCGACGGCGCTTCCGCCGTCTACGGCTCGGACGCCGTGGCAGGCGTGATCAACGTCATCACCAAGAAGAACTACCAGGGCCTGGAGGCAAAGGTCAGCACCGACCACTCGCAGGAAGTGTCGGCCTATGGCGAGCACCAGGCCAGCTTGGTGTACGGCCAGGGCGACATCGGCAACGACGGCTACAACATCATGGCCTCGCTGAACGTCTACCAGCGCGACCGCATCGCGCTGGCCGATACGCACGACAAGCGTCCCGAGTACTTCTACGTCAACAACCCGAGCTTCATTTCGAACTTCCGCATTGGCGTGGGCAGCGAGCCTGGCCAGCCCAACCCTGGCACCTTCTTCGTGTTCGATCCGGCCAAGAACAATGCGCGCACCCAGCGCGCGGTGAGCGGCTGCTCCACCTTCATCACCGAAGCATCCGGCACGCGCTGCGTGTGGAACAACCTGCCGTATGCGCTGGACACCGGACCAAAATCCGACCGCGTCACGGGCTTCCTGTCCGGCCGCAAGAAGTTCGGCGACGACCTGGAAGCATTCGCCGAAGCAGCCTTCACCCACATCAAAATGCGCGGCGAGAACGGCCCGCGCAGCTTCAACAGCGGCACCACCAGCAACTGGTTCTCGCGCAACACCGGCACCAAGCTGAATACCTTCAGCTACCCTTACCTGGGCCCGAACAACGTCTACCTGAAGGGCAAGCTGGACGCCGACATGGCAGCGAAAATGGGCGGCGCGGCAGGCCTGAACTACATCCTGCAGGATGCCGTCGGCCACTTCGGCCAGAAGAACCTCGACGACAATTATCGCGTGCTGGCCGGCCTGAAAGGCCACCTGACGGGCAGCTGGGACTTCGAAACCGCGCTGGGCGTGGCCGGCAGCCACTCCACCCTGTACCAGACCATCAACGTCAACACCAAGGGCTTCGAGAAGGCCTTCGGCCCGACCTGGAAGGACCCCGTCACCGGCCGCACCTACATTTCCGACAACCCGGCCTACAAGTTCGGCGAAATCAGCGAAGCCAATGCAGCCCTGATCCGCGAAGCCTACCCGACCTTCGACATCCAGTCGTGGACCAAGCTGATCACCTTCGACGCCAAGGTGGAAGGCACGCTGTTCAACCTGGGCGACCGCGAAGTGCGCGCCGCCTTCGGCACCAACCTGATGCGCGAAAGCTTCGACACTCCGGGCAATGCCGATGCGGCCAATGGCCTGATCACCCAGCAGGGCGGCTCCTGGTTCGACGGCAAGCGCACCGTCAGCGCGCTGTTCGGCGAAGTCGTGGTGCCGGTCACCGACAAGCTGGAAGTCAACGCGGCGGCCCGCCTGGACAAGTACCCGCACTTCTCCGCCAACCTGGCGCCGAAGATCGGCGTGCAATGGCGCGCCCTGCCCGAGGTCATGCTGCGCGGCACCTACTCGGAAGGCTTCCGCGCACCGAACCTGGCCGAATCGGGCAGCGGCGGCGTGTTCGCCCAGGTCGGCGGCATCCGCGATACCGTGCGCTGCGACGAAACCAACGCCATGGCGCGCCTGCTGATGAAGTCCGTGTCCAAGGCCGAACAGGACCTGGGCAAGACCCTGCTGAACTCCAACTGCTCGACCACGGTAGGCGGCCTGACCCCGCCCAACCCGAACCTGCAGCCGGAGAAGGCCAAGATCTCGACCCTCGGCCTGGTGCTGCAACCGGCCAAGGATGTCAGCATCTCGCTGGACTACTGGTTCGTGTACCGCCGCAACGAGATCGTGCGCCAGGACTTCAACCAGCTGTTCACCGAGCTGGTGGACAAGTACGGTCCCGCCCTGGCCGGCACCGACAAGGCGATCCGCAACGACCTGACCGATGCCGACCGCGCCAACATGGCAGCCGTGGCCACCATGTGCGCCAACCCCGCCAATGCCGCCGCCTGCACCGGCGCGCTGCCGAAGTACTCGGTCGGCAACCTGGGTGGCCTGATCAACTCCTACTCCAACCGCGGCCGCACCCTGCTGGACGGCTTCGACATCGACGCGCGTGCGCGCTGGTCGCTGGGCGGCTGGGGCAAGCTGGGTACCGGCGCCGCCTTCACAATCCGCAAGCGCGAAACCTACAACTACGATGACGGCACCGGCTTCTCCGGCAATTACGTGGGCTATTACGACTCGCCGCGCCTGCGCGCCACGCTGAATGCCGACTGGAGCTACCAGAACTTCATCACCAGTGTGTTCGTGAACTACACCGGCAAGGCCAAGTGGGCGTATGGCGAGTACGATACCGACAACACGCCGGAAAACTGCACGGCGGCCGGCGTGGCGATGCCGGAAAACCTGTGCGGCGGCCAGCCTTCGTATTACACCGTCAACCTTGGCTTCAACTGGAAACCGGTGAAGAACCTGGATGTGGGCCTGAACATCAAGAACGTGACCAACAAGATGCCGTACTACGACCCGAACGGCTGGGAAGGTTACAACCACCAGCACAACCTGTTCGGCCGCACCTTCGCGCTCTCGGCCAGCTATAAGTTCTGGTAACCTGCATCCAATATTGAAAAGGCTTTGAGAAGATGGACAAGCAATTCAACCGACGACACTTCCTCACCGCCGGCGCCGCGCTGGCGGGCAGCCTGCTGCTGCCGACCGCGTTTGCGGCCGGCGGCCGCGAGAAGCTCCGCCTCGGCATGATCGGCACCGGCATGCGCGGCCAGGTGCTGCTGCGCGAACTGGTGCGGCGCGACGACGTGGAAGTGGCGGCCCTGTGCGACATCGAACCGGTCATGCTGGGCAAGGCGCTGGCGCAGTTCGACAAGGCCGGCAAGCCGAAACCGCGCACCTTCGGCGAGGACGGCGACAAGCACGCCTACCGCCGCATGCTGGACGCAAAGGAGCTGGATGGCGTGATCATCGCCACCCCATGGGAATGGCATGCGCAGATGGCGATCGACGCCATGCAGGCCAGGGTGCCGGTGGGCTGCGAAGTGGTGGCCGGCGTGACCCTGAAGGACCATTGGGACGTGCTGGACACCCAGCTGAAAACCGGCACGCCTTACATGCTGCTGGAGAACGTGTGCTACCGGCGCGACGTGATGGCAGTGCTGCAGATGGTGCGCGCCGGCCTGTTCGGCGAGCTGGTGCACCTGCAGGGCGGCTACCAGCACGACCTGCGCGCCGTGAAGTTCAACAGCGGCGACCCGGCCAAGCCTTACGGCGGCGGCGTCGAGTTCGGCGACAAGGGCTGGTCGGAAGCCAAGTGGCGCACGCAGCACTCGGTGCAGCGCAACGGCGAGCTGTATCCGAGCCATGGCATCGGCCCGTGCGCGATGTACACCAACATCAATCGCGGCAACCGCTTCACCCGCATCAACAGCTTCGCCACCAAGGCGCGCGGCCTGCACGACTATGTGGTGAAGCAGGGCGGCGCCGATCATGCGAGCGGCAAGGTGAAGTTCAGCCTGGGCGATATCGTGACCACCACGCTATCCTGCCAGAACGGCGAGACCATCCTGCTGCAGCACGACACCTCGCTGCCGCGCCCTTACTCGCTGGGCTTCCGCGTGCAGGGCACCGACGGCCTGTGGATGGACGTGAACCATTCCATCCACATCGAAGGCAAGAGCAAGCCGCACCAGTGGGAGGACTTCCAGGCCTACCAGGACAAGTACGACCATCCGCTGTGGCGCAAGTACGCCGGCGAAGCGGCCGGCGCAGGCCACGGCGGCATGGACTACTTCGTGATCCACGCTTTCGTGGAAGCGCTGAAGGCGCGCGCGCCGATGCCGATCGATATCTACGATGCGGTGACCTGGAGCGCCATCACGCCGCTGTCGGAGCAGTCGATTGCGCAGAACTTCCAGACCCTGGACTTCCCGGACTTCACGCGGGGCCTATGGAGCAAGCGCAAGCCGATCTTCGCCTTCGATGACCGCTACTAGCATGGCGTTCGCGCGGCCAGTGCTGGCCTCCCTTTGCATTGGCCTCGCCGCGCTGGCACTGCCCGGCGTGCCCGCCGCCCAGTCGGAGCCCTACAAGGTGTTCGACACCAGGCCGGTCTTCACGGAAGGCCCGTATCTGTCTGCGCTGTCCGATACGGCGGTATCGGTGGTGTGGATGACCGATGCGCCCAGCCACGCCAAGGTGCGCCTGGACGATGGCGCCACGGTGCGCGAGATCGAGCCGCAGGTTGACGGCCTGGTGCCGGTCGGCCAGCGGCATGTGGTGACCATCACCGGACTCACGCCCGGCAAGCGCTACACCTACGAAGCCATCGCCACCCGGGTGGTCAAGCTGAAGCCCTACTGGCCCGACAAGGGCCTGAGCACCAGCAGCGCGCCCGCCCGATTCACCACCTTCGATCCGCGTCAGGAGCGGGTGGCGTTCAGCGTCGTCACCGATACGCACGAAGACACCGCGCGCATCGGCCGCCTGATGAAGATGGTCGACTGGAACGGCACCGATGCGCTGCTGCACCTGGGCGACGCCTTCCACTGGCTCGATTCGGAAGAGCAGCTGTTTGCCAAATGGCTGCGCCCCACGCTCGCCGCGCTGGGGGCGGGCAAGCCCTTGCTGTTCGCACGCGGCAACCACGAGCTGCGCGGTGCCTTCGCGCGCCAGCTGGCTGGCTATGTGCCGGCGCCGGAGGGCCGCTACTACTACGGGCGCGCCATGGGACCGGTGCACCTGCTGGTGCTCGACACCGCCGAGGACAAGCCCGACGACACCAACGTCTACGCCCAGTTGAACCGCACAGTGCCATACCGTGAAGCCGAACTGGCATGGCTGCGTACGCACGCGGCAAGCGACCGCCACTTCGCCGGTGCGCCATTCCGCGTGGTGGCAATGCACCAGGGCGACTGGGGCTGGCTGCCCGATAACGGCGCGGCGTGGACCGCGCTGGCCAACCAGGCCGGCGTCGACCTGGTGATCGCTGGCCACGACCACGCGTTTTCGTATCACGCACCGGATAAGGCGCACGCCTACCACTTGCTGGTCCTGGGCCAGGACCAGCTGGCGCGCGTCGAGGCCACGCAGCGCACGCTGACCGTCAAAGTCGTTTCGGACCAGGGCGTGCCGGTCCACACCCTGGCCATCCCAGCCCGGCGATGAGGTAACATTGCCATTCTCTTAACCATTTAGAAAGAGTAAGAGGATGACAATGAAAGTGATTTCCGCCCTGGCATTCAGCCTGCTGGCGGCCAGTGCGTGGGCGCAGGAGGAAGCTCCGGAGCCTGATGGCGAAAAGGTTGTGATCACGGGCCAGCGACCCGGCCCGGGTTTGTGGAAGGTCAGCAAGGGCGAACACGTGATGTACGTGTTTGCCGATTACTCGCCGCTGCCGATCAAGATGGAGTGGCGGTCCCACGAAGTCGAAGGAATCCTGTCCAGGTCGCAGGAGTACCTGCCCCGGCCAAGGTTCGGCCTGACCCTGGGCCTGTGGGGCTCGCTGAAGGCGCTGCCATTGGCGATCGGCTTCCAGGACAATCCCGACGGCGCGAAGCTGATTGATGTGCTGCCTGCCGAGACCTACGACCGCTGGCAGGTACTGAAGGCCAAATACATCGGCAAGAACGATGGCATCGAACGCCAGCGCCCCATGTTCGTTGCCGAAAAGCTTTACAGCAAAGGGTTGGAAAAGAATGGCCTGACAACGCGTACCACCGTCACGGAAGCGATCGACAAGCTCGCGCAGAAGTACAAGGTCAAGACCACGTCCAGCAATGTGGAGAACGAGCTGGAAGACCCTTACCGGACCATCAAGGCATTCAAGCATTCATCGGGTTCGGATGTGAAGTGCTTCGTCAAGACGGTCGACCAGCTGGAGTCTGACATCGACGCCATGCGGGTGCGGGCCAATGCCTGGGCGGTTGGCGACATGTCGAAGATCGCCTCGCTGGACTTCGCCGAACGTGCGGAAGCCTGCAAGGAAGCGGTCACGAACAACGCGGCGTTCAAGTCGAATGCCCAGCTGCAGAACGTCGAGAAGACCCTGTGGAACAACTGGCTGGCCAATGCGGAGCGGGCGCTGGAAGCGAACAACTCGACTTTCGCCGTGCTGTCGCTGCACGTTGTGCTGGATCCGAAGGGGCCCCTGGCCGAGCTGAAGGCCAGGGGATATAAGGTGGAGTCGCCCGAGTAAGGGCCGCGTCAGGCGCGGGCCAGCGCGGCGCCGGACTGGAAGCCGACCTGGCGCTGCGCCGATGCCGCCGGCCGGCCGGTGGCGGCGGGCTTGCCCTGCGGCGGCAGCTTGAACACTTCCAGCGCCTTCGCGACGGCCTGCGCCTGCAGGTCCAGCACGCCGGTGGCGGCCGATGCTTCCTCCACCATCTGGCTGTTCTGGCGCGTCACCTCATCCAGCTGCACGATGGCGTCCTTGACCTGGTTCACGCCATCGCTCTGTTCGCGCGTGGCGCCGCGGATGTCGCCCATGATGGACGCCACGCGGCCGATGGCGGCGATCACCGCATCCATGTCCTTGCCGGCCGTGGTGGCCACACTGGCGCCGCCTTCGATCTTGTGGGCCGACGCATCGATCAGCAGCTTGATGTCCTTGGCGGCCGCCGCGCTGCGTTGCGCCAGGCTGCGTACCTCGCTGGCAACCACCGCGAAACCGCGCCCGCTTTCTCCCGCGCGCGCCGCTTCCACCGCTGCATTGAGCGCCAGGATATTGGTCTGGAAAGCGATGCCGTCGATCAGGCCGATGATGTCCACGATCTTGTTCGACGATGCGCGGATCTCTTCCATCGCCGTCACCACTTGCGCCACCGCCACGCCGGTGCGTTCGGCCAAGGCCGTCGCTTCCTTCGCCACGCCGTTTGCCGTGTTCACGTTGTCGGCGGTCTGGCTCACGGTGCCGGTGATCAGGCCCATATGGGCGGAAGTCTGTTCCAGGTTGGACGCCTGCGCTTCGGTGCGGGCCGCCAGGTCGGCATTGGCGGTGCGCACCTGGGTGGTGGTGCTGCGGGTCAGCGCGAAATTGCCGCGGATGTCGCCCAGGATGGACGCCAGGTTCAGGTTCAGCTGGCGCACGAAAGCTTGCAGCTGGCCCAGTTCATCGTGGCGGTCGACCGCCATGCGCGTGGTCAGGTCGCCGCCGGCCAGGATGCGGGTGGCATTGATGCAGGCCTGTACCGGCGCCACGATGGCCTGGTGCAGGTTGTACCAGCCGTACAAGGCCAGCGCCGCCAGCAGCAGCGCCTGCACGTGCAGTGCCGTTTCGGAATAAGGCAGCACGGCATGCGCCGCCATCGACACGGCCAGCAAGGCCATGCTGCCGAAGCACAGCGCCATGCGCTGTGCCAGCGAAATGTCGCGCATCGCCTTGATGATCTTCTTGCGGCCACGCGGTGCAGCGCCGCCGCGCACAATGCGCAGGCCATCCGGGTTCGGACCCTTGACGGCGCGGTACAAGCGGTCGGCATCCTGGACCTGTTCGCGTTTGGGCTTGGTGCACACCGACATGAAGCCGGTGGTGCGGCCCTTCTCGATCACGGGGGTGACGTTGGCGATGCACCAGAAGTAGCCGCCATCCTTGCAGCGGTACTTGACCAGGCCGCGCCATGGCTCGCCGGACAGCGTGGTGCGCAGCATGTCGGCATCCACGTCGTCCGGCATGTCGGCGTGCTGCAGCCCTCTTTGCGGGCGGCCCTGGAGTTCTTCGTCGGAGTAGCCGCTGACGCTGGTAAACGTCGAATTGGCATAGGTCAGGCGGCCCTGCAGGTCCATGGTAAGGACGATGGGCTTGCCGTCTTCAAGGAAAGTTTCGTGCATCGGCGACACTTTGTTTCAGGTTGGAAAGATCGCTCAGCATACTATCAGATCGGGTTCAGGCCACGCAGGGAAGCGTGGCCTTTCCGGACTTTCCGTGGTATTTACGCCAAAACCGTTATCGGCGAGTTAACTTGCCGGCAGTTCCGCTGCAAAGCCGACACCAAAGCGGTTCCAGGCATTGATGACGCCGATGACAAAGGTCAGCTCCGTCAGTTCCTGCTCGCTGAACTGGGCTGCGACCGCGCTGTACACCTCGTCCGGCGCGCCGTGCTTCGGCAACTCGGTCAGGGTTTCGGTCCACAGCAGGGCGGCGCGCTCGCGCTCGTCGAAGAAGGGCGTTTCGCGCCAGGCCGACAGGGCCAGCAGGCGGCGCACGTCCTCGCCGTGCTTGAGCGCATCCTTGCTGTGCATGTCGATGCAGAAGGCGCAGCCGTTGATCTGCGAAGCGCGGATCTTCACGAGCTCGCGCAGGGACAGCGGCAGCACGGATTCGCTGGCGGCGCGTTCCAGGCCCATCATGGCCTTGATGACGGTGGGGGCGGCTTTGAAGTAGTCGATGCGTTGCATGATGAATTCCTCCGTTGGGTTGTGATGAATCCACTTTAATCCGGACGGGATCGCGGATAAACTGGCGATATTCGTTTTGAATGTACGAGAATCAGGATAATCATGGCTTTCGACCGCCTGGAGGCAATGCGGGCCTTCTGCCGCATCGTTGAGGTAGGGAGTTTCGTCGGTGCGGCCGAAGCGCTGGGCGTGCCCAAGACCACCATTTCCGGCCAGATCCAGGGCCTGGAAGCCCACCTCGGCATGAAGCTGCTGCACCGAACCACGCGCCGCGTGTCGCCCACCACCGACGGCGCGGCGTACTACGAAGGCGCCCGCGCCCTGCTGGACGACCTGGACGAACTGGAGTCCTCGCGCCACGACCTGCGCGGCCGGGTGCGGGTGGAAATGCCGTCGCCGGTAGGCACGGCCCTGGTCATTCCCGCGCTGCCGCAGTTCGCGGCACGCTACCCCGACCTGCAGCTCGATATCGGCTGCGGCGAGCGCGTGGTGGACCTGGTGCAGGAGGGGATCGATTGCGCCCTGCGCGGCGGTCCGGTGGCGGACCAGGACCTTGTGGCGCGGGTGGTGGGGCAGATGCGCTTCTGCCTGTGCGCCGCGCCTTCCTACGTCGCGTCCGCGCCGCCGCTGGCGGGCGTCGAGGACTTGCCGGCGCACCGCTACCTGGGCTTCGTGTTCGCGGCGACGGGCCGCCAGCACATCCAGGCCTTGCAGCGCGGCGACGAGCGCTACGTGATCGAGCAGGCGCCGGCCATGCGCTTCAACAGCGCCGCCGCCTACATCGCGGCCGGCATGGCGGGACTGGGCATCCTCAACATCCCGCGCGCCGAAGCGGCCCAGCATTTGCGCAGCGGTGCGCTGGTGGAAGTGCTGCCCGACTGGCAGCTGGGCAGCATGCCGATCAGCCTTGTCTATCCTTATGCACGCAGGCTGTCGGCCCGCGTGCGCGCCTTCACCGACTGGGTCACCGCCTTGATGGCGAGCGACCCGATGTGGCGTTAAGGCTTGACGACCTTGGCACCAACCAGCCTGGCCACCCCGGCCAGCGTGGTCTGCGCGGCGTTCAGGCCAAGCAGGAAGTCCTTGTCCGAATAGTTCGAATACAGGTCGGTCGGCTGGTGCCAGTGCGGGTTCCAGCCGGCGCCGATCTGCTGCCCGCGTTCGTTCTCGCGCAGGGAGATGGAAGGCACCAGGTCCATGAACGGCGTCGAATCCGTGTTGGTCATGTGGAAGCCCACGGCAGCCGGATAGTTGGTCGCATACTTGTCGTTCGCGGCGCGGAATTCCCAGGCCAGTTTGGCCGAGCCCTCCGCCTGTTTCGAATTGGATTGGAACTCGATGTTCACGTCCGCCTCGGCACGCTGCTCCTTGGGCAGTACGTAGACGGGATTGCCCTTGGCATCGAGCACTGGCTTGCCGGCATCGTCCAGCTTGGGGATGGGCATGCCGTGGTCGAACAGCATCATGTCGTGCTGGATCATGCCCAGCCAGCGCGGCTCGGGGTATTTGCCGGAACCCTTGGGCGACTCGATGCCTTGCAGGTTCTTGCGCTGCTCGACGTAGGCGGCGGCGCCGTTCAAGCCGGTTTCCTCGTTATTCCACAAGGCGAAGCGGATCGAGCGCTCGGTTTCCACGCCAGGCTGGCTGAAGATGCGCGCCAGCTCCATTACCAGCGCGGTGCCGGAGCCGTCGTCGTTGGCTGCTTCGCCAAAGCCGATGCCGTCCATATGCGCGCTGACGATGTACATCTCGTCGGGGCGGGTCTTGCCGATTTTGGTGCAGTAGACGTTCTCGCGCAGCGAGGTGCCCTGCGGCGTCTGTTCCGCGTTCAGCGCGCGCAGGCGCTCGTCCGGCTGCTTCATCGGATCGGTGTTGACGCCGGTCGGCGCACGGCGGCCGAACAGCGTACTGCCGCCCTGGCCTGGCGGGCCGCCTGCACCGCCGCCGGCCGCCACGGCGGGCTTGCCGCGCACCGCAGGCTCGGTGAACTGGTATTGCAGGCGCTCGACGTTGGCGCAGCCATAGGCCTTGAGCTGCGCTTCGATCCAGTCCAGCGCCTGGCGGTTGCGCTGCGTGCCCTGGCGGCGGTCGCCGAATTGCGTCAGGCTCTTGATGGTGGCCTTGTATTTCTCCAGCTCGAGCTGGCCCACCAGCGTGGAAATCGGGTCGGCGGCGGGAGTCGTCTGGGCATGCGCGGCGTTGGCGGCCAGGGCCAGGGCGATACTGAGCGCTACGGTTGGTTTCATCTGGAAGTCCGTGAAAGTGAAATGAGCCCGGACATTCTGCCCCAGCACGGCTGCCGGCAGGCCGAATTTTTCAATACGAAAAACTACGTTACATTGCGTAAGGAAGGCTCCGTTCTGACAACACCACACGAACCTCATTGAATGCTTGGAGCCAGATAGCGTTTAATTTTTATTTGCCGTGACCTTAGCGGGAAAATCGCCTTCGCCTCGATCAACTGGTAGGAAGTCGTCCGAACTTAACTTGGCTTCGATAACGAGCTATTCAGTGGCCTACCTATGCGTTACGTCATGGTCTATCTACAGGCGATGTGAGTCAGAAGACAGAAGTCACTTGATGTAAATCATTAGAAGCGGTCCAGCCAATGCAGAAATTCTCACCAATTATTACGCGCAGTTTTCGCGGTTATTGTCAGAGGGAAATATCTATGATAATGTCTGGAAACACGTTGCGGCAGAGCAGGATTTTACGCTAGCCATTTCATTGAGATGGGTTTGAAAGATAAGCTGAACAATGTAGCTGAGGGCGGCGATGAAAATAAAATATTTCGGAAACGGCCGGGATTTGAAGTTCAAGGAATTCAAATCTCAGAACAAAAATTTCATCGCATTATTTTATGATCGTTGGGACGATTATAACTATAAAACGCAATTCCCTTGCGCGGTAATTTGCGACGGCGAAGAGCTGGAGCTGTCAGTTTATATAAAGATCTACATTGAGAATACTGATTTTTCAGGTCAATACCTCGATAAAAAGGTCGCCGAAGGATGGAATGGGGAGTTTCCAATACCCAATGAGAATTACATTTCCCTACCTTCGGATATTGATTTCTATGGTGCTTTGATTGCAAAGTACGGCCTAGATCAGGCGCGGGATACGGTAATTAAGCTGCGCGATGTGGTCTGCATAAAAATTGGGCCGCCAGATCCTGAAATGTCGAGATTAATGGATTCCGATGTTTTTCGAATATCTCTGTTGCGAGAGTCGGGAGCAAACAAGGCTTTTCAAGATGGATGGCAGGCTTTTCACTCAAACGAAAAATATCAGATCGGGGACTTTGCGTTAGCTATGCCGGCGGAGGATGGCCCCCCATGGAACGTTAAATTCAGGTTTAACTCTCAAATTTTACCTTATGATATAAACGTTTTGATTGGTCCAAATGGCATCGGAAAATCTTATAGTTTAAAAAGATTTGTCGAGTATTGGCTACGGATTGGGAAGGGTGATCCGAAGTACCTCGAAAGGGTGGGGCATAAACCTTTTGACAAGCACCCAAATCTGGAACGGTTGATAATTTTATCTTATAGTCCATTTGAAGACTTTGTACTCGATCTTAGCTCTTCCGGTCTTAAAGATCAGCAGGTCTATAAGTATTTTGGTTTTCGGCGACGGGGAGTTGACGCATCCGGAAATGTATCGGTGAAAATTAGCAGGAATCTACCATCATCCGATGCCGTATACTCAATAATTGAATGCTTACAGGAAGACCATAATCACTATTTTTTGCCAAACAGGAACCAAAAAGTCGAAACGGCATTTCAAGTTTTAAAAGAGGCGATTGATTTCGATGAAATGGCTATTGCGATTAAGAAAGACCATCGCAACCTGTCTCCTATCGCCGCTAATTGGTTGCTCTCGAGTAGCCTCGATTTCACAGTAATAACTATAGAAGAGACCAGCTATCTGCAAATTTCAAAAATAAAAGTCGGCAACCAAACGGCTAGTTTGATCCATGAGTTTGTCGACGCGGAGAAAGGTGTGATTTTTTTGAAGGGCAAGAAGATAATTGAACTGAGCTCTGGTCAGCGAATGTTTTCCTTCATGGTAATCAATATCTTGGGAGCGATACGGAATAACAGCTTATTGGTGATTGATGAGCCTGAGCTTTTCTTGCACCCAAATTTAGAAATCACCCTTATTACACTTCTCAAGGACGTGTTACGACGATTCGCATCGAAAGCTATTATCGCCACTCATTCTTTAGTAACGGTACGCGAAATCCCCGCAAACTGCGTCCATGTTTTCCGTAAGAACGACTTTGGAAGAGACGTTGTCCGGCCACCGTTTGAGACGTTCGGTGGTGATATTCAACGAATCTCCTCCTATGTTTTCGGGGATCGCTCTGTTTCCAAGCCGTTCGAATCATGGCTGGCAAACAAAGTGAAGGAATACGGAAGTGCCTCGGCATTTGTGAAAGCATTAGGGACGGAAGTTAACGAAGAAATGTTGCTAAGAATTAACTTTGAGGGGAGGAAGATATAATGGTCGTCAAATTGCCCATGCCTCAGGTAGACGACTTGGAGTTTTTTAAAAATGTCATTGAGCAAAGAAAAAGAGGGCAGAATAGGGAATATTTCGAAAGTATTTGTGTCACTTGGTTTCAGCAGCTCGAGAAGTATAACAAAGTTGGGGGAGACCCAGTTCAGATTGCACAGTCCTTCATTGCAGCGGGCGATAAGGAAAAGCTAATAAATTTATACTCAGATACAAATAAGGGAAGCTATCATATCCCTTACATTGAAAAATTGAGGCGGCCGTCACCACGTCTACCTCTATGTCCCGTCTGCGGTGAAGAGGGAACCCCGAATACGTTAGATCATTACCTCCCCAAGAATATTTTTCCAGAATTCTCTATTCACTTGAAGAATCTGATCCCTATGTGCGACATTTGCCAGGGAGTAAAGTTGGAGACGTTTGTAAACGCTGCGGGTGAAAAGAAATATTTGCACCCATACTTCGATATGGTTTCTTCGCCGGTAATGTACATAAGGATTGTCCCACCTTTTTCATCACCTGTGCGCTTTGAACTCCAGGTTCTCTCTTCACTTTCTCCAGCATTGGCAAATCAGGTCACTCGACATCTGAGCGGTTTGGAATTACCTACTCGTATGGAGGAGTATTGTCGATCCAAATATATTCAGCTTTTGAGATACGTCGCCTATAATCGCAGCCATGCAAAACAAGAACTTACGGAGCTCTTGGATGGCTTCCTATTTATGGCAGAGCAGACCGCGATCAATAGCTGGCCTGCCACGTTCTATCGATCAGTTATACAAAACGCTGAGCTCATGAATTACCTTAGGAATGAAGCTCTTCCAGACAACTTGGAGTTCTGATTCGTGGAGTATATATGATCGATAACGTGTGTGAGTTGGCCATGTAGACATTGCCGACTTCTTCGAAGCGTACTTGGGATCAAAGAAACGTGTGCTGACCCTAACGAATCTAGGTCGGGGAGTTTGCCCTAAAATGCCCTTGGTATCATCTGAAATGATGAGGTCATATATTGTTTACGCTACGTAATATCGGTGATAGGATCATACACCTATGAAAATAGATCAGGCAAAATATAGAGAAAATTTCGACGGAAAAGAGGAGAGAGCGCTCCAATATGCGCTCGATACGAGAAAATTTGAGATTGAGCTTTATTGGAAGCGTGCAACCTATTTTTGGACTTTCATTGGCGCCACTCTCGCAGGATATCTTGTTATCCAAACGGCAAAGGATTTTCCTGAACGACAGTATTTTTCTGTAATTTTAGGCTGTCTTGGATTTCTATTTTCGTTCGCTTGGCATTGTGTCAATCGAGGAAGCAAGCAATGGCAAGAAAATTGGGAAAACCATGTCGATCTCCTCGAGGACTCGATAGTAGGTCCACTCTACAAAACGGTGCTGCGCCGTAGGCCGCCTGAGAATCTAAGGGAACGAGTTGTTAATTTGGTGACTGGGCCTTTCCCAATTTCTGTTTCGGGGGTTAACCAGATTATCAGCCTTTACGTTGTTGTATTGTGGTCGTTGATCATCAAAAGATCCATTGGGCCTGTTGATTTCCTCCTTCCTGTTCGGTGGGACTTCGCGATTCCAATAATTGCGACAGCGATCGCTTGTCTTGCCTTCGTTTCCGTAGGGAGAACCTTCAAAGGTTCACATGGACACGAGGCAACTCAACGTGAGTCGCATATTGTTTGAAGGATAATGGGTATACATAGCAGACCGTTACACCTTGGTGCCTCGGCCATTTCATAATTACACTGTCCACCTAAGGTTGCCAACAATGTCGGAAGCCGCATAGAATGCATGGCACGCGGGTGTAGTTCAATGGTAGAACGGCAGCTTCCCAAGCTTCATACGAGGGTTCGATTCCCTTCACCCGCTCCATTTAGCCGCCCTGGACGGCAACCCAGCTGCTCCCTTGCTGTCCGCTGGCGATCACCGCATCGATGAAGCGCAGGCCGGCAATTCCATCCTCCACAGTCGGCATATCCAACGTCAATCCTGGCACAGGCAGGCCTGCCATGCGCGCGTGGATCTGCGCGGCCGCGTCGCGGTACAACTGGGCAAACGCTTCGATGAATCCTTCCGGATGGCCGGCCGGGATCCGCGTGGCTGCTTCGGCGGCGGCACTGCGTGCCCGTCCGCGCGTGATGCGTTGGGCGCAGCCGCCTTGTGGCGTCAACAACAGTTCGTTCGGATGCTCCTGGTTGAATTCGAGGCTGGCCTTGCTGCCGTACACGCGCAAGCGGAGGCCGTTTTCGCAGCCGGTCGCCATCTGGCTCGCCCACAGCATGCCACGCGCACCGTTCGGATAGCGCAGCATGACCTGCACGTGGTCATCTACCCTGCGGCCGGGCGTGAAGGCGTGCAGCTCGGACAGGACTGCGCTGGGCTGCATGCCGCTGACAAAGGCGGCCATGTGGTAAGCGTGCGTACCGATGTCGCCCAGGCAGCCGGCCGGGCCGGCGCGCAGCGGGTCGTTGTGCCAGTCGTTGCGCTGGTAGTCGGCGCTTTGCTTGGCTTCTTCGGCAAGCCAGTCCTGGGCATATTCCACGTGCACCAGCCGCACCGCCCCGATGTCGCCTGCCGCCACCATGGCGCGTGCGTGGCGCACCATCGGGTAGCCGGCGTAGACGTGGGTGAGGGCGAATACGCATCCCTTGTCGCGCGCCAGCGCGGCCAGTGCTTCGCCTTCGGCCAATGAAATGGCGAGCGGCTTGTCGCAGATGACGTGGATGCCGGCTTCCAGAAAGGCTGTCGCCACCGGCGCGTGCAGGTAGTTCGGCGTGACAATGGCGACGGCGTCGATGCCGTCCGGACGTTGCGCTTCCTGCCGCGCCATGTCGCGGTAGTCGCTGTAGCTGCGCGCCGGGTCGAGGCGGATGGCCGCCGCGCTGGCGGCAGCTTTTGCGCTCTGGCTCGACAGCGCACCAGCCACCAGCTCGTAGCAGTCGTCCAGCCGCGCGGCGATGCGGTGCACCGCGCCGATGAAGGCACCGTCGCCACCACCCACCATGCCAAGCCTGAGTCGTCGCGGAACCGTCATGTCAATGTCCTTTCGCCATGGTGTGCCTGAAGAATGTAGAGTAGCGATTATCCACTGAAACCAATGAACCGTTCGCAAGCAAGGAGAGGCGCCATGGGCATCACCAAAAAATCATCCATCCTGCTGGCCGGCCTGGCGCTTGCCGGCAGCGTGCTGGCGCAGGACCCGCTGGCGGCGCTGACCGACAAGGAAGCCGGCGGCGGCCTGAAGGCAGCACTGGAGGCGGGATCGGTAGCGGCGGTATCGAAGCTGGGTGTCGAAGGCGGCTTCCTGAACAACGATGCAGTCCGCATCAAGCTGCCGCGTGCGCTGGAGAAGGCGCGCCCCTTCTTGGCGCTGGCGGGAAAGGCCCAGCAACTGGATGAGCTGGAAACGGCCATGAACCGCGCCGCGGAGCAGGCTGTCCCGCTGGCGAAACCGCTGCTGGTGAATGCGGTCAAGGCGATGACGATCAGTGATGCGAAGCAGATCCTCACCGGCGGCGACACCTCGGTCACCGATTTCTTCAAGGAGAAAACCGCCGCGCCGCTGGCCGTCAAGTTCAAGCCGATCGTGAAGGGCGTGACGGACAAGTCGCGCCTGTCCGGCAAGTTCAACACGGCAATGGCGCAGGCGACCAAGTTCGGCCTTGCCAGCGAGGAACAGGCTACGGTGGAAAGCTACGTCACCCAGCGGGCGCTGGATGGCCTGTACCTGATGATCGGCGAAGAGGAAAAGAAAATCCGCGAAAACCCGGTTTCCTACGGCAGCAAGGCCATTGCCAAGGTCTTCGGCCTGCTCAAATAATGAGGCCCTGTAGCGCCGGCAGGCCAGAGGCGGGCCCCGGGGGGGACGGCCAGACCGGTTGGTTGGGGATGGGAAAAAAATGGC
>CBHWEO010000050.1:0-25178 GCA_966112955.1 uncultured Duganella sp. | reverse complement strand
TGTTCTTCAGGAACTCGCCGACCAGCTGGATGTTGCGGATGTCCAGGTGGGCGAACGGCTCGTCGATGAACACGAAGCCGCCGGAGCCGTCTTCCGACTTCAGCAAGCCAATCAGCAGCACCAGTGATTTCATCACCTGCTGGCCGCCCGACGCTTCGCCGTCGTTCAGGCCGATGGCGCCCTTGCCGTCGAACTTGAAGCGCACCTGCAGGCCGGCTTGCGCCAGCAGCAGGTCGTCGTTTTCCAGCTTGACCGGCTCCACGTGCACGTCGATGTTGGCCAGCGCGCCCAGCTCCTTGATGTTGGCCGAGTAGGTCTTGATCGTGTAGCGCAAGCGCTCGATGTAGGCACCGCGCGCATTGGCGGTGGCTTCGATGGCGCGGTTGTTCTGGTAGCGGCGTTCCTCGGTTTCCGTCTTGCGGTTCATCAGCTGCTCGTTGAGGCGCGCATACTGGTCGATCACGGTCGCGTCCAGTTCCCAGTCGTCGCGCGCCAGCGAGGCTTGCAGGCTGGCGATGCGCAGGTCGACCTGGTGCGCGTTCTGGTGCTGCTGCACCAGCGCCAGGCGGCGCGCCGGACGGCGCCATGCCGCCGGCAGGTGGCGCCACTGGCGGCGCAGCGCCAGCAGGGCGCGCGCGTGGTCGGAGCGCTGCTCCATCTGGCGCTTGAAGTTCAGGCGCAGGCCGGCTTCCGCTTCGGACAGCGCCATGCGCGCGCTCTGCCACGCGGTGTCGGCCTTGGTGCGCGCCACGGTGGCGTTCTTCATCAGGCCCTGCAGCTCGCCCAGGCGCGAACCCACTTCCAGGCGTTCCGCACGCAGCGGCACGGCGGAGCGGGCCGCCTCGTCGAATTCCTCGGTGCGGGCCGACAGCTCCTTCACCGCATCCACGCCGGCCAGGCGCGCCTTCAGCGCGGCGGTCTCGGAAGCCAGCTTGGAAATCTGCAGGGTGTACTTGTCTTCTTCCGCTTCCAGCGCCGGCAGGTTCTTCTGGATCGCATCCATGCGCGAAGTCTTGCCGGCGGAGCCGAAGCGGTAGCGCGACGCTTCCACGAACAGCGAGCGGCCGCCGCGGCGTTCCTTGTGGTAGGCCTCGGGCGTGATCCATTCCTCGATGTTGCCCAGCTTCGCGCCCTCTTCCACCGACTCCACGCGGGTGATGCGCGACAGCTGGTCGATCAGCCATTCCGGCGCCAGGCCGCTGAACTTCACCACCGACAGCAGGCTCTGGTTCTTCGGCTCGTGCGCCTTGACGCAATCGGGGACGATGAAGTGGCGGTAGCGTTCCTTCTCCGCCAGGCGGTAGGCGGCGGAAGCGTCGGACGAGCGCTCCAGCAGCACCACGGACGCGTAGCCGCCCAGCACACCTTCCACGGCGCCCTGCCACTTCGGATCGGTCACTTCGACGATATCCGACAGCATGGCATGCGGGATGCCGGCGTCGTTCAGGGCACGGCGCATGGCGCGCACATTGTCCGGCTCCGGCATGGCGGTTTTGCCGGACAGGGCGCTGATGGTGGCCTTGTCCTGGGCGATGCGGTTGGACACAGCGTCGCGCTGGGCGCGCAGTTTCAGCAGCTCGCCTTCCTTGGCTTCCAGCTGGGCGGCGGCATCGGCCACGTCGGCGCCCAATTCGGCGGCCAGCTTCTGCAGGCGGGACTTCTGCTCCGCCAGCGATTCCAGCGGCTTCAGTTTGCCGTTGATCAGGTTCAGGCGCGAAGTCAGCGCAGTCTGTTCCTGCTCCAGCAGGGTTTCCTGCTGCTGCGCGTCCTGCAGCGCCTTGGCCTGCTTCGCCACCTCATTGCGCTTGTCGGCCAGCATCTGGTCGGCCTGCGCCAGCGGCTTGCGCGCCTCGCGCAGTTGCTTGCTGATGTTGCCGGCCTTCTCGCGCGCCTCGTGGTATTCCAGCGAAGGCAGCACTTCTTCCTGCAGGTTGCGGCGTTCCTTGTGCAGGGTTTCCCACTGGTGGTAGTTGGCCACGCGCAGGCGCAAGCCTTCCAGGTTGGTCTTGGAACCTTCCAGTTCAGCCTCGAAGCGCTTCAGTTCTTCCTCGGTGTCGCGCTGGTGGCGCTTGGCCTCGTCGTACGCATCGAGCACTTCCTTGTCGCCGAACACCTGGAACACCAGGTCCAGCAACTGGCGCGGCGCGTATTCGCACAGCTTGTCGGTTTCGCCCTGCTCCAGCGCCAGCACTTTCGACATGGCCTGCGACAGGCCGGCGTTGGCCAGGCGCTTGCGGTAGTTCTCGACGCCGAGCCAGTCGTTGGCTTCGGTGACTTCCTCGATGTCCACATTACCGGGGCGCATCAGGTACTGGCGCTTCCAGTCGCCGCCATTCTTTTCCACCTTGCAGAACAGGGTCACTTCGTCTTCGGCGAAGAAACCGCTGCTGCGGAAAGGACGGTTGGACAGCTGCTTGCCCTGCGGCTTGTTGTCCACCACGGCGCGCAGCCAGGCGGTCTGCTGGCCGCTGTGGCGGGCGTAGTGCTTGTAGGTGCGGCCCATCGAGCAATCGAGGCCGAACAGCGTGCGCAGCGCGTCCAGCAAGGTGGTCTTGCCGGAGCCGTTCTGGCCCGCGATGGTGATGATCTTGGCATCCAGCGGAATGTTCTTGATGCGTTGCCAGTAGTCCCAGTGGACCAGCTCAAGCGATTTAATTTGGAACATCGGTTATTCTTCCGTCGGGGTTTCTACTACAGCGGCAGCCTGCTCCGGCTCCGGGTCGTTGGCGGCGGCCAGCACTTCGCGCGGGATGTGCACGATCTGCGCCGGGGCGCGCTTGAAGACGTCGGCCAGGGCGCCATTGATGATGCGCTCTTTCAGCAGGTCGGTATCCATCAGCAGGTCCAGCAGCGGGCCTTCGACGATGATGTCGCCGCGGCGCTCGATGAAGCCCAGCTTGGCCAGGATACCGAGGTTCATGTCCATGCGCGTCTTCTTGCCCAATTTGTCGCCGAAGTCGGCCAGCAGGGCCTTGTACGGGATGCCGATGGAGGTGTCTTCGGCGCGCGGCACCGGCTTCTCGGTGCCGAACATATCGTTCTGGTCATCGTCGGCGTGCTGGTGGGTTTCCTGGCGCTCGCGCTTGGGCAGGATGATCAGCGCCCACAGCACGACCAGCAGGGCCACGCCATCGCGCGCCAGGCCGAAGTTGTTGTTCTGCCAGACGTCCTTGGCGCCGAACACTTTCGGCTCGATGGCGCGCTGCAGGGCCAGCGTCACGTGGTCGGCGTACACGTTATCCAGCAGCTTCATGCCGCAGGCGGTCAGGCGCGCATCGACTTCGGCGCGGAACTGCTCGTCCGACAGCGCGCGCTTGACCATCTTGTCGTCGCGGCGCAGGGTCTGGTGCGCCATCAGGCGCGCGATCAGGATTTGGGAATCGTCACTCATCGGACTTGCCGCTTTCTTTCTTGTCTAATTCGAGGGTGAGCGCGGCCAGGGACATGGCGGCGATCTCCAGGTCCGGCAGCTGCACCATTTCATCCTGCGGCGCGAAACGCACCGGCAGGCGGGCCAGGTCGGCGGTCGCACCCTGCATGGACGCTTCCGCCTCGTCGCCCAGCAGGGGCAGCATGGACGCGCGGTAGGACGCCAACGCGAAGGACGCCGGCAGCAGCGCCTCGTGCACCTTGACTTCGCGCGGCGACCCTTCCGCCACCGCCGGGAAGTTGTTCAGCTGCGCGAAATCGGACAGGCGGGCCAGCCAGTCGTCCAGCTCCTTCTGCATGGCAGGGCTGTCGTTGATGGTGGTCGGCGCATCCTGGCCGGCAGGCAGGCCGTTTACAAGGGCGTTCGGGCGTTCGGTCATCAATTCTGTTTCGGCTACGTCAATCATCTCGGCCGGCGTGATGAACAGCGGCTTCACGGGCTGGTCGATCGCATCTTCCGCCAGCGAGGCCAGGTCGTCATGGGCCAGCAGCCAGCGCTTGATATCGGTGGTGGACAGGCCGGACTGGCCCAGGTGCACGCGCTGGCGCTCGATCTGGTTCAGGGCGCGCGAGAACATGCCCTGCATGTTCAGCAGCTGCGACTGGGCGCGGCCGATGGCTTGCGCGGCGCGGTGGGTGGCGCTGTCCGCGTTTTCGTCGGACGTGATGGCGCGCAGGATCTCGGAACCCTTCTCGACCCAGTCGCAGGCCTGGTGCCACTTGGCCTGCGATTCGCGCAGGCGGAATTCGGAACCGGAGGCAATGGCATCGCGGAATTCCTCAGTCAGGTCGACCAGGCGGCCCAGCAGGTGCTGCAACTGTTCGGTGGTGACGCCGCCCACGGCCTGGGCGCCCGCCACCTGCGACAGCAGGAAGCCCATTTCGGCATCGTCCTCGGGCGCGGCCAGGGCCAGCAGGCTGTCGATGGACGCCAGCACATTGCGCGCCATCGGCGTCACGCGGTAGACGGACTGTTGCGCATCCCAGGCCAGCAAGCCGTTGGAGCGCAGGCGGTTCAGCACGGTTTCCAGGCTTTCCGGCAACAGATAGGCCAGGCGCGTGTTGATATCGGCCCGCGAAAAAGCGGACGAAGTTGTATCGTTGGCAAGTTCGCGCAGGACGAGCAGGCGCACCAGCACCCCCTCGAAGCCGCCGTGGAACAGGGCCGTAAACACCTGCAGCAGCGGCTGGGCGCGCTTCAGGTGATAGACCTGCTCGATCTCGTCGGCGGAAATATGGGGCTGGAAGTGGGCCTGCAGGGCATCCTGCTGCTCTTGCTCAGTCGGGTTGGTGTCGGCCAGGGCCGCACTTGCCATCAAGTCAATCATTGCACTCCATCAACATGCCAATGGGCAAAAACTGTCCACCCGGGGTCAGGAACGGATTGGACAGTTTTTTCTTGCGCGAAAAATCTGTCCAAACGGTTCCTGACCCCGGGTGGACAAAATTTGCCGGGGCGCCAGTATAACAGGCCGGGTGTGGCTATTTTCGGTTGACTTTTTCCAGGACTTGCTCGAAGGAATCGCCGTTGTCTTCCTTGAAGGCGATGCGGGCGGGATACCATTCCAGGCCGGGCGCCAGCCATACGTCGACCTGCTGCTCGTGGCTGCCCACCGGCTTGCGGCTGAAGTGCAGCACTTTCAGGTCGCCCAGGGCGGAACCTTCCATCGTTTCATGGCCCACTACGCGGAAAGTCCAGGGGTCGCCATCCCGGCGGCCAGCCACGAAGAAGGTCCATTCGCTGCCGGGGGTGAACTTGTCGGGGTTGGCGCGGGCCAGGGCGGCCAGCTGCCAGGTCACGCTGCTGCGGTCCTGCTCGCCGCCGCGGATCGGGTAGCTCACCTTGCCGTCTTCGAACTGGATGCGGCGCGCGCTGCGGTCGAACCGCGTCGTGGTGGGGTCCTTGCGGATGCGCTTCTCATAATAGGTGGCCGGCGCCAGCCCGTATTCGTCCACCGTGCCTTCGCTGCGGTAGTCCAGCACCTTGCCGAACAGGCCGGAGCGCGCTTCGGTCTGCAGCGCGTACTTGCCGTCGCCATGGCGCCAGCTGATGGTGCCGGTGCCCATCAGCGGCAGGCCGTGGTTGCTGCCCTTGACACTGTAGGACAGGTCGGCCGATGGCGGCAGGCTGGTGGCGCGCTTGGCGACCGGGTAGTCGGCGGCGCCCGCAACGGCGGCGCTGCCGGCCGCCAGGGCCAGGGTGATGGTCATCAGGGTTCGGCGCATGGTGGATTCCTTACTTGATAATGCGTGTGACGATTTGGGTGGTGACGGCGCCGTTGGCTTCCGTATTGCGCATCTGTACCGGGTACCAGTCCAGGCTCGGCGCCAGCCAGATATCCAGCCGTGCGTTGTAGCTGCCGGGCTTGGGCGGGCGCGCCAGGTGCCAGGTCACCAGCTTGCCCATCTTCGTTTCCAGTTCATCTTCGCCGACCAGCTGGAAGCGGTAAACCTGGGCGTTGCGGTCTTCGCCGACCAGGATGTCGATGTCCTGGCCGAACTGGTTGACGTCGGCGCGCCCGATCCCGGCCAGCTGGAACAGCACGGTGGCGCGGTCCTGCGCCCCCGGCGCCAGCGGCACCGCGCGGTCGCTGGCGGAGAACGTGATCTTCCGCTCCTGCTGGTTGAAGTGGGTGGCGGTGGCGGAGCGGTTGCGGCGCTTCTCGTTGAAGACAGCCGGGGCGATGCCGTATTCGTCAATCGTCCCTTCGCTGCTCACTTCCAGCAGGTTGACGCGTGCGATCAACAGGCTGATGCTCACTTCCTGCGAGGCCTTGTAGCGGGCGCCATCCTGCTGCCAGCCGATGGTGGCGGCGCCGCTCCAGTTGGTGCCGTCGGCATCCTTGCGCTTGACGTCCAGCTCCAGCCGGGCCGATGGCGGCAGCGCGACCTTCCAGCGCCGCTCTCCCTGCGGTGCGGCCGGCGCTGCAGCCGGCGTGTCAGACTGGGCGGATTCTACGCCGGCTGGCGCCGGCGCCGCGCCCGATTGGCCAACTTCCGCGCCGGCCGCGTCGCCCGCGGATGACGGCGCTTCCGCGTCGGCTGGCGGCGTCGCGACCCCGGTGGCGCCCGGCTCGGCCTGCTCCGGCGACGGCGGCGGCGAAGGCAGTGCGGGCTTGCGCACCTTGCGCGGCTTCGGCTTGGGCGGCGGCGGCGCTTCGGCGGGTGTCGCTGCTTCCGGCGGCGCGGGCGGCGGCGCCAGGCGCAGTTCGGCGCTGATGATGTGCTTGTCGTCGTCGTGCGCACGTTCGGCGGCGCCGATGCGGCCGCTGACCCAGTTGATCGTCACGAAATGCAGTGCCACGGTGGCGACGCCGACGGCAATGATGCGGCGGCGGTGGCGGGTGAGGGAAACGATCGTCATGGTCGCTAGTTTAACGTCTGGACCGGCGGTTCCGCTGACAACACCCCGGATGGCATAATCTGCTGGAATTTTTGACAAGGAGTCCAGATGTCCCTTTTGCGCCAGCGCGGCCACGCCGATTCCGGCAAGGTCGGCATGGTCGAGCTGTTTTTCGACCTTGTGTTCGTGTTCGCCGTTACCCAGCTGTCCCATACGCTGCTGAAGAACCTCGATGCGCAAGGCGCGCTGCAGGTCGGCCTGCTGTTCATGGCGACATGGTGGGTCTGGATCTACACGGTGTGGGCGACCAACTGGTTCGATCCGGAAAAGAAGACGGTGCGCGCCGCCCTGTTTGCGCTGCTGCTGGCGGGCTTGCTGATGTCGGCCTCGATCCCGCGCGCCTTCACGGACCTGGGCTGGCTGTTCGGCGCCTCCATCGCGCTGCAGCAGGTGGGCCGCACGCTGGCCATGCTGGCCGCCAGCCGCGGCGACGACGCGGCGCTGCGCTGCAACTTCATGCGCATCACGCTGTGGCTGGCAGCCAGCGGCGCGCTGTGGGTGGCCGGCGGCCTGGCCGCGCCCGAATCGCGCCTGGCCTGGTGGCTGGGGGCGCTGGCGGTGGACCTGCTGGCGCCGATGCTGTTCTACTTCGTGCCGGGCCTGGGCCGCTCCACGCTGGCCGACTGGAACGTGGACGGCAGCCACATGGCCGAACGCTGCGCGCTGTTCATCATCATCGCGCTGGGCGAATCGCTGCTCGTGACCGGCGCCACCTTCGCGGAACTGGACTTCGCTCCCGGCACGGTGCTGGCCTTCCTGCTGGCGGTGCTGGGGTCGATCCTGATGTGGTGGCTGTACTTCGACCATGGCCTGGAGCAGGGCCACCACCGCATCGTCCATTCGGATGCGCCGGGCCGCCACGCCCGCAACAACTACACCTACCTGCACATCCCCATCGTGGCCGGCATCATCGTCAGCGCTGTCGGCGATGAGCTGGTGCTGAGCCATCCGCAGCACGGCAGCCCGGCGGCGCTTGCGGCCATCATCGGCGGCCCGCTGCTGTTCCTGTGCGGGACCGCCGTGTTCAAGTGGCTGGCCCACACGCGGGCCTGGCCGCCGCTGTCCCACCTGCTCGGCATCGCGCTGCTGGCGTTGCTGGGCGCGCTGGCCCTGCCGCTGCACCTGTCCCCGCTGCTGGCCACCGGCGGCACCGTCCTGGTGCTGCTGTTCGTTGCCGCCTGGGAGAGCAGTGTGCTACGCTAAACAACCTACCCACGGAGAGCCCAAATGACCAATCCACAAATGCCTCACATCCCCGGCGCTGCAGTGATGACGGATACGCTGGACTTCGTCAAATCGCTGTGGGGCAGCATGGGCGTGCCGGGCATCAGCATTCCCGGCATCGCCGCGCCGACGCTGTCGATGGATGACCTGGACAAGAAGATCAGCGAACTGAAAGCCGTCGAATCCTGGCTGAACCTGAACGCCACCATGCTGCGTTCCAGCATCCAGGCGCTGGAAGTGCAGCGCGGCACCATCGCGGCCTTGAAGTCGATGGGACAGTCGCTGGCCGCCGCCGTGCAGCAGCCGCCGCACCACGATCCGTTTGCCAAGCCGGCCGCGGCGAAGCCTGAAGCCAGGCCGGAAGAGAAGCCTGCCACCGACGCGGCCAAGCCGGCCGACAAGCCAGCCGACGCCAAGCCTGCCACCGACGCCGCCAGCGCCGCCGCCAACCAGATGGCCAACCCGGCCGCCTGGTGGAACCTGCTGCAGGAACAGTTCGCGCAAGCCGTCAGCACGGCCATGGCCAGCGACCCGGCAGCCAAGCCGGCCGGCAATGGCGCGGCGCGCGACGCCGGCCAGCCCGACGCCAAACCTTCAGCGCGCAAACCTGCGGCCAAGCGCGCCCCCAAGGCGCCGCCGAAGGCTTAATTCAGCCGCTGGATGCGGATGGCTTCGATCAGGCCATCCTCATCGCGCTGCACCTTCACGATATTGATCAAGCCCTCGTCTTCCAGCGCCTTGGCCGCCTCGTGCGCGGCCTGGAAGGACTGCAGGGTGTCCCCTTTGGCGCTGACTGGACGGATCCAGGCAGCCGCACCCACCTTCATCTTGTTGTAGACCTCTTTGGCGATATCACGCATGGATCACTCCTCGTCATGGTCAACTTTCATGGCGGCCGCCAGCTCGGCTTCGATTTCTTCCGCCGACATCCGGCCGGGTATCAACTTCTGCAACTGCTCGATCAGCTGGGCAAAGCGCTGCTGGCCCGGCGCGATCCGGTCTACGTGCATCAACACATCGTTTGCTTCGGTCATCAGGGCGTCGTCGTAGCCCTTGGCCTGCATGTGGGAGATCAGGATTTGCGCGGAATTGAACAGGATGCGCATATTGTCCGGCAGGCTGCGGCGCGCTTCGCGCATCCATGCCACCGCCTCGTCCAGCTTGTTGGTCTTCCATAGCAGCACGCCCTTGTTCATCATCTCCGACGCTTCCCGGCGCGCGGAGTTGATCAGGGTCGCGCCTTCGTCGCTCATGCGGGCCT
Organism: uncultured Duganella sp.; assembly: GCA_966112955.1. Classification (GTDB taxonomy): domain Bacteria; phylum Pseudomonadota; class Gammaproteobacteria; order Burkholderiales; family Burkholderiaceae_D; genus Rugamonas. The sequence continues at coordinate 15,861 of CBHWEO010000050.1, read as the reverse complement.
TGTCGAAGATGCGCTGTACTTCGTCGTGCAGGACGGTGTTGTCGTCGTTGTTGCGCACCACGTAGCACAGCAGCTCCACCGGCGCATCCTTCACGCCCACGGCGAACAGCAGCGTGGCCAGCTCGAGACAGGTGGGCGTATCGGGCCGCTGGCTGTCTTCCTTCAGCATGGCTTCCAGCTCGTCGCCGGACTTGCGCGCACGGCGGTAGTCGCCGCTCTCGTGGTAGACCAGGCCTTCGGTGATCTTGGAGCGCAGCTCCACCATGCTGCCGGAAAAATCGCGTTGGGCGGCGGCCAGCAGCAGCAACGCTTCCTTGGCGTCGTTCTTCTGGCCCAGCACGCGCGCCAGGCCGAAGTAGGCGTCGACCGTCTTCATGATCGAGTACTCGCCGACCTGCAGGCATTTGCGGAAAGCCCGTTCGGCCAGCGCGATATTGCCCAACTTGAGCGCCGCCGCGCCCAGCGCGCGCTGGCGCGGCACGGAATTGGGCGAGAGCTTGGCGGCGCGCTCCAGCACGTCGCAGGCTTCCTCGGTGCGGCCCATGTTTTCCAGGGCCTTGGCCAGCTGGTCGTAGGCGTCCAGGTAAAAGCGGTTTTCCGCGATCACGCCCTGGAACATCTGGCGCGCCGCTTCATGGTCGCCATTGGCCATGCGGATCTTGCCGACGCCGGTGCGGGCCCAGTTGTAGTCGCGCTCCTGCAGTACTTTTTCGTACACCAGGCGCGCCTGTTCCGGCTCGCCGGCTTTCAACAGCAGCGTGGCGCGCATGCGCTGCAGGTCGATTTCGTGCAGCTTGTTGCGGGACGCCGCCTCCTCGCACAGCTTGGCGGCGCGCAGGTAGTCCTTTTCCAGGTAGGCCTGGTCGATGTCCTGGAATACCTGCTTCCGCTGCCAGGCGCGGTTCAGGCGCGTGAGCAGCACGCCTTCGGTGATCGGCTTGATGATGTAGGCGTCCGGCTGGTGTTCGGCGGCGCCCATCACGGCTTCCACGCTCTTCTCGGCGGACACCATCAGCCATACGCAACTGGGCATCAGCATGCCGCGGATGCGGGCTTCTTCCAGCACGTGCTGGCCGCTCTTGCCTTCGCCGAGGTTGAAGTCGCACAGGATCACGTCGTACTGCAGGCGGCCCAGCATGCCGATCGCTTCGCCGCCGCTGGAAGCCTGGTCGATGTGGCGCGCGCCCAGGCTGCGCAGGGCCTCGCGCAGCAGCTGGCGTATGCCGACGAAATCGTCCACCACCAGGTAGCGCTTGTCCGCCCAGTTGACGGCCGGCGCTTTCTCGTCGGCGCCAGGGAGCGGCGTGCTGGCGGCCGGCGCGTTCATGGCAGGCGCAGGATGAAGCAGCCGCCCCCCAGGGTGCCGCCGTTTTCCAGCGCGATGCTGCCCTGGCGCTGGCGGTGTTTGTGGGACTTGGCCACTTCGCTGGCGAAGTACAGGCCAAGGCCACTGCTATTGGTGAGGAAGTTGATGCCCTGCCCCACCAGCCGGCCCGCCTCCAGCATGTTCGCCGGGAAGCCGTCGCCATTGTCTTCCACCCGCACTTCCATGACGCCGTCCTGCTCGCGGATGATGATGGCGATGCGGTCGCGCGTGTAGCGCACCGCATTGTTGATGGCATGCGCCAGCACGCCCAGCACCAGGTCTTCGTCGAAGGTCCAGATAAGGCCTGGCGGGAAGTCGGTGTCGAGGCGGATGCCTTTCGACTGCAGCAGCACGCGCTCCTGGGCGGCCAGTTGCTCTACCAGTTCGCTGACCTGCACCGGGGCCGGATCGAAGGGGTAGTCGGGGCGCCCTACTTCCTTGTAGAGCGCAAGCAGCTGGATCAGGTGGTCGTTCAGGCGCTTGGTCTGGTACAGCATTTGCGCCATCTGCGGATAGGCTGGATTGTCTTGCGCGGAATCCCCTGCCTGCACAAGCAGGTTCTCCAGCGTGCCGGTCAGCACGCTGATGGAATTCTTCATGTCGTGCACCGTGGAGGCGAGGAACATGAACAGCTCTGGCGAGCCGGCGCGGTCTTCCATGGATTCTCCAGCTGTGGAATAGGAATCCATTATAGCTTGCGCTTTTGCTTGAGCAGGAAGCGTCCGGGGTCCAGTGCGGCGGCAAGTGTTGCTTCAATGGGAAGGGGTTCATCTTCCAGTTGACAGGCCAGGATTTCCGCTGCCAGGGGCGCCCAGATCAGGCCCCGGCTGGCGTAGCCGAGCAGGGTGTGCAGGCCCGGGTGGCGCGGCAAGTCGCGCAGGCGTTCGGTGCGGCCTTCGCTGGTGCTGTCGGGCAGCGCGCCCACCAGCGGCAGGCGGTCGGGGGCCATGGTGCGGAAGCCTACCCGGCCTTGCAGGGGAGCGCCGGCGCCATGCGCGCTGCCCAGGATTTCTTCGGCGCGCTGCAGGTTTTCATCCTGGCTCGATTGCCAGAGCTGGGTGTCGTCCGCTTTGTCGTAGGTGGCGCCGACACTGACGATGCCGTCCACCGGCGGGGTCATATAGGCTTCGCGGCAGACCACCAGCTTGAGGCTGGGGAAGCTGCCTTCCTGCAGGTGGGTCACCTGGCCACGCATGGTGTAGAGCGGCAGGTCGCGCGCCTGCTCGATGCGCGTTGCGCCGGCGCCGTTGGCGAGGATGACCGTCGGGGCGCTGGCCAGCACGCGGCCGTCCGCGGCCAGCACGCGCCATTCGCCGCCCGGCGCGCGTTCGAGCCGCAGGGCCTCGGCGTGGAAGATGCGATGCAGCTTGTCGCCGCAGGCCTGCAGCATGGCGCGGCAGGCAGTGGCGGGCGTGGCCCAGCCGCCCAGCGGGAAGTGCCACGCGCCGTAAGGCGTCGGCGCGCCGAGCATGGCGCTTGCCTGGCCGGCGTCCAGCCAGCGGACGTATTGCTCCGGGTAGCGCCAGGTGTCGACAACGTCCTTCTGCAATTGCGCGTGTTCGGCGTCGCGCGCCAGCTGCAGTACGCCGCACTGGTCGCCGCGGATGGCGGGACGCGTTGCGCCAGCGTCTGCGTCGGGGCCGGGGGCGTGCGGGTCGAGGCCGCCGAGGTCTCGCCAGGCGCGCTGGGCATACAGGTAGGCGGCGCGCGTCAGGCGGGTCGGGATGTTGTCGTCCTTCGACAGCAACGGCATGAAGATGCCGGCGCGGTTGCCGGACGCTTCCTGCGCGGGCGCGTCGTGGCGCTCGACCAGCGTGATTTGCCAGCCGCGCGCGGCCAGCCGTTCGCAGGCGGCGCTGCCCGCCACGCCGGCACCGATCACGATGGCGCGGCGCTCCGGTGTTGGCGCGCGTGGCGCTTGCGGCTTGCGGCTGGTGTAGGCTGCTTCGAGCCAGCCATCGCCGCCGGCCGCGCCACAGGGGCTGAAGCCGGCGGCGCGCAGGCTGCGCAATGCCTGCTCGTCGGGGCGGCGCATGCGTAGCGTGGATGTAGGCGATGCGAGACGCTGCAAGGCACGGACCTGCTCCAGCGGCGCCGGGATGATGAATTCATCGACCCGCGCGACGATCTCCGGCAGCCACGCGTCCAATGCGCCAACCAGCAGGTCGAGCGTGACGCGTTCGTCCGGCAAGTGCAGGCGGTGCAGGCCGGGCACGTTGAGAGGCCATTGCGCTGCCAGGCCAGGGACTGCGGCGGCCAGTGCGGCCACGCCGGGCAGCTCGGGCACGGCCGGTGTGATCGCGAGATAATGCAGGCCGCGCCCGGCGGTGGCGGTGGTGGCCCGATGGCGCGCAAGCGTCGCCAGGAACTGCGTGCCGGTGCCGAACGCCGTATCGAGGACGACGTGGCGACTGGAGTCAGCCACCTTGCCGGCACTCCTTGTGGCGGAAGCAAGCGAGGTCGTGGTCGTTCACCATGCCGATCCCCTGCATGTACGCGTACACGATCGTCGACCCGACGAACTTGAACCCGCGCCTGGCGAGGTCCTTGGAGATGCGGTCCGACAGTTCCGTGCGCGCCGGCCGGTCGCCCTGCGCCACGATGCGGTTGACGATCGGCTTGCCGCCCACATACCCCCACAGCAGCGACGACAGCGAACTCCCCTCCTCCAAGAGCCGCAGGTAGGCGCGCGCATTTGTGACGGCCGCATTCACCTTCAGGCGGTTACGCACAATGCCCGGATCGGCGAGCAGCGCAGCGATCTTCGCCTCGTCGTAGGCGGCGATCTTGCGCGCATCCCAGCCGTCGAACGCCGCGCGGTAGTTTTCGCGCTTGTTGAGGATCGTTTCCCAGCTCAAGCCGGCCTGCGCCCCTTCGAGGTTCAGCATTTCGAACAGCCGCAACTCGTCGCGGCAAGGCACGCCCCACTCCTGGTCGTGGTAGGCGATATAAAGGGGATTGTTTGGATTGGCCCAGGAACAGCGATGTATGCTCATGGGGTGATTATAGTGCGCTCCCCCAGGCTGGTCACGATGCGCGCTTCGCCGCGCGCCACGCAATCGTCCAGCTGGTGCACCAGGCGCGGGAACAGCTCCTCCGGCTGCGCCGCATCGGTCGCATACACGGCCGTCCAGGCATCGCGGCCAGAATGCTTGGAGATGTACAGCCCAACGTCCGCCAGTTCCACCACCTGCGACCACGACATCAGGCGCGGCTGCGCCGGCAGGAAGGGATAGCAGGCAAACCCGATCGAGCAGGTGCGCGCCAGCCGGGTGCCATCGGGCAGCACGAAATCGCGCGACGAGACGGCCTGGCGGATGCGCTCGGCCACCGCGTGCGCCTCGCTGCGGTCGGTGGCGCGCGCCAGCACCAGGAATTCCTCGCCTCCCCAGCGCACCAGGTAATCCGACTCGCGGAACACTTCGCGCAAGCGGTCCTTCATCTGCACCAGCACCGAGTCGCCGGCGGCGTGGCCGTGGCGGTCGTTGACTTCCTTGAAGTGGTCGAGGTCCACCATGTAGAACACCAGGTCGCGGTCGGTGGCGGCTTCGCCGCCGGCCAGCCCGTCGTAGCCGCGCAGGCTCAGGGCGACGTCGGACTCCACATGCTGCAGGAAGAAGCGGCGGTTGCGCAGGCCGGTCAACTGGTCGGTCAGGCTCACGTCTTCCAGTGCCTTGTAGGCCTGTTCGAGCTCGAGGTTCTTCTCCAGCAGCTGCGCCTGGGTCGCCGCATTGTCGAGCGCGATGGCGCCGTAAGCGCACAGGGTGCGGAAGATCAGGCGTTCGCGCTCGCCATACGCATGCGGCAGCATCGACTGCACCGTCATCACGCCCAGCACGCGCTCCCCGATGGCGAGCGGCGCAAACAGCAGGGTCAACGTCGGCAAGGTGCCGGGAATCAGGTTGGGCGTATCGGACTTGTCCTCGATCTCAATCAGGATCTCGGTGCGCTCGCGTACGCAGCGCGCCGTGTTGAAGCGCGGGTCGGACAGCGCAATGCGCGTCGGCGGCAGCGGCAAGCCCATTTCCACGCCAAAGGCGCAATGCAGGTAATCGCCGTCCGGCTCCAGCAGGAAGATCGAGAAGTGGGTCGAATCGAGCAGGCCGTGCACGTGGCGGTCCAGCGCGCGGAACACTGCCGACACGTCCAGCTGCGCCGCGATCTCCTGGCCGACGGCGGACAGGTGGCTCAGCGTGGCGCTGGTCTGGGCCAGCACTTCGGCGCGCTCGGCCTCGGCAGCGGCCAGCTGGCGCAAATGTTCGCCTTCCGTCTGCGCCCGGTGCTGCACCTGCATGGCGATGGCGCGGTTGGTCGCATCCTGGTTGTGGGTGCGCTCGCGCGCCGCGCTGGCCTGCACCGAAAACTCATAGGCCCGTTCGAAGTCGCCCAGCGCCGCGTATTCGCGCGCCACGGCATCCAGCAGTTCGCCCGGCACGATATAGCCGTCGATGGTGGCGGCGATGGCGAGCGCTTCGCGCAAGTGCTGCAGCACGGCCTGCGCATCGCCGGCCGAAATATCGGCCAGCACACGCAGGGCGGCAATCTGGCTGAACGGGTCATGCGGGCTGCGCGCCAGTGCCAGCGCCGACATGGCGGCTTCCTGCGCTTCCTGCATGCGGCCCAGGCCCGCCAGCGCGTGCGCCTGGCCGCGCCGCGCGCAGCTGTCGAAATCATTCTGCGCCAGGGCATGGCCACGCTGTTCCAGTTCGCGGAAGCTGGCCAGTGCGGCCGCGTGGTCGCCCAGGTCCAGCGCCAGGTCACCCTGGTATTCCAGCGCCATGACGAAGGCGCGCGAGCCGTCCAGCGGCGCCAGGATCTGCAGCGCTTCCTGCAGCAAGCCCTTGGCGGCTTGGCGCTGCCCCAGGTGGCGCAAGGTTTCCGCCGCCTGCATCTTGGTCAGGCCGATGCACATCGGCCAGCCGGTCGGGCGCGCCAGTTCCAGCCCGCGCTGCATCCATTCCAGCGCCGCGTCGTGCGCGTTCAGCCGGGTAAAGGCATTGCCGATATTGGTGGCAAGGATGATCGCGCGGCGCAGCTGGCCGGACACCAGGGCGGCATCGAACGCCGCCATCAGGTGGCTGATGGCGCGGCCGAATTCCGCCGCCTGGAAGGCTGCCGTGCCGAGGTAGTCGGCAATCCAGCCAGCCACCACCGGATGCTGGCCGGCCAGGCCGAGCGCGAAGCGCTTGCCCCAGCGCTCATTGGCTGCCGCGGCATTGCGGAACACGCTGAACAGCGCGGCCAGGCTTTCGAAGATGTCGATGCGCATGGCATCGCCGGCCGCGCGGGCGTCGGCGATGGCCAGCGCCAGCTCGTTGTCGCAAGCGGCGGAATCGCCGCGGTCGACGGCAATCCAGGCCAGCAGGCTGTGGGTGTCGGCCGCGCCCAGGCGGTCGTGGTGGCGGGCGAATTCCAGCATGGCCCGTTCGGCGATGGCGCCGGCGGCGTCCAGGTCGCCGGCAAGCCAGCGGGCTTCGGCCTGCACCAGTTCCCAACGCGCCGCCAGGGCGCGCCGCTCCGCCGCCGGCAGCAGGAAGGCCAGCGAACTTGCTTCGGCGACAAGTTGCGCCGCGCGTTCCGCGTCGCGCTGGCGCAAATGCCAGGCCAGCCGGGACAGCAGCAGCAGGCGCTGCCTGCCCTCCGCAAGCGGTAACTCTGCCTCCCACTGGGCCAGTTCCTGGTCGAGCGCGAACAATTCCACTACTTGAAATCCTTGAAATAGGTGTTGCAGTAGGGAATCATACCGCACGACCGGACTTTTTGGGGGCCCTGTCGCTTGAAGCTTGCGCGGCAGGCCCCGGACGGCCTGCCGCGGGTACCGTCAGCGCCGCTCGGGCTTGGTGGTGGACTTGGTGCTGGAGTCGGTCTTGTTGCTGCCGGAAGTGCCCTGGTCGCGGTTGGCGGCCTCGCCCTGCGGCATAGTGCCGGTGCCGCTGGTACCGCTGGCCCCGCTCGTGCTGCCGGTACCGCTGGTGCCGCTGGTCCCGGTGCCGCTGGTGCCGGTACCGGTGGTGCTGGTGCCGGAGCTCGTGCCGCCGCTGCCCGTCTTGCCCTGGGTGCCGCTATTGCCCATCGAGGTGTTGCCCTTGATGGCGGCAGTCAATTGCTCCGCATTGTTCAGGTGCTGGTGGATGGTGGGCTGCAGCCGCGTAGCCAGGGCTTTCACTTCGCTGTCCGTGGCCGACGATTCCGCCTTGGTCACGAGCTGGTGCGCTTCCTTGTGCGCCTTGACGCCGGCCTGCTCCATATAGCTGCGGTCGAACTTGTCGCCGGACAGTTTTTCAAGCTTGTTGGCCATGGCTTTATGCTTGGCGTCCAGTTCGGTCGGCAGGGTCAGGCTGCGCGCCGCCGCCACCTTGCGCACCTCCTCCAGGCCCTTGGTGTGGTCATCCACCATTTGCTGGGCGAAGCTCTTGACGCGGTCGCTCTGGGTTTTCTGCAGCGCCAGCTTGGCGGTCTCGATTTCGGCCATATTGGCCATGGCCAGGTCGGTCAGCATTTTCTGGTCCGCCTTGCCGAGATTCTCCGCCCAGGCACTGCCGCCGCCCAGCAGGGCCGATAACACGACTACTCGCATGAAATGGTTCATGACATCCTCCGTGACAGAAATGGTAGAAAAATATTCTAGGCAGGATGGAATAAGCAGCCCACACGCTACGTATACGCAATACTTCCCACCTGACAAGGAGACGTCAAAATGAAATCCACCACCCTGGCACTGGCCCTGGCCGCCGCCCTCGTGAGCAGCGCCGCTTCCGCCGCAGAACCGCTGAAAAAGGCCGACGGCGTGTACGTCGACGCTGCCGGCATGACCGTCTACACCTTCGACAAGGACGTTGCCGGCAGTGGCAAGAGCGCCTGCGTCGAGGGCTGCCTGAAGAACTGGCCTGCCGTACCGGCCAGCGGCGACCTGTCCGCGCCGTGGTCGTCCATCACCCGCGACGACGGCAGCAAGCAGCTGGCCTACAAGGGCAAGCCGCTCTACCTGTTCGTGGGCGACAAGAAGGCGGGCGACCGTGCCGGCGACAACGTCAAGGATGTCTGGCACGTGGTCAAGGATTGAGCGCATGCAGGATGTGCATGAGCGCCTGCTGGCCTGCCTGCCGCGCCTGCGCCGTTATGCGCGGGCGCTGACCGGCGACAGCGCCCGCGCGGACGACCTGGTGCAGGACACCGTGGAACGCGGCTGGTCGCGCATCGGCCAGTGGCGGCCCGACGGCGACTTGCGCGCCTGGTTGTTCGGCATCATGCACAACCTGCATATCGACCAGCTGCGCCGCGCGCCGCCGGCCGTCGCGGAACTGGAGGACGGCGACCTGCCGGTCCAGCCGTCCGCGCCGGCACTGGAGTTGCGCGACCTGGAGCGTGCCTTGCAGCAGCTGCCGTCCGCCCAGCGCGAAGTGCTGCTGCTGGTAGCGCTGGAGGACATGCGCTACGAGGACGTGGCGGCCACGCTGGAGATCCCGCTGGGCACCGTGATGTCGCGCCTGAGCCGCGCCCGCGAGAACCTGCGGCGCCTGATGGCCGGCGAGCCGCCTGCCGCCAATTTGAAGGTTGTGAAATGAACGAAGCCGAACTGCAAGCCTGGGTAGATAAGCGTCTGCCGCCGGAACGCGCGGCGGAGGTCGAGCGCTACCTGGCCGATCATCCCGGCGAAGCCGCGCGGCTGCAAGCCTACCGCGAGCAGAATGCCGCGCTGCACGCGCTGTTCGACGGCGTGCTCGACGCGGACATCCCCGACAAACTCGCCCCACCCGCAGCCGCCGGCCCGGCCGCGACGCCACCGTGGCGCATTCCCGCCTGGCGCCGCATGGCCGCCATGCTGGCCGTGGCCGCCGGCGCCGGCCTGCTGGGCGGCGCGGCCGGCTGGACGCTGCGCGGCAGCGCCCCGGACACCAACGCCAGACTGGCGGCCAGCGGCCCGGCGCAGGCGCTGGCCGCGTTGCCGCGCCAGGCCGCCATCGCCCACGCCGTTTACACGCCCGAGGTAAAACATCCGGTCGAAGTCGGCGCCGACCAGCAACAGCACCTGGTGGCCTGGCTGTCGAAGCGCCTGGGCAAGCAGTTGCGCCCCCCGCAGCTGGCGAAACAGGGCTATGAACTGGTGGGCGGACGCCTGCTGCCCGGCGACAGCGGCCCCGTCGCGCAATTCATGTACGCCGACGCCAGCGGCCAGCGCCTGACGCTCTACGTCAGCTCCGGGCAAAAGCAGAACCGCGACACCGGCTTCCGGTTCGCGCAGGAAGGGAATGTGGGAGTGTTCTACTGGATCGACGGCAGCTTCGGCTATGCGCTGTCGGCTGCCGTCGGCAAGAAGGAGCTGTCGCAGATCGCCAACGCGGTCTACGAACAGCTGCAGCCTTAATTCGGCATGCGGCGGGCGGCTTCCGTGATGCGGTTGCGCATCACTTCCGGCGCGGCCGGACCAGGCGCGAACATGTAATCCTCATCATTGATGGCCAGGCCGCTGTTGGCATCGACCAGCACCTGGTCGGCCGGCTTGCCGGTTTCGCGGCTCACCACCAGCAGGCTGGCGCCTTCCGGCGACAGGTGCTCGTTGCCCCAGGCGATAAAGGCCAGCAGCACCGGCTTGAAGTCGCGCCCCGCCTTGGTCAGGATGTACTCATAGCGCGGCGGACGCGTGCTGTACTGGCGGCGCTCCATCAGGCCGCCTTCCACCAGACCGGCCAGGCGTCGGGTCAGCATGTTCGGCGCGATCTTCAGGCTCTTCTCAAATTCATCGAAGCGGGTCAGGCCATAGAACGCATCGCGCAGAATCAGGATGCTCCACCACTCGCCTACCTTGCCCAGGCTACGCGCGATCGGGCAGGGCATTTGGCCAAAGTCGGTATGTTTCATGTTGCCTCCTAGACAGATGGTTTAGATTAACCAGTTGAATGCTTCAGGACTCCATTGAACCTCGAAAACACCCTCAAAAGACTCACCAAAAATCACTCTTGCAAGGGACGTAGCTATCTTCTTTCCATTCTGTGTTGTTGCGGCGCACACCACCTTTGCCCGAGGCGATAACGCCTTTGCCGGATGTGAAATGCGCAACTTTTTTTGAAACATGGGCATAATTAACAACACAGCCCCACCCTGAGCGACCATGTACCTGACCAGCGACGCGCAAGTGCGCAACATCCTCGTCGTGGATGATTCCGCGTTCGAGCAACGCATGCTTGTGGACCTATTGAGCGAAATGCCTTACCGCGTGTCGGTGGCATTCAATGGCGAGCAGGGCTACCAGTTGGCGCTGTCCGGCCGGCCGGACCTGATCCTGCTGGACGTGCGCATGCCCAATATGGACGGCTACACCTGCTGCCGGTTGCTCAAGGCCAACCCGGCCACGCGCGACATTCCCATCATTTTCCTGAGCGGCACCGAGGCGGTGGAAGACCGCATCATGGGCTTGCAGCTGGGCGGCGTGGACTTCGTCAGCAAACCCTTCACCCCGGGCGAGTTGGCGGCGCGCATCCATGTGCACCTGAACCTGATGCGGCGCCCGCCGCAGGAAGCGGCCGTGGTCGAACCGGCCGATACCGACTCGGTCATCGTCAACGCCGCCCAGCGCCTGATCTACGACAACCTGGCCGCCCTGCCTGGCCTGGCCGAGATTGCCGCCAGCGTGGGCACCTACCGCGAAAAGCTCAACCAGCTGTTCCGCACCCACACCGGCATGACGGTGTTTGCCTACATCCGTGAAGCGCGCATCCAGCGCGGCATGCAACTGTTGCGCGATACCGACATGGAAGTGCAGGATATCGCGCTGCTGCTGGGCTTTGCCAATGCCGGCAATTTCGCCACGGCCTTCCGGGAGCGGATGGGGACCACGCCCAGCCAATACCGCGCCTCGATCGTCAAGACCTGTGACTGAATCCTGATCGTAGACAGGCATGTCTACATTTCGCCACAGGGAAAACGCGGAAGTATACAACTCTGTCTAGACAGGGTATTCTAGCCAAAACGTTACAAGGAAACAAACATGGCTAGCATACCGAAACCAACTCCAGCCGAGCTGGAACTGCTGCAAGCGATCTGGCCGCTGGGCTCCGCCACCGCCAAACAGGTGCACGAAGCCATGCTGGCCGAGAAGCCCGACCTGGCCTACGGCGCCGTGCTGCGCCTGATGCAGATCATGCACGGCAAGGGCTTGCTGATCCGCGACGAGAGCCAGCGCTCCCACATCTACGCCCCCGCCGTGGCGCGCGAAGCCATGCAGGGCAATATGCTGCAGGACTTGCTGCAGCGCGCCTTCGCCGGTTCGGCCAAAGCGCTGGTGCTGGCCGCCCTGCGCAGCGGCATCTCGAAAAAGGAACGCGCCGAAATCGAGGAATTGCTGAAGCAGGAGGACAAGCCGAATGAATAACATCATCCATGCCGCCGGCTGGGCCCTGATCCACTTCCTGTGGCAGGGCGCCTTGCTGGGGCTCGCCACCGCCGCCCTGCTGTGGATGCTGCGCGGCGCCCGCCCCGCCACGCGCTATGGCATCGCTTGCCTGTCGATGCTGGCCTGCCTGCTGTGGCCCGTCTACGAATTCGTGAGCGCGGCGCGAAGCGCGCCGGACGCGCTACAGGCGCTGGTACTGGCCGATGGCGCCAGGTTCGCGCACAGCGAGCTGCTCACCAGCATCGACAACCGACTGCCACTGCTGGTAGGCGCCTGGCTGGCCTGCGTCGGCGCCCTTTCGCTGCGCAGCGCTTTCGGCCTGGCGTGGATCGCGCGCGCACGCCGCACCGGCGGCCGCAACGCGCACTGGCAACAGCGCCTGTCGCGCCTCGCAGGACAGCTCGGCCTCCGCCGCGAAGTCGGCCTGCGCATCGTGGAAACCCTGGCCAGCCCGATCACGGCTGGCTGGTGGCGGCCGGTCGTGCTGGTGCCGGCCTCGCTGGTGGCGCGCATGCCGCCGGAACTGCTGGAAGCGCTGCTGGCGCACGAGCTGGCCCACGTGCGGCGCCACGACTTCCTGGTGAACCTGCTGCAGAACGTGGTGGAGATCCTGCTGTTCTACCACCCTGCCGTGTGGTGGCTGTCGCGCCGCATCCGCCAGGAGCGCGAACTGGTGGCCGACAGCATCGCTGCCGGCGTGACCGGCGAACCGCGCCGCCTTGCGCTCGCCCTGTCCGAACTGGAAAAAATGCAGTTCGCGACCCAGCACCTGGCACTCGCTGCCGACGGCGGCGACCTGATGCAGCGTATCCGCCACCTGATGCTGCCGCCGCAGGAGCGCAGCAACTGGAAAGGCCTGCTCGCCGCACTGGGCATCGCTACCGCCTGCCTGGCCGGTTACGCCAATGCCCGCGTCGATGCAGCCAGCGTGCCCGCCGCCCGCACCCACGCCACGGTGGACTTCAGTTCCTGCTCCAAGCCCTTGTGGCCGCAGCAGGACCTGCAGGCGGAGCATACCGGCACCGTCACGCTGAAATTCAATGTCGGCGCCGACGGCAGTGTGCTCGGCTCCGCGGTCGCCAAGTCCAGCGGCCATCCAGGCCTGGACCGCGCAGCCCAGGAAGGCATCGCCAAATGCCATTTCAAACCCGCCACCGTACGCGGCAAACCCATCGCCAGCTGGCAGCACATGCAGTACGTGTGGACCCTCGAATAAGGAGACCTGAATATGAAACCACGCAACGCCACCCTCTGCGCAGCACTGTTTGCCACCCTGGCCGGCAGCGCGCACGCCGCCCCAGCCAATGAGCCGCAGCATATCGCCGTGGACTTCAGCTCCTGCGGCAAGCCAGCCTGGCCGCAGGACGACTTGAAGGCCCGCCACACCGGCACCGTGACGCTGTCGTTCACGGTCGATGCGAGCGGCAGCGTCAAGGATTCCGCCATCGTCAAGTCCTCCGGCCACCGGGGCCTGGACGAAGCGGCCCGCAGCGGCATCGCCAAGTGCAAATTCAGGAACGGCCCTGGCAAGGCACAGCTGCAATACGTCTGGACCCTGGAGTAAGCGCATGAGATTGAGCACCACCATTGCAGCACTCGCGCTGTGCGCAGGATCGGTGACCTGCGCCGCGCAAACCCAGGCACTGCCCGCGCATCCCTTCGTCAGCACCAGCGGCAAGGCGCAGCTGTGGATGCGGCCCGACATCGGCGAAGTCAAGTTCGAAGCCGGCGCCCAGGACGCCAGTTCCGAAACCGCCGCAGCGCAGCTGCAGCAGCTGAGCGCCGGAGCGATGCAGCTGCTGGCCGAACACGGCGTGCAGGAAGCCGACATCGAAGCGTATGAAGTCGAAAAGAAATCGGTTCCCGTCAGCGGCCAGGAGCAGCCGGCTTATTCGATGGGCCGCCTGTTCCACGTCCGCGTGCGCGACCTGGCGCAATGGCCCGCTCTGATTGAAAAGCTGGTCGCGATGGACCACATTACCGGTGTCAGCTCCACCTTCGACCGCACGGATGGCGACGACATCAACACCCAGTTGATGTCCGCTGCTGCCGACGACGCCCGCAGCAAGGGCGCTTCGCTGGCCAAGGCCTTCGGCCGCAAGCTCGGTCCAGTGGTCGCCATCGCACGCGGCCCGCTCGACAAGGTCGGCGCGCCATTCATCGAGCAGCAGCCCGGCCACAGCTCACGCGGCACCTCGCCGCAAACCGGCAAGTACAGTGTGCCGGACTCGATCCCCTATTCACAGACCGTGAATGCCATCTTCGTCCTGAAGTAAGCCAACACCAATGAAACTTCGCATACTCGCCTGCGCGGCGATGGTCTTCGCTCGCGCCTACGCCCAGGAAACGCCGCCCGTGGTACAGGTCAAAGCCAGTGCCGACCTGCAGCGCCAGCGCGATACCGCTTCGCGCACCACCATCACACGCGAGGAGATCCTCAAGTTCGGCGACACCAATGCGCTCGACGTCCTGAAGCGCCTGCCCGGCGTCTCGGTCGGCGAAGGCGGGCCGCGCATGCGCGGCCTTGGCGCCGGCTACACGCAAATCCTTGTCAACGGCGACCGCCCGCCGCCGGGGTTCTCGCTGGAGAACCTGACACCCGACATGATCGACAAGATCGAGGTCATACGCTCCGCCACGGCGGAACACAGCACGCAGGCGGTGGCAGGGACCATCAATGTCGTGCTGCGCAAGAGCGCCGGCAAGCCTTCCCGCGAATGGCGTGCCGCCGCCACGCTGCCGGCCACGCGGCCTTCCCGCAGTGCAGGCCTGGGCCTGGCCGGCAAGGACGAGGCCATGAGCTACACCTTCAACGCCAGCGTGGTGCAGGGAAACAACCACCGTCCCGAACACACCGGCGTGCTGTGGACCGATGCCGGCGGCGCCGTCACCAGCCAGCGCGAAGAAGATGTCTTCAGCCGCAATCGCTTCCTGTTCTTCAACGTCAACAGCCGTACCAACTGGACCCTGTCCCCCGGCGAAACCCTGGGCTGGCAAACCTTTGCCAGCGCGGTGCGCTTCCACGCGGATCGCGGGCTCGACGTACGCCTGACCGGCGGCACCATCCTGCCTTTTGCGCGCTCCGATTATTCGCGCAAGGACGCATCCGAAAACCTGCGCACGGAACTCAACTGGTCGCGCCAATGGGGCGAAGGCGGCCGTATCGAATCGACGATCAGCATCAGCGGTAGCAACGACCAGCGCGAGCGCGACTCCAGCTACGACGCCAGCCCAGCCGTGCGCACCCTGGAGCGCAGCTACGACGTGAACGTGGGCAGCCGGCGCGGCGGCTGGACTGGCAAGCTTACGCTGCCCCCGGCGAGCAGCCATTCGCTCAGCCTCGGCTGGGACGTCTCCGCCAGCCACCAGCGCGAGCATGAAGTGCAGGACGACACCGCCATCGCCGCCACGGCAACGGCCGCCGACTTCGACCGCGCCGCGCGCGTCGGACTGCGCAGCCTGGCCGCCTACGCACAGGATGAATGGGAGATCGGGCAAGGCTGGTCGGTCTATGCCGGCGTGCGCCGCGAGACCAGCGCAACCCGCAGCAGTGGCTCGAATATCCGCTCCGTCACGACGCGCGCCGGCGTGACCAGCCCGATCCTGCAAGCGCTGTGGAAGCTCCCCGGCGAACAGCGCCGCCAGTTGCGCTTTGCGGTGGCCCGCACGTACAAGGCGCCCACGCCAAACCAGCTGGTACCGCGCAGCTTCCGCACGCTGGTGAATACCGAGCTGGCGCCCGACTCGTCCGGCAACCCTGCCCTCCGGCCGGAAGTGGCGCGCGGCCTCGACGCGGCCTTTGAATCCTACGGCAGCGACGGCGCCCTGTTTTCGCTGGCGGCGGGCACCAGGCAGGTCAGCGACGTGATCTTCAATGTCGTCGCGCAGCAGGATGGACGCTGGGTTTCCTCCCCCGCCAACTTTGCGCGCGCGCGCACCAACAGCGTGGAACTGGAATGGAAAAGCCCGGTGCCCGCCACGCCGTTGCCGCCACCGCTGGGGGTGCCGTGGGCGCCACCCCCGATGCCTCCACCGACGCTGGCGCCAGCACCGTCGGCCTTGTCGCCGCCGACGCTGGCGCCGCCGGTGCTTGCTGCCTTACCAC
>CBHWEO010000049.1:0-25476 GCA_966112955.1 uncultured Duganella sp. | reverse complement strand
ACCGCAAGATCGAAGCCGTCTACAGCTACCCGCACCAGAACCACGCCACGATGGAAGTGATGAACGCCACCGCCGTGTGGACGCCCGAGCACTGCCACGTCTGGACCCCGACACAGAACGGCGAAGCCGCCCTGGCCGCCACCAGCGAAGCCGCCGGCCTGCCGCAAGCGCGCTGCGACGTCACCAAGCTGCACCTCGGCGGCGGCTTCGGCCGGCGCGGCGCGACGCACGACTGGGTCAGCCAGGTGGTGAAGATCGCCAAGGAAATGCCCGGCACCCCGGTCAAGCTGATCTGGACCCGCGAAGAAGACATGCAGCACGGCCGCTACCACCCGGTCTCGCAATGCAAGCTGACCGCCGGCCTGGATGCCAAAGGCGAGGTCACCGCGCTGCACATGCGCATTGCCGGCCAATCGATCCTGGCCGCGCTGTTCCCGCAGAACGTCAAGGACGGCAAGGACCCGGCCGTGTTCCAGGGCCTGAACCCGCCCGGCCCCGAAGCCTCGTTCGGCTATACCATTCCCAACCTGCTGATCGACCACGCCATGCGCAACCCCGCCGTGCCGCCGGGCTTCTGGCGCGGCGTGAACCTGAACCAGAACACGATCTACGTCGAATGCTTCATCGACGAAATCGCGCACGCGACGAAGCAGGATCCGCTGGCCCTGCGCCGCAAGCTGATGAAGGACAGCCCGAAACACCTGGCCGTGCTGAACGCCGTGGCCGAAAAGGCCGGCTGGAGCAAGCCGCCGAAGAAGGGCGTCTACCGCGGCATCGCGCAGACCATGGGCTTCGGCAGCTACGTCGCCGCCGTCGCCGAAGTGTCGGTCAACAAGGACGGCAAACTGAAGATCCACCGCATCGTCGCCGCCACCGACCCAGGCCACGCCGTCAACCCGCAGCAGATCGAAGCGCAGGTGGAAGGCAGCTTCGTCTACGGCCTGAGCGCCGCGCTGTATGGAGAGATCACGATCAAGGACGGCCAGGCCGAGCAAACCAACTTCGACACCTACAACGTCCTGAAGATGGACGAAATGCCGAAGGTGGAAACGGTCGTGATGCCGAGCGGCGGTTTCTGGGGCGGCGTCGGCGAACCGACGATTGCCGTCGCAGCGCCCGCCGTGCTGAACGCCATCTTCGCCGCCACCGGCAAACGCATCCGCGACCTGCCCCTGAAGAACCACAGCCTGAAGCGCGCATAGGAAAATGCCGCAAACCCGCGCCCCAGGAGCCGCCGGGGTCCGACCCTCGGGTCGTACCCCGGTTTTCCGGTTTTTGCTAGCGGTTTTAATCACCACCACCGCCCAAGCCCAGCAAGAGCCCGGCGACCCCGTCCGTGGCCGCGCCATCGTCGCCAACCGCCAGCAAGGCCTCTGCCTGCTCTGCCATCCCGCGCCCATCCCCGAAGAGCGCTTCCAGGGCAACCTCGCCCCCGACCTGGCCGGTGTAGGCGACCGCTACACCCCCGACCAGCTACGCCAGCGCATCAAAGACAGCAGCGCCATCAACCCCGGCACCATCATGCCCTCATACTACAAGACCACCGGCCTGCAGCGCGTCGCCCCCGCCCAGCGCGGCAAGACCATCCTCAGCGCGCAAGAGGTGGAAGACGTGGTAGCCTACCTCACCACCCTGCGAAGCGAAGCAAGCAAATGACCACCCGCCGCCAGTTGATCGCCGCCTTGCCCCTGATGGCGCTCATCCGTCCGGCCACGGCCACGCCGGGAGCGATGCAGTCCGCCATCGCCGGCTACACCGGCAACGCAACGCCCAAGCCGGGCCGCGTCACGCTGGACATCGCCCAACTGGTCGACAACGGCAACGCCGTCCCCGTCACCGTGCGCGTCGACAGCCCCATGACAGCGCAGGACCACGTCACCGACATCGCCATCTTCAACGAAAAGAACCCCTTGCCCGACGTGGTGCGCTTCCAATTGACGCCGCTGTCCGGCAAGGCCGAGGTCAGCACGCGCATCCGCCTCGCCACCAGCCAGACCCTGACCGCACTGGCGCGGACCAGCGACGGCCGATGGTGGCAGCACAGCGTCGACGTGATCGTCACCCTGGCAGCCTGCGTGGAAGGGGAGGCGAGCTGACATGGCCACCGCCCTGATCCACATGCCGGCCAGCGCGAAGCCAGGCGAGACCATCGAAGTACGCGCCCTGGTCGCCCACCCGATGGAGACCGGCTTCCGCCCCGGCCCCGACGGCAAGCCGCTGGCGCGCGACATCATCCGCCGCTTCGAATGCCAGTACAACGGCCAGCGCGTGCTCAGCGCCGAGCTGCACCCCGCCATGAGCGCCAACCCGTATATCGCCTTCTTCGTCAAAGCGGCAGCAAGCGGCCCGCTGACGTTCACCTGGACCGGCGACAACGGCTTCACCCAAACCGAAACGAAGCAGCTGGCGGTGACCCCATGAACGCCGCCCAAGCGATCGCACTGGCGCTGGCCATGGCCACCGCCAGCGGAACGGACGGGGTCCGACCCTCCGGGTCGTACCCCGGTTTTCCGGTTCCGGAAAAAAAATCCGGCGCCGACTACATGAGCCCCGCCACGCAAGCGATGCAACGCGACGACACCCAGAACCCCGCCATGCTGTGGGTCGCCAACGGCGAAGTCCTGTGGCGCAGCGCCCCGGCCGGCGGCAACGGCAAAACCTGCGCCACCTGCCACAAAGAGGCCGCCACCAGCATGCGCGGCGTGGCCGCCCGCTTCCCCCGCTTCAGCAAGCCCGCCGGCAAAGTGATCACGCTTTCCGAACAGGTCAACCAATGCCGCACCGGCGCCCTGCAAGCCCAGGCCCTGAAGCCCGAATCCCCCGACCTGCTGGCGCTGGAAGCCTATATCGCCCTGCAAAGCCGCGGCCTGCCACAGACACCGGCGCCGGACGAACAAACGAAACAAGCCGCAGCCCGAGGCCAGAAACTGTTCACCACCCGCCTCGGCCAGCTGAACCTGAGCTGCGCCCAATGCCACGACAACAACGCCGGCAAACGCTTGGCCGGCGCCCTGATCCCCCAAGGCCACGCCAACGCCTACCCCATCTACCGCCTTGAATGGCAAGGAGTGGGAAGCCTGCAGCGCCGCCTGCGCAACTGCATGAGCGGCGTGCGGGCCGAAGTCCCGCCCTACGGCGCGCCCGACCTGGTAGACCTTGAAGCCTACCTCGCCCAGCGCGCCGCGGGCATGCCGATGGAATCCCCAGGAGTCAGACCATGAAACCACGCACCGCGACCTGCCACGCCCTGCTGCTATGCGCCGCCATCGCTGGCAATGCGCAGGCGGCCGACGCCATTCCCGCCGGCGCCCGCCTGGCCGCCACCTGCACCGGCTGCCACGGCACCAACGGCGCTACCCAGGGCAATGCCTTGACGCCCCTGGCCGGCCAACCGAAAGAGCAGCTGCTGGCCGTCCTGAAGGACTTCAAGAGCGGAAAGCGACAGTCCACGATCATGGGGCAGCTCACCAAGGGTTACACTGACGAACAATTGGAGGCACTTTCCACCTACTTCGCCGGCCAGAAAAAATAACAATGAGACATGCCCTGATCCAGAGACTGCTGGCGGCCGTCCTGGTTGCCGCACCAATGGGCGTCCATGCCCAGCAGGTATCCCTGCAGACTTTTGGACAGAATGAAGGCCTGGGCAACCTCGCGGTCACCGCCCTGGTGCAGGACGCCACCGGCTACCTCTGGATCGGCACCGAGAATGGCTTGTACCGCTACAACGGCGCCGAATTCCGCCGCTACGGCAACGCGCAAGGCCTGGGCGATTCGCTCGTCACCGCACTGCACAGCACCCGTTCCGGCACGCTCTGGGTTGGCAATTACGGTGGCCTGTACCGGATGCGCCGCGGCCGCCTCGAAGAGGTCCGGCATAACGGCCCGATTCAAGTCTGGCCGGTGCAACCCATGGCGGAAGGCGAGAACGGCGAACTCCTGCTGGCAAGCGAAGGCAGGCTGCTGGCGATTACCGAGCAGGATGCCAACACCAGCATCCGCCAGCTGTATCCGGAAACGAAAGACATCGGCAGCATCTACACGGACAGCAAAGGCAGCCTGTGGATGGCATGCCAACAAGCCCTTTGCCACGCCAGCGGCGGCCGCATCCAGGTGATGGGCGAGGCGCAAGGCTTGCCGGCCGATGCCTGGACCAGCATCACCAGCGACAGCGAAGGCACACTCTGGGTCCGCAGCGCCAAGCGCATTTACGCGCTGCCAAAGAACGCCAGCCGCTTCGAAGACCGCTCGCCGCCGGCCGACCTGCTGCGCAAGCACATGCTGCGCCAGGAGCTGCACGTCGACGAGAAAGGCTACCTGCTGACCAATGCCGACCCCGGCGTGCTGCGCTGGCGCCAGGGCAAATGGGAAACCTTCGGCAAGGAGAACGGACTGGCCGCTGGCGGCGGCATTACCGGCATCCTGCGCGACCGCGAGCGTGGCACCTGGCTCGGGACACGCGGGCGCGGGCTGCTGCGCTGGCAAGGGTACGGCAACTGGGAGAACTGGACTTCCGCCCAGGGCTTGCCGGACGACGTGGTGCTATCGGTCCAGCGCGACCGGGAAGGGCAGCTGCACATAGGCACCCGCTCCGGCCACGCCCTGCTGGCGCCCGGCGCACGCACCTTCAGCAGCCCGCCGACAGCGGCCGCACTGGCAGGGCAGCAATGGGCCAGCCTGGCGCAGGACAGCGAAGGCCGCACCTGGGCCGCCACCTATTCCGGCATGCTGCTGCGCTACCGTCCGCAAGACGCCCGGACGGAGCTGGTCGTGCAGATGCCGTTGATCACCCACATCTTCCCCGACCGCGAAGGCAGGATGTGGCTGGCGACGTCCAAAGGCGTGCGGATGCTGCCTGGCGACGCCGCCCCGGGCACGCAGCCGCAAGTCCCGCCCATCCCCACGGCCAAGGGCCGCAAGGCCGACGATCCCATCGTAGCCGGTTGCATGGACCCGCAAGGCGCGCTGTGGTTCGCCAGCATTGGCGACCTGTTGCACTACGACGGCAGCGCATGGAGCGTGCTGCCGTTCGGGCCAACCATCGGCAATACCGAATTCTCCACCCTGGCTTGCGCCCGCGACGGCAGCCTGTGGGCCGGCAACGGCGCCGGCCTGTTCCGCCTGCAAGTGCAGGGCACGCCCAGCGCCGAACACATCGACGCCGCCGTGCTGCGCGAGCGCGCGATACAAACGCTGTACGAAGACAGCAGGGGATGGCTGTGGGTCGGCACCGACGCCGGCATCGCCGTCTGGAATGGCAAGCGTTGGCGCATGCAGAACCAGGCCCACGGCCTGGCCTGGAACGACTCCAACGGCCGCGGCTTCTACGAAGACCAGGACGGCTCGATGTGGGTCATCACCAGCAACGGCCTGTCGCATGTGCTGCGCCCCGAAGCGCTGTTCGAAACCAGCGCCCCCACGGCCGTGATCGAGGACGCCCAGCGCGGCGGCCGCGTGCTGGCCGGCGGCACAACCAGCCTGCCATGGTCGCGCGAACCCGTGGTATTCCACCTGGCGACCCTGAACTACGAAGACCGCGCCGGCTTGCGCTACCGATACCGGCTGGCCGGCATGGAAGACCAGTGGAATGAATCCACGCAACCGGAAGTGCGCTACGCGGGCCTGCCGGCCGGCGAGTACCGCTTCCAGGCGATGGCGATGAACAACGAAACCGGAGCCGTGTCGAAACCGATCGAGCTCGCGTTTTCAGTCGAACCGCCGTGGTGGCGCAGCTATCCCTTCTATGCCCTGTGCGTGGCCGCTGTCATGGGCGCGTTCATGCTGTTCCACCGCATCCGCATGCTCGCCCACACCCGCCGCGAAGCAGCATTGGAAGTGCTGGTACAGGAACGCACGCGCGAGCTGGAGCTGTCGCAGGAAGCGCTGCGCGTGCGCGCCCTGAAGGATGGCCTGACGCACACCTGGAACCGTGGCGCGATGATGGAAATGATCGAACGCGAAGCGGACAAATGCATGCGCACCGGCGAAAGCTTCGTCCTCGTGCTGCTCGACCTCGACCACTTCAAGCGCATCAACGACACGCACGGCCACATCGCGGGCGACGAAGTGCTGGTCGAAGTGGCGCGACGGCTTATGGCCTCGATGCGTACCTACGATTCCGTGGGCCGCTACGGTGGCGAAGAATTCATGATCATGTTGCCGGGGCTATCGCTGCCCGCCGGCGCCAACCGGATCGAAGCGCTGCACCAGGCAATCCGCAATGCCCCGGTCAGGATCGACAACGAAATGGAGATCACGGTGACGGCCAGCGTTGGCGCGGTCGCCTTCTCACCGCAATCGCCCGCCACGGTGACCGAGCTGCTGCGTCTTGCCGACGAAGCACTGTACCGCTCCAAGCACGCGGGCCGCGACCGCATCAACTACGCATGAACGAGGAGGACGTATGGAGCGCCGAACCTTTATCCAGGCCACCGCCATTCTGGCCGCCACCACAGGATGCGCCAACTTAGGCGGCCAGGCCCGCCCGCATGTCGTCGTGGTCGGCGGCGGCTACGGCGGCGCCACCGCCGCCAAGTACGTGCGGATGTGGAGCCAGGGCAGCATCGACGTCACGCTGGTGGAACCGAACGCCCGCTTCATCAGCTGCCCGCTGTCCAACCTCGTGCTGGGCGGCTCGCGCCAGATCCAGGACCTGACCCGCAGCTACGACGAGCTGCAGCGCAAGCACGGCGTGAAAGTGGTGCACGACAGCGCCGCCAGCATCGACCCCGATAAGCGCACGATCAAGCTGCTCAGCGGCGCAATGCTCACATACGACCGCCTGATCCTCAGCCCCGGCATCGAATTCCTGTGGAGCGAGCTGCCCGGCATGGGCGTGGAAGGCGCGCAGGACAGGATCCTGCACGCCTGGAAAGCGGGCCCGCAAACGACAGCACTGCGCGCCCAGCTCGAAGCCATGCACGACGGCGGCGTCTACGTGATGACCGTGCCGCCCGCACCCTACCGCTGCCCGCCAGGCCCCTACGAACGCGTATGCCAGGTAGCCCACTACTTCAGCCAGCACAAGCCGAAATCCAAAGTGCTCCTGCTCGACGCCAACGAAGACGTGGTAAGCAAAGGCCCCCTGTTCAAGAAGGTGTGGAAGGAGCGCTATGGGGGCATCATCGAATACCGCCCCAGTTTCAAGACCGTGGATGTCGATGCCGCCGCCCGCACCGCGATTTCCGAGCTGGGCGACAAGGTCAAGGCCGACGTGCTGAACGTGGTACCGCCGCACCGTGCCGGCGCGATCGCCGCGCAAACCGGCCTGGCGAACATGAACAGACGCTGGTGCGAAGTGGACTTCGTCACGTTCGAATCGACGCAAGCAAAGAACATTCACGTGATCGGCGACACCATCCAGGTCTCCCCGCTGATGCCCAAATCCGGCCACATGGCCAACCAGCACGCCAAGGTCTGCGCCGCCGCCGTGGTCGACCTGCTAAGCGGACGCGCCCCCGAAGCCGCGCCGATGCTGACGAACACCTGCTACAGCTACGTCAGCGACAAGGACGTGATCCACGTCGCCAGCGTGCACGCCTACAGCGCCGAAAAGAAAACGCTGCTGGTCGTCCCCGGCAGCGGCGGCGTCAGTCCCGGCCCCACCGAACTGGAAGCCCACTACGCCAACAGCTGGGCCCAGAACATCTGGTCCGACATGCTCTCCTGAATTTTTTGTCCCCCCGGGGTCAGGAACCGGGGGGACAGTTTTTTCCGTGCGGCAGCCCGCTGCACCTTTGCTCCACCTCAAACGTTGGCGAACTCTTGAGTGACACCATTGGCAGGGTACCCCTGACAAATGGTGACACCATGCTCAAGCCAAGATCCAGCGCGCAGGCAGGCCCCAACCTCTGGCACTTCTCCGCCCTGGTGTGGGGCACGTCCAGCCTGATGCTCTCGCTGTTCGCCATGCCCATCAGCTTCAATCCCCTCGGCATCCGCCTTCAACTCTGCCTGTCGCTTGCCCACCTGGTCGGCGTGCTTTGCCTGTGGCGGCTCGCTGCAAAGCGCGGCACGCCGGAACGGCTGATGGATATCGCCCGCATCGCGCTGGTATTCGCCTACATCGTCCCCCTGTGCATGCTGGTCGCGCCGGTCATCGTCCTCGCTGCCTATGCGCTGCCCATGCCCGGCTGGCAAACCGTGGTCGCGTTGATGGCGTTTTCCGCGGCGCTGCTGGCGATCCTGCGCATCTGGACGACGGCCACGGACAAGAACACCGGCCGCCGCTTCGAAACCTTCCTCGCCCACGAGTTGCGGGATACCGCCATCAGCACCAGCTCCATCGGCACGCTGCTGAAATCTGTCGGGCGCCATCCCCTGGAGCCGAGCCGCATCGACGGCTGGTCCATGATCGCCGCCGTTGCCATCGGCGCGCCGATCCTCGCCGCCGATGTCGCCTTCGACAAATCCAGCAGCAGCCTCGCGATCTGCGCCCTGGCCACCACGCCGATGGCCATGCATGCCTTCTCGCGGATGGTGGTGCATGCCTACCTCTGGATCTTCCGCCTGCGCCGGTTCGAGCGCGAAGTCGGCTTCAAGATCATCGTCCACCTGCGCGAAGGGGGCTGACCATGGACAAGCTCCTGCACCATTACGAGCAAGAGCTGGGCCGCCTGCGCCAGGCAACGCGCGACTACGCCGCAGCGCACCCCGACACTGCACACGCCCTCGAGCTGGGCCCCGACGCCAGCGACGATGCGGAAGTGGAACGCCTGCTGCAATCCGTCGCCCTGCTGAACGCCAGCATGCAGCAGCGGATCGAGCAGGGACGCGGCGACTTCCACCGCGCCCTGCTGCACACCCTGCAGCCGCACTACCTGCGCCCGGTGCCCGCCTGCGGCATCATCCAAGTGGAAACATCGCTGGCGCGGCTGAACGAAATCAGCTCGGTCACGCGGATGCCGCGCGGGACGATCCTGCGCGCCGGCGCCAACAAGTTCACCACCGCCTACGACCTTTGCGTCGCGCCCATCGCCATCGTACAGGCCAGGTTCCAGCCCACGCTCGACCTTCCCGCCGCATTGCGCCTGCCGGTCGATGCCACCTCCGCCCTCATCATCTCGCTGGAGTCCACAGCCGGCAGCGTATCGTTCGACCAGCCGCCGCTCGGCAAGCTGCGCATCTGCATCGACGGCGAACCTGTCCTGCGCGCAGCGCTGCAGGACGCCATCCTCATGCAAAGCCTGTGCACCTGTCTCGAATACGACGCCGAGTGGAAGCTGCTGGCGCAATCGCCATTCGCCCTTGCCGGAACCAGCGCCGATGAATCCCTGCTGCCCGCCCACCCGGGCCAGCAAAGCATGCGGCTCCTGTCGGAGCTCTTCCACATGCCGCAGAAATTCAGCTTCATCGACCTGGACCTGGCGGCGCTTGCAACAGCCTGCCCGCCGGGCTGCAAGCGCATCTCCCTGCACATCGTACTGCCCGCCAGCACGGCGGCGCTCCGCCAGGCCAGCGCAAAGCACTTCCGGCTCGCCTGCGCACCCGTGATCAACCTGTTCCCACAGGCCGCCGCACCGATCCGGCTGGACGGCCGCAGCGGCGCCTATCCTCTGGCGCCCAGCCAGCCCGGCTGCGAAATCTACAGCGTAAATCAAGTCGCGATGATGAGCCGCAGCGGCGACAACGTCCTGCCGCCATTCCACGGCACCGAGCACACCATGCCCGGCCCCTACTGGCAGCTGGACGAGCAGGAAGGCTTCGCCCTCAAGTTCGTCGACCGCGAGCAGCGCCCCGTTCACGCCGAAAGCGGCACGATCACCGCCCAGCTCACCTGCACGAACACCGAACCATCAAACCCGCGCGCCAGGCTCACGACGGAAGCCGGTGCCGCAGGCTTCCCGATCCAGTTCCTGCAAGCGCCGGGGAACCCGGGCAGCATCTCCGAACCCGGCCCCTTGTGCGACAAGCTGTATGCGGAAGACATCACCCTCCCATCGCTCCGCGAACTGCTCCAGCTCCACGGCTGCAAATACGCCGGCGCCCTGAGAGCCCTGGCAGCCAAGCCTTCCACCGCCTGGCTGCAGCACCCAATGGGAAGAGTGCACATGCAAGGTACCGAATTCACGCTGCTGGTGGACCGGCCGGCCCTGGAAGGGCAAAGCATCTACGTGCTCGCCGAAATCCTGGCCGGGGCACTGGCCGACAAATTCCGCGAGAACCGCTTCGTCCAGCCGCGCATCGCCACCGAGGATTGCCAGGTGCTTTACACGGCTGCGCCGCGTGCAGGCACCCGCCCGCTCACCTGAATCATTGATACACCTGCCACGGCCACTCCGCCTCACCGATGCCGTTTGGCCGGTGGTGGATAATCTCCTTCGAAAGCACGTCATCAATCGCTGCGATGAGCGCCTGGTACTGCGCCACCTGCTCCTTAGGCTGCGGCAGTTCCGGATCGGCCGAGCGCTGCTGCCGGCAAGCCATCACCCGCGCCCGTTCAGCCAGCACCGCTGACTGGTTGAAGAGCCAATAGAGGAAGCCGTGCGCCTCCCGCGATTCATCCCAAATGTCGCCATACACGCCTAGGTACTGTTCCGCCAAGGTCGGGATCTCGTTCGCAAAGAAGTGCATGAAAGGATAGGGGTTCGGCACGTGGCCATGGAAGATCATCTCGGCGATATAAGGATTGATCGCAATCCCGCGCCGGAATGCCGTCGCCGCTTCGACAAAGCGCTCCTGCTGGAAGAGGCTCAACCCCCAGTCGTAGCAGTAGGGCGAGTACTCCGTTCCATGCGCGGCGAACCAGGCCTCCGCCTTCTCATGCTCGCCTGCGCGCATCAGCACATGGCCGAAGACATACCGCGCACCGCAGCTATCGTCAGGATCCGCGCGCTGTAGCAATTGGCAACAGCCGGCCGCCTTGTCGTACTTCTTGCCCGCGATGTAGCAAAGCAGGACGATCTTGAGCAGCCCTAGGTAAGGCCGGTTGCCATCGTGATGCCACGGGATCGGCCCGGCGAAATCGTCCGGGAACATGTTGTGGACCGCCGCAATCCCGCGCACCGCCGTTTCCAGCGCCTTGACGTGCTTCTTCTTCGAGAGCTGGATGGTGGCGAGGATGTGGTAAGGGCGCAGCAAAGGCGGGAATTGCCGGATCATGGTCTCGCAGATCGACACCATGCGCTTGGGAGGAATCTGCCCCTCCTCGAACGCATCGGCCAGGCGGTCGAACTTGTCGGACGTTTCCTGCGACCCCGGGGCGGTGAAAACGAATGCCCCCGACTTGTCTTCGAAGACCTTGAATTCCATGGCGGCGCTCCCGAGCGTAAAACCTGATTGTAGGGAGCCGCGCGGAGCGGGCGTTGATGCTGATCAAGCCCGATATCGCCGTCTAGCCAATCTCGGAATTTGAGGATCCTGCCGATGGGAGAAAAGTAGCGAAATATTTCTGAAAATCCGAAATTGACAGGCTATACTAATCGGAGCCCACATACTTTCTGATATTCCGAAACATGAGCAAGACCAGTGCTCCCTCCCTCCCAACGGTGCAGCTAGTACGTGAGTTGGCGGACATTGGCCGACAGGTGCGCGTCCACCGTAAGCAACAAGGCCTGCGCATCGATGACGCGGCGGCACTGAACGGTGTATCGGTCGACCTGCTGTCCCGCCTCGAGAACGGCGCGGGCGGCATCCGTACCGACAAACTCCTGGCGGTCCTGGATGGACTTGGCCTTGCTCTGGTCATTGCACCTAAAGACCACGAGTTTATGCGGCGGCTGCCCAACGATACCTTCGCCAGTAAGGAACCGGCATGAGCCAGGCCGGCTACACGTTGAGCCTGTGCCTGCACAAGCTACATGTCGCGGACATTGGCTACGATTCAATCAACGAAGCCTGAAGTGGATCGCTTCCAGCGTCGAGCTGGCACCGCTGCGCCGTCTGCGGCAAGTCCTCGCCCAGGCTGCGCAAGGGCTCCAGCACGCGTCCCAGGCGCTTGTGCAAGATTGCTGCGTTCTCTCTCCGTGATAGCGCGCATCGCCCTTTATGTCCAGCTTAACAAGAAATTGCAAACCAAGGCCCAACAAATGAACAGTTTTTTCACAGGACCAAATTCTTCGGAAGAAAAGCGCAACCGCACCAAACGCAAGTTTCTCATGGAGACCGGCCTCAACCTCTACTCGAGCGGTGCCACGGTTCTGCGGCCGCGTGACCTGTACCAATATGGCAAAGACGAACATATTCGAAGCATGCTTGAAGGCTGCAATATCTATCTTGTCTGCAGGCGGCGCCGCATCAGCATAGACCCGCATACCGTACGTGTAGCCGATGGACGGCTGATGGGCGACTTCCGCCTGCATGGCGATAACGGTTTTTCGTACGAACGCTTCAGTTTTTTGCAGACGAGATCCATGCCTGGACCTGACGGGGTGCCTTTGCATTTCCTCGCTGCGACTTGTGCTGATCCGTTCGGCTTTAACGTGACGGCGCAGGACTATGCGCGAGGCATCGCCAATATTCCTGCGCATGTACTCGTTTCACAGACCAGCCACAAGCTCGGGAGACATACCAATTTGGAAGTACTCTATGTTGGCCGAGCTTGGGGCAAAACCGGTGAGCGGCTGGCCGTTGACAGATTGGCCGGCCATTCCACGCTTCAGCGGATACTCGCCGAGTCTGTTGAGGAGTGTCCGGAAGACGAAATTCTGTTGCTGCTTTTCAGGTACGAGCACTCCAGAAACTTCAGTTCGACTGCTGGGGATTATTCCGTCCAGCCCAGCGCGAGTGACGCGGAGGAGAACGCCCACTTCGATGCAATGCAGAGCTTACGGATTGACAGGCGGTCGCGAGTAACGCTTGCTGAAGCTGCACTGATCAACTATTTCAAGCCCATCTACAACATTCAACACAAGGACTCATTTGTCCACGAGAACATCAAGAAGCTGAAGTCGGTCAAACAGCTTTTTGAGCGCGATCTCACGGCACTGATCGTAGAAATCAGTACCTCCAACTTCAGGAGCAAGATTTACTCGAAAAATGCACCGGCCAGGACGCCCGAGGAAATTTTCGGCAAGGACCTTGTGCAGAAATGGGACGACAAGGACTGGATCAGGGAAAGCCAATTGAGCAAGGAAGAGCTGCTCGAATTTATCACCGATATGACACACACGCATATAGCCCGCTTCCCGCTATACAAGAAGAGTGAGCGTGAAAGCTTCCTCCACGCGTTACCGTGGAACTAAGTCTGGCGCGCTGCCGACCATGACGAAGTCTTAGACTTCCCTCCACGAGGGAGCGGGCAGTGGCAAGGCTATGCCGATTTACAGCCCACTCCCCGCCACTCAGGCCAAGTTTTCCGCTCCCCCGCATGTTAGCTTTCCTCATCCGGATCCCGAACGCCGGATAGGCGCCGCACGCACCTGCGGAGCCCGCGTCACTATCGTTCATTAACCGAAGTGAAAACCTTTTGGGAAGCGATATGTCCACACGTAAAACACTAACAATTGTCCTGGCCACGCTGTTCTCCACCGCCGCACTGGCACAAGAAGCGCACCCTTCAAAGAGCATCGAAATCGGCACCGTCGACTCGGTGAAGAAAAGCTTCGCCGCCCAGCACGCGAACGCCCGCTCCATGGTCGCCCACTCGATCGCCGGCAACCTGGTGGCCGCAAAGATCACCGACTACTTCGAGAAAGGCGACGCGCTGTCGATCTCCGGCACCGCGCTCGACACCGAGAACTCCACCTTCGTCCTCAAGGGGAACAAGAAAAAGCTGTACGGCTACCTGGTCAACTACGACACCGCCAAAGCCTGGGAATTCACCACCAACCCATCCGGCAAGGTGATCCTGACCGAAGTGCCGATCAAGAAAATCGTCCCCGACCTGGACCCCGACTTTCGCGACACCCGCAGCCAGGAAATGATCGCCGCCAGCGCCGTCATCCACCCCGTGTACAGCCCGATGGCGAACCGCCAGGCCGTCCACATCGGCCCCTACAAAGGCGAAGACATCCTCAACCTCCAAAGCAAGCCAGGCAGCCCATGGGTGTTCTACCTGAACGTCTCCAAAGTCACGCGCAACGGCGAACCCCTGAATGGCGTGACCAAGGAACAGATGTACCGCGCCTGGCAATCGATCGCCGACCAGTACTCCTTCCTGAACATGAACGTGACGACCAACGTCAACGTCTACAACGCCGCCAAGGCCGCCAACATCCTGCGCACGGGCGTGATCAACTTCGTGAACCGCGACGGCCGCTCCTACGCCCCGCTGCACTCCTTCGGCACCACGTCCGCCGGCACGCTGTTCCGCAACCCCGCCACCGGCTTCGATTACGGCTACGGCATCGGCATGACCGGCGCGCATGAAGTGGGCCACCAGATGGGCGCAGACCACGACCGCGGCGATCCAGGCGGCGAATACTTCGAAGGCATTCCCGCCTACCAGTGGTGCCCCATCATGGGCAATTACTGGTACGGCGCCAGCTGGGCCAACCAGCTGTTCACGTGGAGCAAAGGCGAATACGCCAGCGCCACCAACTTCGAAGATGACCTGAACATCATGAACGTGGAGGAATCGGTGCCCTACGTGGCCGACGACAACCCGACTTCCAAGCCCATCGTGTTCGGCGCCGGCGGCACGATCGACCCGGCCACCAACTTCGGCCAGATCGAGCGCACGGGCGACACGGACGCCTTCACCTTCACGCTCGCCTCGCCCGGCACGCTGAACCTGCGCATCGACCCACTGGAGTACCTGCGCATGCTGGACGTGGATGCGACGATCTACAACGCATCCAATGCCGTGGTCGCCCACAGCAACCTGGACGTGCACCGTTCCGCCGAATTCGTGAACCTGTCGCTGCCCGCAGGGAGCTACCGCCTGGTGATCAAAGGCGGCGCGGAAGGGACACCGTCGAACGGCTTCTCCAACTACTCCTCCCTCGGCTACTACGGCATGAAGGGAAGCCTGAGCGGCACACTCGCCAAAGCCGCCCCGGCATCGCAATAAGCGGAAAGGCCAGCAAGGCGCGGAGCAATCCGCGCCTTCCCCGCAACACCCGCGACAGATATTTGCTTTACCTCAACGTCGATAATCTTTACGGTGCCACCATAGGCTCTCGCGTCAACCAGACGAACGGAGCCCGCCGTGGACAACGCCCTGCTCAGCTTCTTCCAGCAAGACAAGGACCTGGTCACCGACAACCGTCCGCTGCGCCTGCGCCTGGCCCACCCGACGCAAATGCTGGAAGACGTGCTGCTGCCGCAATATGCGCACGGCACGGAGTCCATCTGCGGCGGCGTTGAATACCGCATCCTGTGTGTCTCGCTGGACGCCTTCATCCCGCTGAAGGAGCTGATTGCGCTGCCGGTGGCGATCGACATCGTGACCGACCGCGGCGACTTGCGCAGCATCTGCGGCATCGTGACGGAAGCGCGCGCCGGTGACAGCGACGGCGGCCTGGCCAGCTACCAGCTGGTGCTGCGCGACGCGCTCTCCATCATGGAAAAGCGCAACAACACCCGCGTGTTCCGCAACAAGAACGAAGTCGAGATCGTGCAAGTCATCCTGGACGAATGGATACAGACGAACCCCATCATCGGCACCTGTTTCCGCTACGAGATGGACGACCTGTTCCGGCACCAGTCCTACCCGCAGCGCGAATTCACCATGCAGTACAACGAATCCGACGCCGCCTTTATTCGCCGGCTGCTGAAACGGCGCGGCATCGCCTGGTACTTCCGCGCGGACCAGAGCCGGATGCCGTCCCACACGATGGTGCTGTTCAACCACCCGGACAGCCTGCCGCAAAACGCCGCCGGCACCGTGCGCTACCACCGCGATGCGGCGACCGAAGAACGCGACACCATCACGTCCTGGTGCGCCGTCCGCACCCTGCAGCCGGCCAGCGTGACCCGCTTCAGCTGGAACTACAAGAACCCCTACACAGCCGATTACATGTTCGCCACCGCCCAGGGCAAGTCGGACCAGGGCGAGTCCGGCAACGACATGGCCGCCAGCCTTGACGATTACCAGGTGCTGCCGCCCCATGCGGGGGACGATTATGACGACCTGTGCCGGCTGGGCGAACTGGCCATGAGCCGCCATGACCTGGATTCCAAGTGCTTCCACGGCGAAGGTAGCGTGCGCGACATGTGCGTTGGCGAGTACTTCACGCTGGAAGGCCACCCGGAAATCGATGGCCACGCCGGCAGCGAATGCGACTTCGCCGTGACTTCGATGCAGGTCGCCATTTCGAACAACCTCTCCAAAGACCTTGCCGAGCGGATGACGCGTTTGTTTTCGCGGAACCGCTGGATGGCTGGAGCGGGGCAGGGACAACATGAGCCGTCCCCTTCCGGCACCCGGGTCAAGATTGCATTCACCGCCGTGCGGCGCGGTATCCCGATCACCCCTGCGTACGACGCGCGCGCGGATCTGCCGAACGTGCCAATGCAAAGCGCCATCGTCGTCGGACCCGGAGACGAGGAAGTCCATTGCGATAACTTGGGTCGCGTGAAGATCCGGTTCAGCAGCACACGACCGTCGGACCATGAACATGCACAAGGTGCAGGGGCCGCTGGCAACGACACTGATTCGGCGTGGGTGCGCGTGGCAAGCAGCTGGGCCGGCAATGGACCGGGAAGCATGAACCAGTGCGGCAACCTGCAACTGCCCCGCGTAGGCACGGAAGTGCTGGTGGCTTTCCTCGCTGGTGATCCGGACCGTCCGGTCATCGTTGGACAGACATACAACCAGGCTGGCCCGCCACCGGCATTGAGCCAGGCGGGAGACCTGCCCAGTAATCGATACCTCTCCGGATTGCGAAGTCGTGAGATCCACGGCAGCCGGGCCAATCGCCTGCGTTTTGACGATACCTCCGGCGAGATCAGCGCGCAACTGGCGAGCGAGCACTCGTGGGCCCAGCTCAATCTCGGCTTCATCACGCACGACAGGGCGGACGGCGCAGGCGAGAAGCGCGGCGAGGGCGCAGAACTCACATCAACGCAGGCGGCGGCCGTACGCGGCGAAGCCGGCGTCCTGATTGCCGCATCGCCCTTCCAGACATCGAAGAAGGAAATGATGGACAGCGAGCCGGGCCTCAGCGCCGCGAACATGGCACATGGTGTTTACAAGCACCTTGCCGAGGTGGCGTCGAAAGCTTCGGAAGACAGCGCGCCAGAAGACTCGCTTGGCGAAGTGGTGGGAAAGCTGGAGAAATGGAAGGAAGGCGGCGGCGAGCCACTGGTCGCAATTTCCGCGCAGGGCGGCATCGTCGTCGGTTCGCCCGCACCCATCGTTCTCGCATCGCAAACCGATATCCATGCAGACAGCGGCCAGGACACGGTCGTAGGCGCTGGCGGCAGCCTGTTCGCCA
Source organism: uncultured Duganella sp. (assembly GCA_966112955.1). Lineage (GTDB taxonomy): Bacteria > Pseudomonadota > Gammaproteobacteria > Burkholderiales > Burkholderiaceae_D > Rugamonas. The sequence goes on along the minus strand of CBHWEO010000049.1, from coordinate 8,158 downwards.
GGGCAGCAAAAGGCGTCAGCGTGCTGGCCTGCAAGCTCGGCATGAAGCTGATCGCTGCCGGTGGCGACATCAAGATCCAATCCCAGAACGGCAGCATCGAAATCTCGACTTCGAAGCAGATCAAGCTAATCGCCAACGAGAAGATCGAGCTGCATTCACCAGCTATCAAACTCGTCGCCCAAGGCACTCAGATCGATTGCGGCGGCGGGAAGATCACGCAGCAAAGCAGCGGCGCGCACACGATCAAATCGTCGAAGTTTGACCATCTGAGTGGAGGTGAAGGGGCACCCGAGAAGATTTCGGTGCCGAGTACAGAGGTAGAACATGACCAGCAGGTCATGGTAACGGATCTTCAAACTGGCTCGCCACTTCCAGAGCGCAAGTACAGAATCACCGTAGAAGATGGCAATACGTTTGAAGGCGTAACTGATAAGGAAGGGTTGACGGAACGATTTCGTACAAGGAAAGCGTTTGCCACTTTCGAGATCGAATTGATAGAGCGATAGCGTCCAATACTTTGCAAAAGTGAGGCAAGCATGGTGACGAAACTCATGGTCAGGAGCGAATCGGCCGGGCAGAAGGCTGTAGGTTTCTGTACTCCGAAAGAAGACAAGTCGCCTCAAAAAATGTGCGTCCCCGGCAGGCGAGTCATTCCCATCATTTTTATCCCCGGGATCATGGGCACCAATCTGCGTCTTTCAGCGGAAAGACAGAAGAAGCTCAACAAGAAGAACAACGTCGCTTGGAACGCAGATAAGTTAGGAGACATCTGGGAATTCAAGGATTACAGCCCAGCACGCCGACAGTTGCAGCTCGACCAGGCTGCCACTGAAGTTGAAATTTACGATTCTGTCAAAAACCCGACGGGAAATCCAAAGGAGACTGCGGATGATCGCCATTCAGCGGTGGAGCTAAGTAAGGACTTTAAAACGGCGGGACAAAATGTACTTCATGACCCCACATCTTCAAACAGAAACGATGTGACCGCGCGTCGGCGGGGGTGGGGAGAGGTTCTCTTTGGGAGTTACAAGGACCTCTTGGAGCGCTGCGAGCTTTGCTTCAATGATCTGTCCTCGTCATATTGGCGAAATGTACTTGATGTGGATCCAGCTACCTGGGGTGCTCACCCAGAGTCTTCTCTGCGCGCACTGTCGCAAAAGGAGCGAGACGAAGCACTCAAGGGGTGTATTTTTCCAGTCCATGCAGTTGGCTACAACTGGCTCAAGACAAATATGCAGTCCGCTTTGTTGACTCGTGATCGGATCGAAGAACTCATTGCGCGCTACAGAGGTTTTGGATATGACTGCAGGAAGGTCATTTTAGTTACCCATTCAATGGGTGGACTAGTGGCACGTGCGCTAGTGCACCCGTCAATCGGGAACTACCAAGAAAAAGTTCTTGGTGTAGTTCATGGCGTCATGCCGGCTGCAGGGGCACCAGCTGCGTACAAACGCATTCGTTGTGGCGTAGAGGGCGCAGGGCCAACAGCCGACATTCTCGGCGCCACCGGACAGAACGTGTCGGCAGTTCTTGCAAACTCGCCTGGCGGATTGGAGCTGCTGCCGTCCAAACAATATGGCAATGGTTGGCTCCAGATCCGGCGCGACAACGTTATTGTCAAAAGCTTGCCATCTCAGGGGGATCCTTATGAGGAGATCTATCTGCTCAAAGGGAAATGGTACGGAATGCTTGTCGATACATGGTTGAACCCTGCTCGTGACATCGACGGTGGAATTGGGAGAACTACTGGGTTGTTGGTCAATGCGAAGTATTTCCATGAACTTATTGCTGATGTCTACCATCCGAACAGTTATGCGCACTATGGTGTTGACCCGGATCGTCCGTCTTGGGAGACGATAGTCTGGAACGCCAAAGCTCGAGAATCGCGCGCGTCGCCAGAACAGTGGAGGATTAGTTCAGACAGTGGACGAGGTTCGCTAACTTTGATAACGGGCGAGTTGTCGCACGGGATTCCAGTTGATGTGACCGCGGAGTTAGCTGATTCGAATGGTTCCGGCGATCAAACAGTGCCTTCGCGTTCCGCAGCGCTTCAGCTCAGTAGTGGAAAATTCAAAGGAATTTTCGAGCAACGCGGGTATGAACACCAATTGAGCTACAAGAATTCCAGTGCTTTGAACTCGACGATTTACAGCATCACAAGAATTGCCCAATCGATGAAATGGGATTGAGATGAAATCCCTATGCTTGCTGACTTTGATTTTTCTCGGCGCGCTCGCCGTAGCTGATGCGTCGGCGGCTCAAAACAAGTCAAGGGAGAAAGGGATGGAGAAGTCATCTGACCGAATCAGTCACCTATTCACGAAGACCAAAATCGTCTGTGTGGGGCGCTATTTGTTGGATGTGCCGGAGACGGCGGTGGTGGTCTACGGCCCAGCAAGTACGCCCTACCATATTAAGCGGTTCCCAGGAAAAGCCGGTGATTTCAGCCGGATGGTCGAAATGTATGCCAACGGCGCCCTCTTGAAAAAGTCGAAATTCCCCATTGGGCCCGCATCAAAGCCAGGATCTCTGGTAGGGCAAGTCATACCCGGATTCAGTGACACCAACAAGATTGTCTACGGGGTTGAAGAGGCGACCGGTGCTTTCTATTCGATCCAGTCATTAGTAGTCGTCGGCGACGATGTTTATGTGCAGGAACACAGCTACTATGGCGAATTTGACGGGTTAGCAAAGGTCGTTGACGAGATGAAGATTGTTGCGGCCAACCTCGTTCCGCGCGCACCACTAGGAATCCCGCCGAGCGCTGGGGTCTGCATCGACGGCGCACTCGTTCTTGATCAAGCGCCATCACACCATGAAAGAACAACCGTGGGTGTTCGGCTCGCTGAATTTGATGACGTCCACTTCGCGATGGATATGACACTGAAAGATCAGCTTATAGAGTCAGATTCACTCGAGTCACTACTAAAGTCCGGAGAAGAGAAGGCGAAGTTGGCAGGCAAGGGGGAATGGTATTCCCGTATCAAGTTCCTCCGACGTGCTGAGCGCCAAATCTCAGGTTGGAAAGGATACGAGGCATTAGCAAGGCGCCCACCTCAAGGAAAATATAGCTCGTTCCACGAATTCGCATTCGTGAGCCAGGGTGAGCCAAACAATCCTTTGCTACCCGTTCTGAGTCTCGATCTATACTCGGGTGTGCAAGACAACACGGTGGGCATTGTGGTCCCAAGTCTCAATGATGGGGAAGCCGTTGATCTGTGGGATAGGCTAACGCGTTCGATTAGACCGAATGTCCCGGCTTCCAAATAGACCTTCAAAGAATCACAGAAGACCCTCATCGGCCTTAATCCGATCGGAGCGTGATATGCCAAACGTTATTCGTGTAGGCGACCCGACTTCCCATGGCGGAAAGGTGATTAATACCAGCGCACCACACGTGCGTGTGAGCGGCAAGCCGGTTGTACTGATCGGTGACCGCTGCATGTGTCCCATGACCGGTCACCAAAACTGCGTCATCGTCAGCGGGAATAATAGCCACACTGTCAACGACAAAGCCGTTGCTTACGAAGGCGACAAGACCAGCTGTGGCGCCACCCTGATTTCTACTATCGCGACATTTTCCTCGAACTGACGTTCGACTACAGGAAGCGCGGAATTTGCCCGAACCTGCCTTACTGTAAGCGAATCGCAGTATCAAACACCCAAGTGCGCCGAATCTCAATGACATCATACTGCCGTGCCAAGGCAGGAGGAAATGCTCCGTAGGGCGCATATGTGGCCACGACCTTCCTGATCGCATCATCGATGGCCGGCACCCCGCTGGATACGACGAAGGTCACCTTTTCAACCGAGCCGTCAGCCCGAATAGCCACAGTCACCATCGGCGGCATGTGGCGCTGCTTCACCACTTCACGCACCATGTCGAACGCCATGTTCAGCTCGAATTTTTTGCTCATCGCTTCCGCGTACTGAACAAGATCTGCATTCGGATCTGCACGCCCGAACAGCCAGCCGCGGCGGAGGCTGCTGGCCGAAGGCAGCAGTGACCTGGATGGATTCTTTGACGCCGCTTCGCGTTGGGCTGCTTCTTCATTGAGCTGCCGGCCGATCGCGCGCAGGCGTTCTTCGCGTTCTTCTTCCTGCTTGGCTTTGTCGCGCAGCGCCTGCTCCTTTTTGGCCTGCTCCAACCGCGCTGCCTCTTGCTTGATCGCGTCCTGGCGCGCAGCCTCTTGTTGCTGCGCCTGACGTGCAGCTTCAAGTTGCGCTTGCCTTGCCTGCTCCTGTCGTTGCGCCTCCGCCTTGCGGGCCGCCTCCAGGCGTGCGGCCTCGGCGCGTTCCTGTGCTTGGCGAGCCGCTTCCTGGCGTGCCTTCTCTTCTTGACGCAGTTGCGCCTGGCGTTCGGCCTCCTGCCGCGCGGCTTCGTTCCTCGCGGCTTGCTCGGCGCGGAGGGCGTCTTGTCGCAATTGCTCCTGACGGGCTGCTTCAAGCTGCGCCTGCCTTAATTGTTCTTGACGAACGGCTTCCTTGCGCGCTGCTTCAACGCGTTCTTGTTCCAGGCGCGCCGCTTCGCGCTGGGCAGTTGCCATCAGCTCCGCCTGGCGCAGCCGTTCTGCAGCTTGCTTTTCCTGTTCGAGTTTGGCCTCTTCAAGCGCCCGCTCGCGTGCATCCTTCTCAATTTGCTTCGGCGCCGCATCGCTCGCGTTATCGGGGACTGGCGCTTCGCGATCCTGGATAGGAATGTTGCGCACCGTTGCGTTGGCGGGCGCGTTCACTGGTGCCGCGACGGGAACGATCGGCGGCATTATGTCGACGCGCTTTTCTGCTTTCGTTTCCGGCGCAGGAACTGCCACCGGCGCAGGAACCGGCGGAGCTGGGGGAATCAATACGGAGGGAGCTTTGCTATTGCCAACGGCAGGCGTTGGCGATGTGATGGACGCTACTGGGCTCGCAGCAGCCGGCCTTTCCACCAGCGCGAGCACGGGATTGGCGTTCACGGCCTGGGCGACGCTTGGCAAAGGCGGCTGTATTGATGCTTGGGGAGCGGCTGGCGGCGGTACCAGCAAGACCTGCAAGTCATTTGCGCCTAGGCGCTTTTCCTGCCACGGAAACTTGAGAGCAGGTAGCCCGAAAGTCTGCCCCCCAAGAGTAATGCTCAACAGCAGCGCGTGAATGACGGCTGAGATCACAACTGCGGTGCTCAGGCGCCATTGATCGCGCTTAAACGTGTTGGAACGGGGAATTGTCATTGTTGAGGACATCGTTACAGGCTATCACAAAGGCAGGTGCCATTGACCATATGTCAATTGGTTTGTGCGATACGCAACAACGCGAGCTCAACTGTGTCGGTAACGAAATGCGACGGCAGTGACTTGCAATTTGTAATTATCATTAATGTTTGACTAACTTGCGGTTTCGAAACTAATATCCTACAAAAGTACCGATGAGAAATAATGACACGTTACTGGTGGGTGAACCATAAGCAAACCTCGCGCCTGGAAATTCGTGGAGGCTACCTCTGGTCGCCTAAATTGAAGCGCGACGGTTCATCGAATTTGTTTTACTCCAACATGCGCCGTGCTGAGCCAGGCGACTATGTCTTATCGTACGCTGGCGGGTACCTTAGTTACGTTGGGCAAGTGTGTGATTTCGCATTTAGCCGCATCAAACCGGAAGAGTTCGGAGCCGCAGGCGATGCCTGGGATAGCGAGGGCTGGATGCTTCCAGTACTATGGAGACCTATCGGTACAGGTATCCAACCTAAAGCGCATTTCGATCGAATTCGCGGATTGTTGCCGGAAAAATACTCCCCGCTGAGCCAAAAGACTGGCCATGGAAACCAGGCTGTTTACCTGGCGGAGATTAGTGAGCTCCTTTTCTTCACGCTTGTGAGTATTGGTCAACTTCGGTTGGACGAATTGTTTGGCCCCGACAGCTTTGCTATCTACAGTGGTCTTCAATTTGAGCTGACCGATGAGCAAGTGCAACAAAAAATTGGTAGCGACGTTGCTCTCTCAAGCACCCAAAAGTTCCAGCAAATCAGCGCGCGTCGAGGGCAAGGAGTTTTCCGTGCAAATGTCATGCGTTATGAACGGCGTTGCAGACTCACCGGAATCTCATCCCCCCACCTATTAGTTGCTAGCCATATAAAACCATGGCGATCCTGTTCGGATGGGTATGAGCGCCTTGATGGCAACAACGGGCTGTTACTTTCCCCTAACGTTGACCTACTGTTTGATCGAGGTCTTATCAGCTTTCACAATGATGGGAGAGTTATTGTCTCAAGCCACATCAATATGCAGGACATCATTCGGTTGGGGCTAGGTGTGGCCATCCAGATGGCGCAGTCCCCTTTCCGACCCGCGCAGTTAGGATATCTCGATTATCACCGACAGAACGTCTTGTTGGGCTAACTGTGTTCCCCTAACTTTGAACGCTGGGTAGTCGCCCAATCTCTGGAATCGCAACGCACACTCAACTGTCACGGATGGCCTATATCTCTTTTGAGCACTCAATTAATTGCCTAGATAAGGTTTGTCAATGAGTAGAGATAATCCGCCTTTGCTTGCAGACTGCGACCAGTTTTTCTCCAAAGAAGGAGCGGTAAAATGAAGCCTGAGCAGCTAATCCGAAGGCGCTGGAAGCAAAAGGTAAGTCGTTAATTGATTTCGGAACGTCGATCTTGAACAAGATTTTTGCACTGGTGTTATTTGTGACAGCAACGGCCCTTATAGCAAAATGAATCAACCTATTGCACGCTACGACGTACCAATGAATGATTTGGACGATGCTTCACATATTGTCGTTGAAAAACTCAACGAAGCTTTGAGAGCTATGGCCGATAGAAAGCTTGATCCAGGGGCCTCGGTTCAGGCTGCGGTGCAGATGACCATGCGGCTATATGCCGATCTCATCGACGACGATCTAGAAGCGATTAGGCAGATTCGAAAGTTTCTCGATGATTGGGAGCGCGATGTGCATGCTGCGCCGGCTAGTGAAATTCATTAAGGATGTGGGGGAACGCCAATTGTCCTTTACACTTTACTTCCTTTCCGGTCGATCTTGAGCAATCGGGAATACAGAATTCAGTGCGCCCCTTTAGCGGAGCAAAAAAATGCCCACGAATTGAAATTCGTGGGCGCTTTTTTGGGATCTGAGTGGTTTGGGCTTCTCTGCTATCGAAGAGCATCTCCGGATAAACATCTCAAAGGATGAGCCTCAAAATCTCAGGACATGGCTCCTGCTACACACAACCTTAGACGTCAATGTTCCCCGCGCGCAGCGCATTGGTCTCAATGAAGTTCCTGCGCGGTTCCACATCATCCCCCATCAGCGTGGTGAAGATCTGATCCGCAGCAATCGCGTCTTCGATCTGCACCTTCAGCAGGCGGCGGACGGTTGGGTCCATGGTGGTTTCCCACAGCTGCTCTGGATTCATCTCGCCCAGACCTTTGTAGCGCTGCTTGGAGACGGTGCGTTCCGCTTCGTCGCGCAGCCACTGCATGGCGTGGTGGAAGTCGGTCACGGCGCTTTCCTTGGTGCGGTCGCCTTCACCGCGGCGGATCACGGCGCCTTCGCCAATCAGGCCGGTGAAGGTGGCGGCGGCGTCGGCCAGCACGCGGTAGTCGGCGCCTTGCACGAAGTCGGCGTCGATCGAGGTGACCTTCACGTTACCGTGGTGCAGGCGTTCGATCACCAGGGTGTGCTTGTCGGTCATTTCGTCCGTGGTTACGCGCACCTTCAGGGCGCTGTCGTTGATGTTGGCCAGCAGGGCGTCGGCGGACTTCTGCGCGGACTCGGTGGTGGACAGGTCGAGCGACACGCCGGTCATGATGGCGGTCAGCGCGGCGCGGTCGATCACGCGGGTCAGGCGGCTCATCACGGCATTGGCCAGGTTGTACTGGCGCGCCAGTTCGCCCAGCGCTTCGCCCTGGATGACTTCCGCGCCTTCGCGCGGGGTCAGCACGGCGGTGTTCAGCGCCACGTTCATCATGTAGCCGGCTTCTTCCAGGTCGTCCTTCAGGTAGCGCTCGTCGCGGCCGGCCTTCACCTTGTACAGCGGCGGCTGCGCAATGTAGATGTGGCCGCGCTCGACCAGCTGCGGCATCTGGCGGTAGAACAGCGTCAGCAGCAGGGTGCGGATGTGGGCGCCGTCGACGTCCGCGTCGGTCATGATGATGATGCGGTGGTAGCGCAGCTT
>CBHWEO010000048.1:0-26315 GCA_966112955.1 uncultured Duganella sp. | reverse complement strand
CGATCCTGCTGGTATCGGTGGAACTGGAAGAAGTGCGCGCCCTGGCCGACCGCATCCTCGTGATGTGCGGCGGCAAAATCACCGGCGAACTGAACATCGACGAATTCGACACCACCCGCATCGGCCTGCTGATGGGTGGCATGCATAAACACTGACCATGACCACGAACGATATGCCACGCTGGGCAACCGGCTTTGTCCTGCCCGTCCTGAACCTGCTGTCCGCGCTGCTGGTGGCCGCGCTGGTGATCCACCTGCTCGGCGAAGATCCGGTGGAATCGCTGCAGATCCTGATCAACAGCGCCGTTGTCAATCCGGAAGGCCTGAGCTACACGCTGTTCTACGCTTCCACCTTCGTGTTCACCGGCCTGGCCGTGTCGATCGCCATGCAGGCCGGCCTGTTCAACATTGGCGCTGAAGGCCAGATGTATTTCGGCGGCCTGGGCCTGACCCTGGCCATGCTGGCGTTTGACGCCACCCTGCCCTGGTACCTGCTGATCCCGGCCGGCATTATTGGCGCCGCCCTGTTCGGCGCGCTGTGGGCCTTCATCCCGGGCTACCTGCAAGCCAAGCGCGGTTCGCACATCGTGGTGACCACCATCATGTTCAACTTCATCTGCGCCTCGCTGATGAACTTCGTGATCGTCAAGTACCTGATTCCGCCTGGCGAGCAGAATACCGCGTCGCGCGTATTCTCCGCCGCCGCCGAAATGCCGCGCCTGGGCCAGTGGATCACGGCTTTGGGCGACACGCCGCTGAACATCAGCTTCTTCTTCGCCATTTTCGCGCTGGTGGCCTACGGCATCGTGATGTGGCGCTCGTCCTGGGGCTACAAGGTGCGCGCACTGGGCCTGAACCAGCACGCCGCGCACTACGCCGGCGTGAAGATCAGCGCCATGATCATCATCGTGATGGCGATCTCCGGCGCGCTGGCCGGCCTGGGTTCGGTCAATTCCATCATGGGCTCGACCCACTACCTGTCGCTCAACTTCGTTGGCGGCGCCGGCTTTGTCGGCATTGCCATCGCGCTGATGGGCCGCCAGCATCCGGTCGGCATCTTCCTGTCGTCCGTGCTGTTCGGCGCGCTGATCCAGGGCGGCTTCGACCTGTCGCTGGAAAAGCCGAATATCCCGACCGAAACCTTCATCTTCATCCAGGGTTTGATCATCCTGTTCTGCGGCGCCATGGAAAACCTGTACGCCCCGGCCATCATCAAGCTGATCAAATCGCGCAAAGGCTGACATCATGACTTTCGAAGATCTCCACCTGGGCTCCATCATCGTTTCCACCGTGCGCAACGCGCCGGTGCTGATTTTCGCCGCCATGGCCGGCCTGTTCGCGGAACGCTCCGGCGTGATCGACATCGGCCTGGAAGGCAAGATCCTGGCCTCCGCCTTCGTCTCCGCCGCCGTGGCCTTCGCCACGCGCAACCCTTGGCTCGGCATCCTGGCCGGCATGGGCGTGTCCGTCGCGCTGGCCATGCTGCAAGGCTTCGTCGCCATCACCCAGAAGGGCAACCAGCTGGTGGGCGGCATCGCCATCAATATCGCCATGAGCGGCCTGACTTTCGTGGTCGCGCAGTACTTCTTCCAGCAAGGCGGCCGCACCCCGGACCTGGGCGACGCACGGCTGTTCGACGTGGTGCTGCCCGGCAGCGTCGCCGTGGCCGACGTGCCCTTCCTCGGCTGGTTCTACACCAATCTGATTGGCGGCCACTCCGTGCTGGTCTACCTGGCCTTCCTGCTGGTGCCGCTGGTGCACTGGTTCCTGTACCACTCACGCTTCGGCCTGCGCCTGCGTGCCTGCGGCGAGAACCCGCACGCCGCCGATGCCGCCGGCGTCTCGGTGGAACGCACCCGCTACGCCGCCATGCTGATCGCCGGCGTGCTGTGCTCCTTCTCGGGCGCTTACCTGGCCATCGTGCAATCAGGCTTCTTCCTGCGCGACATGTCGGCCGGTGCCGGCTACCTGGCGCTGACCGCCATGGTGTTCGGCAACTGGCGCCCGGTGTACACCTTCCTCGGCTGCCTGATGTTCGGTTTCTTCGGCGCCGTGCAGATCCAGCTGGAAGGCGTGGACCTGCCGGTGATCGGCCGCATCCCGGGCGCCCTGATCCAGATGGTACCTTACGTGGTCACCGTGATCGTGCTGGCCGGCCTGATGGCCAAGTCGGTGGCGCCGAAAGCCATCGGCGTACCGTTCGTCAAGTCGCGCTGAGGCTACGCCACGCCAACGAAACCCCGCCACGGCGGGGTTTTGTTTTATATTGCATGATGCGAGGAGCGCGCCACGGCCATGATCCGACGACTATTGCAGGTCCTGCTATATTGCCTCTGCTTTAATGTGCAGGCGGCGGACATGCGGCTCGTCTATCCGCAGTACTTCTCCATCCTCGACAGCAGCCGGGAATTCGACTGGATCGTCCTGCGCGCCGCGATGGAAAAGACGGCGCCCCGCTTCGGCCCATACAAAGTGGTGGCGTCGCGCGACCCACTCTCCGTGCCGCGCCTGCTGCAAGAGATGTCCCGCCCGAACGGCGCCATCAACGTCATGGCCCGCGCCACCGACCCCGAATTGGAAAGGAAATTCCAGCCGATCCGCATTCCGATCGACCGCGGCCTGATGGGCATGCGGCTGCTGGTGGTACGCAAGGCGGACCTGCCCCGCTTCGCCGCCGTGCATACGCTGAACGACCTGAAGCGCTTCAGCGCGGGCCAGGGCAAGGGATGGGTGGATACGGAGGTGCTGTCCACCGCTGGCATCAGCGTGGTGGAATCGCCGAGCCCGGAAACCCTGTACGCCATGCTGGATGCGGGACGCTTCGACTTCTTCCCGCGCGCGCTCGATGAAGCCGCACGCGAATACGAGGACCAGCGCAAGGCCAGGCCCGGGCTTGCCATCGAACCGACGCTGATGCTGCGCTATCCCTTGCCGCGCTATTTCTTCACCCGGCGCGATGCGGAAGGCGACCGGCTGGCGGCCCGCATCAAGGCCGGCATGGAAGCGATGGTGCAGGATGGCACATTGGCCGCCCTCTTCCGCCAGCACAAAGGCCGCCTGATCGAACGCGCCGCGATCGGCAAACGCCGCGTCATCGAACTGCATAATCCTTCGCTGCCGCCGGAAACGCCGCTCCAGCGCAGCGAGTTGTGGTTCAAGCCTTGAGCGTGGTACGCGGCAGGACGACCAGCACGGCCAGCGTCAGCAAGGCCAGGAGCGCGCCGGCGCCAAACGTGGATGCGGGGCCATAGCGGTCCCACAGCAGTCCCGCCAGCGCGCTGGCCGCCAGCAGTGCGATACCGCTGGCGAGGTTGAACAGGCCGAAAGCCGTGCCCCGCAAGTGGGGCGGCGCGGCATCCGCAACCATCGCCGCAAGCAAGCCCTGCGTCATCCCCATGTGCAAGCCCCACAGCAGGACCCCTGCAATCACCCCTTGCCAGCCAGCGGCCATCGCCAGCACGGCATCGGCGGCCACCAGCACCAGCAGCCCTGCGGCCAGCAATGGCTTATGGCTGAAGCGGTCCGCCAGTTTCCCGAACGGGTAGGCCACAAGCGCATAGATGAAGCTCATGGCTCCCATCACCAGCGGCACTTGCGCCAGCCCCATGCCGCGCTCCTGCGCACGCAGGACCAGGAAGGCTTCGCTGAAGCGGGCCAGCATGAAGAGCGAGCCCAGGCCGACCAGCCACCAGTACTGGCGGTCCAGCTGGCGCAACTGGTCGCGCCGCAAGGGATTGACGCGTTCATGGCTGCGTGCCGGCACTTGCTCGCGCACGCCCACCAGAAGCAGCAGCACCGCCAGCGCGCCCGGGACCACGGCAATCCAGAACACGCGGCGGAAATCATTCGCCCACAACAGCATCAAGCCCGAAGCCAGCAGCGGACCGGCGCAGGCGCCGACGGTATCAAGCGCCTGGCGCAAGCCGAAGGCCGCGCCGCGCACGGCCTGCGGCGTCAGGTCGGCCAGCAAGGCATCGCGCGGCGCGCCGCGTATGCCCTTCCCGACCCGGTCCAGCAGGCGGGCGGTAGTCACCATCGGCATGGCGCCGGCGATCGCGAACAAAGGTTTCGAGAGCGCGCCAAGGCCGTAGCCAACGACAACCAGCATTTTGCGCTTGCCAAGGTAGTCGCTCAGCGCACCGGAAAATACTTTCACCCCCAGTGCGGTGGCCTCCGCCATGCCTTCAAGGATGCCGAGCGCCAGTCCGCTCGCGCCGAGCGTGCCCACCATGAACAGTGGCAGCAGGCTGTGGATCATTTCCGAGGAAATGTCCATCAGCATGCTCACCAGCCCCAGCACCCAGACGCCGGCGGGAAGCCTGCTTGGCCTTGAGAGCTGGGGCGCGTCCACGTTCGAACTTTACGGCCAGATCTTCTGCAGCAGGCCGGCCAGGTTGTAGCCGCCTTTGATCAGCTGCTCGCGCGCCAGCGCCGACGAAGGCACGGGATAGCTCTCCGGCACGGTCATTGCCCACACGGTGTAGGTCTCGCCGCTGCGGCTGGTCTGCTTGCTGGCCACACCCACCTTCACGTCGGCGTAGGCCTGCTTGGCGGCCACCAGCGAATCATTGGCCCACTGCTCCGGCCAGGTGATCGCCTCGCCTTTCGGCAGGGTGATGGCGGGCTTGCCGTCGATGGCCCACAGGCTGAACTTTTCCACGCTGCGCATGCTGCTGCGGCGCATGGCGTAATCCACCACGGTGGTGTCCCAGTAGGCGTGGAATGGCTTGGTCGGGTACTTGGACTTCTCTTCATCACCCGGCGGGATGGACTTGGCGCTGGCGGCGGCCAATGCGGCTTCGTCCATCTGCAGGTTATTGCCGCCGCGCGAATCGAAGATATTCAGCGAATCGACTTCCTTCTCGGTCTTCGGCACCACGAACTTGCCTTCCTTGTCCACGAAGGCCGCGCCAACGTGCAGCGGCTGGTGGATATCGCCGGCCAGGTGGGTCAGGATCAGCAGCGCCTGGCGCCGGGTGAACTTGCCGTCGCCCTTGCCCTGCAGCGTGGCGATGCATTGCTGCAGCGTCTGCACCACGTCGTTTTCCGCCGTGCCCACGCCGTGCAGGTGGTATTCGGTCAGCTGGAACGGGACGTCGGTGTAATGGTATTCAGTGTGCTTGGGATGCGCGGCGACGTAGTCGATCATCTCCTGCGTCTGCGGTCCGCAGAACGTACCCTTCACGCAGTCCGCCCAGTTGGCGACCGACTCCAGGCTTTCGCCCGGCTGCAGCAGCGCCTTGACCTGCTTTTCGGCGTCGCTGCCCTTGATCAGGTTATCGGCAATCGCGCCGACGATGCGGTGGCCGGCATTGCCCCAGGCCATGGCGTTGCTGGCGGCGAAGGCGCCGGACAGCGCCACGATCAGTGCTAATTTCTTCATTCCTCTTTGCCCTTGTTCGGTTTCGGGTAATCCTTGTTGATGTCGAGCGGCTGCGCATACGGCGAGCTCCAGGCCTGTTCCTGCACGGCGTACAGGCGCCTGGCCATGGCTTCGTTGCGCATCACGACTTCCATATTGCGCGACAGGTCGAAGTAGCCGCCAGCCCAGTTGCTGGTGCCGACCCATGCCAGCTTGCCGTCGATGACCAGCGTCTTGCTGTGCCATACGCGGGCGAACGGGATGAAGCCGGTGGATACCTTCGGAATCGTCACGATGCGCACTTCCACGTTCGGCAGCATGGCCAGGGACTTCAGGTGGTCGATGGCCGGCTTCTCGGTATTCCAGTTCGACACCAGCAGCCTGACCTTGACGCCGCGTGTGGCGGCCGCGCGCAGCGCATTGTCGACCACGGAATAGAACGGGCGGGTGCCGTTCGGGCCGTAGCTCAATGGCGCGTAGTCCAGCATGGAGACGTGGATTTCCTGCTTCGCTTCCGCCAGCAGCGCCGGCAACACGAGTTCGGAATCGGGCACGCCGGCCGGGTTGTAGCCGCCAGGGCTGGCGATCAGGAAGTTCGGGTCGGCCGGCAGCGCCACCGGCCCGGCGTTGGCCACGATGGCGGCCTTTGCCTGCAGCGGCGCGACCGTCCTGCCTTCCGCCAGCGCGGCTTGCGCGGCCCAGTCCTGCTCGAAGATGGCCTGCACCTGCCCGACCACCTTGGCGTCCGTGATGCGCAGGCCGGTCTCGTGGATGTGGGTAAAGGCGCGCCAGTCGAAATTCTGGCTGCCGATGAAGGCAGCCTTGCGGTCCACCGTCAGGTACTTGGCGTGGATGATGCCGTTGCCGGTCAGCTGGCTTACGTCCAGCACGCGCATCTCCAGGTGGGGGATGGCGCGCAGGCGTTCGACGGTGGCCTTCTCGGACAAGCCGCTGACGCCCTTCTTGTCGACCAGGAAGCGGATCTTCACTCCTCGCTTGCCGGCCGCCTCCAAGCGCTCGATGACCTTCTCGAAGGGAGCGCCCGGCACGCTGGCCACGTAGAACTGGCCGATGCAGATTTCCGATTTGGCGCTGTCGAACAACTCGGTCCAGACTTCGATCGGGCCGCGCAAGTCGTCGCTTTTCAGCGTGGTTTCAACCGGTGCGGTCTGCACCAGTTCGAAGCCGGGGATCTGGAACGCCGCCTGGGCGCTGGCGAAGCACGCTGCCAGTGCAGCGGCGAGGAGGTAGCGGCGCATAGCCTTCCTTTCTTTACTTGATGCGGATGATGCGCGGCACGGCGCCATAGGTGCCGGCCGGTTTATTGTCCTGCTCCAGGCGTACCAGGTAGCTGCGCAGCGAATCCACGTCGCGCAGGCCGGTGGCGGCCTGGTTGCTGCCCTGGCGGAAGGTCACGAAACCATCGTTGCCATCGGCCAGGAAGTTGTACACGGCCACGCGGTAACTGGCGCCATCGTCGACCGGCACACCATTCAGCTTGACGCTGTCGCGCACGATGCGCTGGCCTTTCGGCTGGCGCATGTCCCAGGCATAGCTGAAGCCTTCCGACACTTGCAGCAGGCCGCGCTTCTCGGCTTCGCTGCCGTTCCACTGCCCTTCCAGCAGCGCGATGAGCTGGGCGCCCGTCATGTTCATCACCACGATCTCGTTCCCGAACGGGAGTACCGCCTGTACCTGCGCCGCATTGGCGACGTTGCCCGCGCCAGTTTCCAGCGAGGTGCGGATCCCGCCGGTATTGGTGAAGGCAATCTGCGCGCCCCACTTGCGGCCCGAGGCGAGGACGGCATCGGCCACCAGCTGCCCCAGCGGCGATTCGTCCGAATTCGGCATCAGCGTCTTGCTGATGGAGGGCACAGCCAGCCTGGCGACCGGCTTGTCCAATTCGGCGCTGCTGCGGGCGCGCACCGATGCCACCAGCGCGTCCACTTCAGGCACGCCGGGATATTTGCCCGGCTCGACCAGGATATTGCGTGCGCTGGCATCGACCACCTTGCCGGTCTGGCGGTCCACCACCAGCGAGATACGCGACAGCATGTGGCCGAATTTTTCCGCCTGCGTCACCAGCCTGCCGTCCACGCGGCACAGGTAACCGTTATGCGAATGCCCGCTGACCACCAGGCGGATCGCGGGATCGAGGCGCTTCACCACGTCGGCGATGTCGCCATCGAGGTCGCTGCAGTAGCGCTGGTCGTAACGCAGCTCGGTATGGCCGCCCTGGTGGATCAACACCACGAACACGGTGGCGCCCTGCGCCCGCAGTTCCGGCAGCAGGCGGTTGACGGCCTGCGCCTCGTCGATGAATTGCAGGCCGCTGATACCGCCGGCAGCCACCAGCTCCGGCGTGTCCTTCAGCACCGTGCCGATGAAGGCCACCTTGACGCCCTTCACTTCGTCGATGCAGTAGGCCGGCAACAAGGGCTGGTTGGTGCGCGTGTCGATCACGTTGGCGGCCAGGTAGCTGAATTTGGCCCCTTCATGCGGGCCGTACTTGCACGCCTTTTCCGGGCGCGGCGAATTGGCGCAACCGCCTTTGGCCTGGCGCAGCAGCTCCACGCGGCCATTGTCGAATTCATGGTTGCCCACCGAGGTCGCGCGCATGCCCAGCAGGTTCAGGGCCTGGATGGTCGGCTCGTCGGCGAACATGGCCGACATGGCCGGGCTGGCGCCGATCATGTCGCCCGCGCCCACCAGCACCAGGTCCGGATCTTCCTGGCGCCAGGCTTGCAGCGTGGCGGCCAATGCATCAATGCCGCCCACCTTGCCGCCGTCGTCGCCAAAACGCGTGGCCTCCAGGTGGCCGTGCAGGTCGTTCAGGCCGACCAGGGTCAGTTCGACCTGGCTGTCGGGGCGCTGGATGGCGCAACCGGCCAGCAAGGCCGCCAGTGCGAAGGGAAGAAGCTTCATGGTGGAACGCTCGGAGGTAAAAGGAGATTGTACAGGCGGCACAACGCCCTGCGCGCGCCGCGAAACTCTATGTTACGTTCAAAAAAAACGGGCCTTGCGGCCCGTTTTCATGTCGATGCGATCGGCTTAGAACTCGTATTTGAACGAAGCCTGGATCGACCACTGCGATTCGCCGCGAACCTGGCGGACATCGTAGTCTTCCACAGCGTCACGCACGCGGTACACGTACTTGCCGGTGGCTGGATCGACACCAGCGAAGTCCACGAAGGAACGGGACACGCCGCCCGAGGACGAGTAACCCACTTCGTTGATACGGCCCCAACGCTTGTTCAGCAGGTTGCCGAAGTTCATGATGTCGAAGCGGAACAGGCCCTTGTGGCCAGCCATCAGGCCCGGGATTTCCTGGCCGATGCGCAGGTCGACGTTGTGCGCCCATGGCGCGTACGAATCGCCACGCTTCACAACGCCGCCCTTGGCGTTGCGCAGGCTGCGGTACTGGTCAACAGTCGCCCAGAAGCGGTCTTCGTTGGCGTGGCTGGTGGCGGTGTCACCGGCGAAGATGACGTCGCCCGAACCTGGGCCGCGCGGGATGTACATCAGGTCGTTGCTGCTGATGCCGTCGCCGTTGGCGTCGTTGTTGAAGGTCCAGTTATACGGCTTGCCGGAGCGGCCTTCGTAGTTCAGGCCGAAGGTCGTGCGGTAGCTGCCGAAGAAGGCCTTGCGGAAGTTCACCAGGGCCGCAATACGATCTTTCACCATGTACTGCGAATTGGCGGTGACTTCTTCGTTCGGGTTGAAGGAGCCGCGGGCGCCGTAGGTCGAGCCGGAGGTCGAAGCCTGCAGCGGCGACACTTCCTTGGCGTCGGTGTAGGTGTACGACACGGACCAGCCGAAGCCGCCGATCAGCGGACGGCTCAGGGACACGGTTGCCAGGTTCGACTTGCCTTCCTTGGTGTTGTAGGCCACCAGGACGTTGTTGAACGCCGGGTTGCTCAGCGCCTTGCTGCGTGCACCGGTACAGGTGGCGCCGCTGGTGGTCAGGCTGCCGGTGGCAGTCCAGCAAGCCGGATTGTAGGCCTGGGTGGTGTAGTACAGGGCGCGGCCGTCGGTGCCGGTCTTGGTTGCTTCGCCCAGGTTCAGGTTCTTGTAGAAGATACCGTCCTTGGTACGCAGCGACAGCAGTTCGGCGGTGAATACCATGTTATACCATGGCAGTTCGTGGTCCCATGCCAGGTTGGCCTTCCACACGGAAGGCTGGCGGAAGCCTGGTGCCAGCGCATCCACGTTGGCGGCGCTGGTGGCGCCAGGGAAGTTGGTCGGCTGCTTGGTCACGTCGGCATTGAAGGTGCCGGCCGGGCAAGGAGCGGTCGAGCTGCCGCAGGTCACGGTGCGGGTTGCCACGCCGTTGTTCTGGTATGGGTTGGCCATCCAGACCGACATTGCCACGCCCTGGAACAGGCCGGCGCCGCCGCGGATCTGGCTTGGGCGCTCGCTGTCCAGCTTGTAGTTGAAGCCGAAGCGCGGCTGCCACAGTTTCTGGCCGTCGATGGTGTTGGTGTTATCCAGGCCGAAACCGCCGCTCGCGCGGGTGTTGGTGGCCGGGTTGCCGGCAACATAGGCGGCTGCCACGGCCGCGTTCTGGGTTGGACGCTCAGGCAAGTCGGTCATGTCGACGCGCAGGCCGGCATTCACGGTCAGGCGATCGTTCACGGTCCAGGTGTCCTGCACGAACAGGCCGGTATCCTTCAGGGTGAAGTGCGCAATCGCATCATTGAAGGTACGGCCGGCGGCCGGTACCTGTACCGAGAAGCTCGATGGACGGCCGATGGTGAAGTTTTCCATCACGGCCTTGGTCATCTGGTCGTTGTTCGAGCAGTTGACGTTGGTTGCGCCGCCCAGGAAGGCGTAAGCGACGTTGCTGATGCAACCGAAGGTGTAGTTGCCGTAGACGTTCTGCAGGAAGGCGTTGGTGACTTCGTTCTTGTTCTGGTCGCCGCCGAACTTCAGCTCATGCGCGCCCAGGTTCCAGTTGCCGCCCACGTAGATGTCGTCGGTCTTGGTGCCCAGTGCGTTGCGCTGACGGCTGAACTCGGTACCCATGTTCAGGAAACGGTTGCCAGTCGACACGCTGGCCGGGGTGCCGGCCGGGTTAGGACCGCTGAACTGCAGGCCGATGGCCGGCAGGATGGCGCCCACTTTCGGCACGCTGTCGTAGTCGCGGCGCGACCACTTGACTTCGGTCGAGAAGTTCGGGGTCCAGTCGGAGAACAGCTGCACCACCTTGGTTTCCAGGGTCTTGCCCTGGTTGTACCAGTTGCTGCTCAGCGAAAGGCTGTTGCTGCCGAAGCCGGAGAAGATCGGTTCCGACTGTTCGGTCTTGGACCAGCGCATCATCAGGCGGTGGTCGTCGTTGATGTTCCAGTCGATCTTGGCCAGTTTGTCGGTCACGTTCATTTCAGCCGGGGTCACCACATCGGTGCCGACATCCATGCCCCAGGTGTTCTTGGCGATGTCCTTGGCTTGCTGGATCGCGGCCGGGGTAATACCGACGTTGGTCAGGCTGGAGCCGATCGGGCCGAAGGCCGGGGATGCCAGGCTCGACTTGTACTTCTCATAGTTGACCATGAAGAACAGCTTGTCCTGCAGGATCGGGCCGCTCAGGGTCGCACCATTGGTGGTGGTCTTGGAAGTCGGCGGCGCGGAGTAGGTGCCGGTCGACTGGTTGTAGCGGTCGCCAGCCATGTCCTGGTTACGGAACACGGTGTAGACCGAGCCCTTGAACTTGTTGGTACCGGACTTGGTCACGGCGTTGATGTTGGCGCCGATATAGCCCTTCTGGGTCACGTCGTAGTTGGCGACGTTGATCTGCGACGACTGGATCGCTTCGATCGAGATCGGCTGCTTGGCGAACGGGGAACCGGAGCCTTCCAGGCCGAAGGTGTCGCTGACGGCAACGCCGTCGATGGTCAGCGAGTTGAAGCGGGAGTTCTGGCCGGCGACGGAGATCTCGTTACGCTCCTTGTCGGTCTGCGACACGCGCGGGTCCATGCGCGCATAGTCCTGCAGGCTGCGGTTGATGGAGCCCTGGATTTCCAGGTCGGCCGAGCTGATCGAGGTCACGGTGCCCTGGGTTGCCTTGTTGAACTTCTCGGCGCGCACGGCGCTGGAGCCGGCGATGGTCACGGTCTGCATGGCCTGGCCGATGGTGGCGTCGACCGCTGCGGTTTCGGCCAGTTCGACGAAGACGTTCTCACGCTTCTCGGAAACGCCGTTCTTGGTAATGGTGATCGTGTACGGACCGCCGGCGCGCAGGCCGCGCGCGATGTAGCGGCCTTCGCTGTCGGTGACGACGTTGCTGGTCGAGCCGGACTCTACGTGCGTAATGGTGACGGTTGCGCCAGCAGCTGGCTTGCCGTCGGAGCCCGAGATACGACCGCCGATCGCGGAAGTCGTGTTCTGCGCGAATGCCGGAGCGGCAAACACGAGGGACAGGCTCAACGCGATTTGCGTCAGCCGGAGCCGTTTATGATTCATCATTGATATACCCCAAAAGAGAACAAAATGTTGGTAAATGTCGGCATCAGCATGTTTCGCCTACGCCGCATTTGCGCTTTTTACTAATGTTGCAAAAATAGTAGCCGCCCAGCGATGTTAGGCACCCTGGATGTCAGTGGTGCGACAGCTTTGTGACATTTGTATGACGCCTGGGACTTCCCAGTTGCAGTGGACGTATCTTTCCGTCAACTATGCCTGAAAGGCGCGGTTGAACACAAATTCATTTTCCTTTACGGATTTATACGCAAGGAAAATAAATTGCTTATTGTTATACGTTTCTCTGCAATAGAAGGCGCCGCTAAGGCCGAATTATAAAGAATTGCACGCCTGTGGAGGCTTTTGAAAGCTTGGGGATTTGTAAATCGATGCGCGCACTTGTGGCGAAAGGGCCACAAGTGCGGCTAACGAGTGGCTTACTTCAGCGAAGCTGCCACGTCCTCTTCGAACTTGGCAAACCGGCTGTCGAGTTGCTTCAGCAGGCGCTGTTTGTCATGTTCGGCCAGGAAGGCATGGCGGATGCTGTCATATGACAGCTTTTTGACTTCGGCGTAGCTGGTCTTGTAGCGGCTGGCGAACAGCACGTATTCATTCGACAAGGTGTTGCGGCTGACCCCCGTGTCGTCGCTCGACAGCACGAAAGGTACGCCATATTTGCGGTAAATGTTAACCGGGTGCGCCTCGCCCTTCACGCCGAGGATGAATTCATTCGACGTCAGGTTCACTTCCACCGGAATATTTTTCTCGCGCATCTTCTTCAGGACGGCCAGCGGCTGGCTTTCATGGGCGATGTCCATGCCATGGCCGATGCGTTTGGCGCCGGCGATATCGATCGCTTCGGCAATGTGGAACTTCAAGCCTTCCGGCGGCACCTGGCCCAGGGCCAGCTCGCCGGCATGCAGCGACAGCTTGACCTTCGGATACTTTGCGCTCAGGAACTTGTACATGCGCATGTGCAAGTTATAGTCGCGCATCGACACCGGGTAGTGCTCGGCCCCGACAATATTCACCGACACCACTTTCGGGTTCTGGCTGGCGATCTTGAAGCCGGCCGCCATTTGCGAGAACACGATCGATGGCGACAGGAAGCGCAGCACGAAAGGCTGGTAGCGCATGGTGAAGTTGTCGTCGTCGATGCCGGCACTGCTGCTGTCGACGTAGGCGCTGTAGTCGGCGATCCCCTTGTTGAAGGCGGGACTGGCTTCCAGCTTGGCCAGGTAGGCGGCAAAGGCGGCCTCGTCGGTCAGCTTGCCGTCGAACTCGGCGTCGAAGGTGATCGGCGCGATTTCGAAGACGGTTTCGATATAGCTGACGTTCTCGGCGATGGCGCGCTGCTTCAGGCGCTGCTGGCCGTCATTGCCATTGGTCGACGCCACGTCGTTGAAGCGCGGGAAGGTGGTGAAAAAGGCCAGGTCGGGCGCCAGCTGGTCTTCGCTGTGGTTGTAGAAGTCCAGCACCGACCATTTGTGCAGCAGCGCGCGGTAAGCCACGGGATCCTGCTCCAGTTCGGCGACCGTGGCGCAATGCTTGCGGTCGGCGGCCTTGTCGGCCTGCACGCTCCAGGTGGTCTTGTCGATGCAATAGCCCAGCTTGTTCACCCACTCCAGGTATTGCTCGGCATAGATGGCGCCGGAGTAATGGTGGTGCAGGTCGGCGCCCTTGGGCATGTTATTGAAGAACATGGTCAGCTCGGCCGTCTTCGGCGCCGGGCCGGCAACCAGGGAGGCAAAGTGCTTGGCCGTGATCTCGGCATTCGTGGCGGCGCCCGCAGGCGTGGCGGCGAATGCGGCGGACAGCGCGGCGGCAATCAGGATGCGTGGCATGGGCTTGTGCATGTTCTCTCTTTCGGCGTGATGGACGTGGTCAGCCCCGCCCCCGCGCATGCACCAGGCGGCCTCCCGAGTATGTGGCCGCGATGGCGCGGTCGTCCCCCAGCAGGGCCAGCGCGAACAGCTGTTCTCCCAGGCTGTCGGTGTTGGCGCTGCGGCGTGCCAGCAGCGGCGTGGCCTGCGGGTCGATCACGATGAAGTCCGCTTCGCGGCCGGCGGCGAAGCTGCCGATCGTGTCTTCCAGGTGCAGGCTGCGCGCGGCGCCCAGCGTCGCCAGGTAGAACATGCGCATGGCGGGCAGGTAGCTGCCCTTCAAGCGCGCTACTTTATAGGCTTCATTCATCGTTTGCAACATGCTGAAGGAAGTACCGGCGCCGACGTCGGTCGCCAGCGACAGCAGCATGCCAGCCTTGTCGGCTTGCTCGAAATCGAACAGGCCGGAGCCCAGGAACAGGTTGGAGGTCGGGCAGACGGCCGCCGCGGCGCGCGTTTCGGCCATGCGCGCGCGGTCGGCTTCGTCCAGCCAGATGCAGTGGCCATAGACGGCGCGCGGGCGCATCATGCCGTAGCGGTCGTACACGTCGAGGTAGCTGCGCGCCTGCGGGAACAGTGTCTTGACCCAGGCGCATTCCTCCTTGTTTTCCGACACGTGGGTCTGCAGGAAGGTGTCCGGGTACTTGCGCGCCAGTTCGCCAGCCAGCTGCAGCTGCGCTTCCGTCGACGTGGGCGCGAAGCGCGGCGTGATCGCATACAGCGACCTGCCCTGCTTGTGCCAGCGCTGGATCAGGGCTTCCGTTTCTTCGGCGCCGCGTTCGGCTGTGTCGCACAGGAAGTCGGGGCAATGGCGGTCCATCATGACCTTGCCCGCGATCATGCGCAGGCCGCGCCGCTCGCTGGCGCTGAAGAAGGCATCGACCGATTGCGGGTGCACAGTGCAATACACCATGGCGGTCGTGGTGCCGTTGCGCAGCAGCTCGTCGAGGAAGAAGTCCGCCACCTGGGCACCATGCGCGGGATCGTCGAACTGGCGTTCGGTCGGGAAGGTGTATTGCTCCAGCCATGGCAGCAGGCCCGGCGCCGGGGAAGCGATCATGTCGGTCTGCGGGTAATGCACGTGGGCGTCGATGAAGCCCGGCATGAGGATCTTGCCGCGATAATCCTTGACTTCCGCGCCCGGCGGCAGGGTCGGCGCCAGCGTAGCGTAGTCGCCAGCAGCCTGCACCTTGCCGTCCGCCACGACCAGCAGGCCGTCTTCATGCCACGCGTGGGCGCGTTCGATGAAGGCCGGATCGGCGTGAAAATACAGCAAGCCGGCTCGGTAGGCTTGCACGCTGGTGTCTTTGCTCATTGCTTAGTCTTTCGCCTGGGATTCCCAGACTAACAGTAATTGTGCGGCGACCGAGGCGGCGATCACCGCCGGCGCCTTGTTGATGATACCCGGCAGCCCCACCGGGCATACCATGCTTGCCGTGCTCAAGCCCTTGGCCTCCAGGCGCGAAGTGAACTGGGCGCGTTTGGTCCTGGAGCCGATCAGGCCGAACCAGCCGACCTTGTCGCGGCGCAGGATCGCTTCGCACAGCTGCTGGTCCAGCGCGTGGCTGTGGGTCATGACGAGGTAGCTGGCGCCATCGGGCGCGCCGGCCACGCAGGCTTCCGGCGTGTCGGTGGCTTCGATGGTGACGTTGTCCGGGACCTGGCCGGGGAACATGGCATCGCGCTCGTCGACCCAGGTCACGGTGCATGGCAGTTCGGCCAGCGCGCGCACGATGGCGGCGCCGACATGGCCCGCGCCAAACAGCACCAGGTGCGCGCGCGGCGCCTTGACCGGGTCGATGAGCCAGCGCCGGCCGCCGGCGTCGGTGTGGATATGGGTTGCCGCATGCTGCTCGCCGGAGAGCCGGCATTCCGGTTCGCCATCGATGGCAGTGATGCGGCAGCTATCCTCCCTGCGGCGCGACCGGAGCTGCGCCAGGACGTCAGCCAGTCCCCCTTCCACCACCTCGAACAGCAGCCACACCACGCCCCCGCAGCACTGCCCGAGGGAAGGCCCGAGCGGAAACCGCTCCAGCCGGACCCGGGCGACACGCCCCGCGCCGGGCGAATCCAGCATCCCGCGCGCAATCTCCAGCGCCTTATGCTCCAGGTGCCCGCCGCCGACAGTATCGAACTGCCCCAGCGCGGTCACCAGCATATGCGTCCCCGCCTCGCGCGGCACCGAACCTTCGGCGCGCGCGACCGTGACGAGGACCGCCGGCTCCCCGGCAGGCGTCAACCAGTCAGCCATGTCAGCCCGCCGCCGGCGCGGACGCCGCCTCGACGGCAGCCACCGCGCGCAGGATTTCCTCGCTGGTGGCGGGCGCGTTCAACGGCGGGTTCACGCGATGGCCGCCCACCGCCGAAATCGCATCGCGGATCGCAAAGAACACCGAGAACGGCAGCAGCAGCGGCGGCTCGCCCACCGCCTTCGAGCGATGGATCGAATCCTCCACATTGCGGTTCTGGAACAGCCGCACGCGGAAGTCCGCCGGACAGTCCGAAATCGCCGGAATCTTGTAAGTGGACGGCGCATGCGTCATTAGCTTGCCCGCCCCGTTCCACCACAGCTGCTCGGTGGTCAGCCACCCCATGCCCTGGATGAAAGCGCCCTCCACCTGGCCGATGTCGATGGCCGGGTTCAGCGACTGCCCCGCGTCATACAGCGCATCGGCGCGCAACAGCTTCCACTCGCCGGTCAGGGTATCGACCACCACTTCCGACACCGCGGCGCCGTAAGCGTAATAGGAGAAAGGATGCCCATTCATCGTCTTCGGGTCCCAGTGCAGGTTCGGCGTGGCGTAAAAGCCGTCCGACCACAGCTGCACGCGCGCCAGGTAAGCCTTCTGCACCAGCGACTCGAACGGCACCGACTGCCCGTTCACATGGATTTCGTTGCCGAAGAAGCGTACCTCGTCCGGCTCCCCGCCCAGCGTCTTCGCGGCAAATGCCGCCAGCCGCTCGCGGATCTGGCGCGCCGCGTCCTGCGCCGCCTTGCCGTTCAGGTCCGCCCCGGTGGAAGCCGCCGTGGCCGACGTATTCGCCACCTTGCTGGTATCGGTGGCCGTGATGCGCACGCGCGCCAGGTCCAGCCCCAGCTCGTGCGCCACGACCTGCATCACCTTGGTGTTGATGCCCTGCCCCATCTCCGTGCCGCCATGGTTGACCAGCACCGAGCCGTCCACATACACGTGCACCAGCGCGCCCGCCTGGTTCAGGTGGGTCACGTTGAAGGCAATGCCGAACTTGACCGGCGTCAGCGCCAGGCCGCGCTTGAGCACCGGGCTCGACGCGTTGTAGGCCGCCACCGCCGCGCGGCGCGAGCGGTATTCGCTGCTCTGTTCCAGCTCCGCCACCAGCTCATGGATCACGTTGTCGACGATCACCTGGCCGTAAGGCGTCTGGTTGCGCTCCGTCTTGCCGTAGAAATTCAGGCGGCGGATGTCGAGCGGGTCGCGGCCCAGGTTGCGCGCGATCTCGTCGATCACGTACTCGATCGCAATGGCGCCTTGCGGGCCGCCGAAGCCGCGGAAAGCGGTGTTCGACTGCGTGTTGGTCTTGCCGCAGGCGGCGTGGATCTCCACGTCCGACAGGTAGTAGGTATTGTCGAAGTGGCAGACCGCGCGCGTCGCCACCGGTCCTGACAGGTCGGCCGAGAAGCCGGCGCGGGAAGTCATGTCGACCTTGGCCGCCACGACGCGGCCCTCGTCGTCGTAGCCGACTTCGTACTCGTAGTAGAAGCAGTGGCGCTTGCCCGTCACCATCATGTCGTCATCGCGGTCGGCGCGCAGCTTGACCGGCTTGCCCGTGCGCGCGGCGGCGATGGCGGCCGCCGCCGCCCACAGCGCGGACTGCGATTCCTTGCCGCCGAAACCGCCGCCCATGCGGCGGCATTCCACCGTCACATGGTGCGAGTGCAGGCCGAGCGCATGCGCCACCACGTGCTGCATTTCGCTGGGGTGCTGGGTCGAGCACTGCACCAGCATGGACTTGCCCTCTTTCGGGATGGCATAGGCGATCTGGCCTTCCAGGTAGAACTGCTCCTGGCCGCCGACATACAGCTGGCCCTTGACCTTGTGCGGCGCCTTCGCGAAGGCCGCCTGGGCGTCGCCGCGCAGCAGCTTCATTGGCGGCAGCACGTAGGAAGCGGCCGCCTTGGCTTGCTGCGGCGTCAGGATGGCCGGCAGCTCTTCATAGCCGATCACGCCGCGCTTTGCGGCGCGGCGCGCATTGGTGTGCGTGTCCGCCACCACGATGAAGATCGGCTGCCCGACATACTGCACCAGGCCGTCGGCGAGGATCGGGTCGTCGTGGATGATCGGCCCGCAATCGTTGGTGCCGGGGATGTCGGACACGGTGTACACCGCCACCACGCCCGGCGCGGCGCGCACCGCATCGAGGTCGATTGAGGTGATGCGCGCGTGCGCCCTGGACGACAGGCCCAGCGCGGCGTGCAGCGTGCCTTGCAGCTCAGGGATATCGTCGGTGTAGGTCGCCTGGCCCAGCACGTGCAGCTCGGCCGATTCATGCGTGCGCGGGATGCCGACGCCGGTCCAGGTGGCGGCCTTCAATTCGGGAGTGACGGGATGGTTCATGGTGCTTCTTCCTTTCACGCGCTGACGGCGAAGGCGTTGACGGCATCGGCCGCCAGCGGCGCATCGCTGCGCGTCTCCAGCCAGAAGCGGCGCAGCAGGTTCTGCGCCGTCTTCATACGGTATTCGCTGCTGGCGCGCATATCGCTCAGCGGGGCGTAATCGCGCGCCAGTGCCGCCATGGCGTCCGCCAGCGCGGCTTCATTCCAGGCGCGGCCATTCAGCGCCGCTTCCGCCTGGGCGGCGCGCTTGGGTGTGGCAGCCATGCCGCCGTAGGCGATGCGCGCCTGCGCCACGGTATCGCCATCCATGCGCACGGCGAAAGCGGCGCAGACGGCGGAAATGTCCTGGTCGAAACGCTTGGCCAGCTTGTAGGTGCGGAAGCGCACGTCCTCGCGCGGCAGCGGCACGCGCAGGGCTTGCACGAATTCGCCGGGCTGCATGTCCTTCTTCATGTAATCGAGGTAGAGGTCCTCGAGCGCCATCACCCGTTCGCCGGCCGCGCCGCACAGCACGACCTGCGCGCCCAGCGCGATCAGCCAGGGCATGGAATCGCCGATCGGCGAACCGTTGGCAACGTTGCCGCCCAGCGTGCCCGCATTGCGGATCGGCAGCGAGGCGAAACGCTGGCGCAGCTCGCCCAGTTCATCCGGGTAGTGCCGGCACAGCGCGTTGTAGGCATCTTCCAGCGACACGCCGGCGCCGATTTCGACCGCGCCGTCCAGGGTGCGCACCTGCTTCAGCGCATCGACATGGCCCAGGAAGATGATGTCGCCTAGCTCGCGCATCTGCTTGGTGATCCACAGGCCGACGTCGGTGGAGCCGGCCAGCAGCGTGGCGCCCGGATTGGCGGCGCGCAGCTGGATTAATTCGTCGAGGGTGCGCGGCGCCAGGAAAGTCTGGCCGTGCGCGCTGTAGACGGCCAGCGCATCGCGCTTCAGCGCTTCCAGCTGTTCGGCCACATGCGCGGCGTCGAAGGTGACCTTCGGCAGTTCGGCCATGCGCTGGGCGGCGTCGATGATGGGGCGGTAGCCCGTGCAGCGGCACAGGTTGCCCGACAGGCAGTCGTCGATTTCCTTGCGCGAGGCGCACTGCCCTTCCTTTTTCAGGTACAGGCCCCACAGCGACATGGCGAAGCCCGGCGTGCAGAAGCCGCACTGCGACCCGTGGCATTCGACCAGCGCCTGCTGCACCGGGTGAAGGGCGCCGTCGGCCTGCTGCAGGTCTTCCACGGTGAACAGGGCCTTGCCGTCCAGCGTCGGGGTGAGCTGGATGCAGGAATTGACCGCTTTCAGTTCCAGCTTGCCGTCGACCACACTGCCCAGCACCACGGTGCAGGCGCCGCAGTCGCCCTCGGCGCAGCCTTCCTTGGTACCGGTGCAATGCAAGTCTTCGCGCAGGTGCTGGAGCACAGTCTGCGTCGGGGCGGCATCGCGCACTTCATGCACGGCGCCACGGTAGTAAAAGCGGATCGGTTCTGACATCTTGGCCTCGCAATAGTCCCATTGTGCAAGATTAACAGTGCCGCACCTCAGCCATATAAGAAAACACGTATTTTGAATATCAGGCGTTTCGCATATACGGGTGGTGCTTGTGCCAGTGCTCGGCAATATCGATGCGGCGCGTGATCCACACCTTGTCGTGGCTTTGCACGTAATCGAGGAAGCGCGCCAGCGCGGCGGCACGGGCCGGGCGCCCCACCAGGCGGCAATGCAGGCCGATCGACAGCATTTTCGGCTGGTTCAGGCCGGCCGGATCCCCTTCCTTATAGAGTACGTCGAATGCGTCCTTGAGGTAATCGAAGAATTGCGTGCCGCTATTGAAGCCC
Source organism: uncultured Duganella sp. (assembly GCA_966112955.1). Lineage (GTDB taxonomy): Bacteria > Pseudomonadota > Gammaproteobacteria > Burkholderiales > Burkholderiaceae_D > Rugamonas. The sequence goes on along the minus strand of CBHWEO010000048.1, from coordinate 6,195 downwards.
TGCATGGCGGCAAAGCGCATATCGTTGGTATCCAGGGTATAGGGCACAATCAGCTGCGGCGTGACGGCCGGCCTGCCGTCGGCGCCGGTGTGCGCCACCTCTTGCCAGAACGGCAAGTCGTCGCCGTAATAGTCGGCGTCGTAGCGGAAGCCGCCGTGCTCGACCACCAGCCGGCGCGTATTGGGCGAATCGCGGCCGGTGTACCAGCCCAGCGGCGCGCTGCCGGTCAGGTCCTGGATGATCTGCACCGCTTCCCGCAGGTGGGCGCGCTCGGTTTCCTCGTCCATGTTCTGGTAGCTGATCCAGCGCAGGCCGTGGCAGGCGATTTCGTGGCCCAGTTCCTGGAAGGCCGCCACCGCTTCCGGATGGCGCTGCAGCGCCATCGACACGCCGAAAATCGTCAGCGGCAGCTTGCGCTCCTCGAACATGCGCAGGATGCGCCACAAGCCGGCGCGCGAGCCGTATTCGTAGATCGACTCCATGCTCATGTGGCGGTTCGGGAAGGCTGCCGCGCCGATGATCTCGGACAGGAAGGTTTCCGAGGCCGGGTCGCCGTGCAGCACGCAGTTCTCGCCGCCTTCTTCATAGTTCAGGACGAATTGCAGGGCCACGCGGGCCTGGCCTGGCCATTGCGGGTGGGGTGGCGTGCGGCCGTAGCCGATAAGGTCGCGGGGATAATCGCTCATGATGGGTCCGGGATGAAAGGTATATGCTCAATAATATATTGGCGTCATGGCACCAGTATATGATTTGCCGGATAAGCAAAATAAGGAATGCAAAATGGGAAAACTGAGCACGCACGTCCTGGATACCGCCCATGGCCGGCCCGCCGCCGGCGTCCGCGTGGCACTGTACCGCGCCGACGGCACCCTGCTGAAGGAAGATGTGACGAATGCCGATGGCCGCTGCGGCGCGCCCCTGCTGGAAGGGGCAACGATGCAGCCGGGCCAGTACCGGCTGGTGTTTGGCGCCGGCGACTATTTCGCCGCCCAGGGCGTGGACTTGCCGGCGCCGCGCTTTATCGATGAAGTGACGATCGCCTTCGGCATCGCCCATGCGGACCAGAACTACCACGTGCCGCTGGTGGTGTCGCCCTGGTCGTATTCGACTTACCGGGGCAGCTGAGCCCGTTCCCCGCGCCGGGCCTTCCGCTGCAGCTGCATCAGGCCGTACAGCAAGGCTTCCGGCGTCGGCGGGCAGCCCGGCACGTAGACGTCAACCGGCACGATGCGGTCGCAGCCGCGCACCACGGAATACGAGTAGTGGTAATAGCCGCCGCCATTGGCGCAGGAGCCCATCGACACTACGTAGCGCGGCTCGGCCATCTGGTCGTACACCTTGCGCATGGCGCGCGCCATCTTGTTGGTCAGGGTGCCGGCCACGATCATCAGGTCGGCCTGGCGCGGCGAAGGGCGCGGGCACATGCCGAAGCGGTCCATGTCGTAGCGCGCCGACGCGGCTTCCATCATCTCCACCGCGCAGCAGGCCAGGCCGAAGCTCAGGTACCACAGGCTGTTGGTGCGCACGGTTTCCATCAATCCATCCAGCGACGCCAGCACGTAGCCGTCGCGTTCCAGTGTGGCTTCCAGTTCCATTTCCTTCCCCTTTCATGATCGCCGCTACGATAGCGGGGCGGGAAGGAAAAATATTGTATGGAGGCGACATGCGCCGCCGGCCTAGTAGTCTTCGCGGATGACGAGCGGACGCGAAGCCTCGTCATAGCGCAACAGGCGCAAGGCGCCGCTGGCGTCGGCCGCCGCCGCCATCAGGGCCTTGGGCGCCATGCCGGTGTACTGCACGAAGTCATGCACCATATGGGCCTGGTCGTGGTAGCCGCAATCGACCGCCAGCCGGGTGAACCCGCCGTGGCGCAGCGGCGCGGCCAGCATGCGCGACAGGGCGCGCACGTAGCGCAACATGCGGCGGCTGTCGCGGATGCTCTGACCGTAGCTGGCCAGCACGCGGCGCTCCAGCTGGCGCACGCTGATGCCGTAGCGGCCCGCGATCTGGTCGGTCGGCAAGGCCAGCAGCATCGGCGGCAGCGTGAACAGGGCCTGGCCGCGCGCCAGCCGGGCCTCGCGGGCCGCCATGCGCTGCAACAGCCAGTCGCTGAACAGTGCGACCCAGTGGGCGCTGTCGCCGCCGGCGCGCAAGCGGTCTTCCAGTTGCGCCGCGCCTGGCCAGTCGGGCGCGGCATCGGCCAACGCCACCACGCTGTCGCGCAGCGCGCCGGGCGGGGGGTCGAACAAGCGGCCAAACTGGCCGACGTCGATCACGGCGCTGATGAAGGTGGTGCCCGCTTCCCACACGGCGGGGAAGTGCTGCGTCAGCGGACCGCTGACAAATGGCGCGCTGTGCACCCGCTCGCGTCCATCGGCATCGGCAAAGCGCGAGCCGCCGCGGATGAAGAAGGTAACCATGGGACAGGGTGTGGCCGGCACCAGCACCGCGCCCGGGCTGGAGAACTCGATGTGGAAATAGCGCACCACCGCCGCCAGCCGGGGCGGCGGGGCAATCGCGAGGCGTACCGGCGCCAGGATCGTTTCCACGTCACGCATGGCCGGACATTATAGGCGCCCTTGCCGTCCCGCGCTGGCGCCGGCCCGGCAGGGGCGCCATGATAGAATCGCCCTCTTATTGACTCGTCCCTACGACCTTGGATACCGTTCCCTTGTGGGCGCAATTTGCCGCCCTCGCCTTCCTGATCCTTGCCTCGGCCTTCTTCGCCATGGCCGAAACCGCCCTGATGGCGGCCAACCGCTTCCGCCTGCGGCACCAGGCCAAACGCGGCAGCCGCCGCGCCATCGCCACCCTGTGGCTGCTGGAACGTACCGAACAGCTGCTGTCCCTGGTCCTGGTGGCCAACACCCTGCTCAACGCCATGGCCATCGCCCTGGCCACCGCCATCGCCATCACCCAGTTCGGGCTGGAGCAGCACGTGATCCTGCTGTCGACCGTGATCGTGGTGTTCATCCTGATCGTGCTGGCCGAGATTTCGCCGAAGATCGTGGGCGCACGCTATGCCGACCAGATCGTGCTGCCGGCCTCCTTCGTGCTGCGGCCCCTGCTGTCGGTGTCCAAGCCGCTGCTGTGGTTCGTGCACCTGTTCGTCAACACCCTGCTGCGCCTGTTCCGCATCAAGCCCACCGGCCAGGTCCAGGAAGGCACGCTGTCGCCCGACGAATTGCGCTCGGTGCTACTGGAAAACGGCAGTTTCATCCCGAAAAAGCACAAGAGCATCCTGCTCAACCTGTTCGACCTGGACACCATCTCGGTGGAAGACATCATGACCCCGCGCGCCCACATCGAGGCGCTCGACCTGGCCATGCCGGTGGCCGACATCCTGTCCCAGCTCACCACCTGCTTCCACAACAAGCTGCCGGTGTACGACGGCGAAATCAACCGCATCGTCGGCATCCTGCACGTGCGCAAGGCCGTGGCCCTGCTCAACGAAGAGGACGAGCTGACGGCGGACCACTTCCGCCAGCTGCTGGCCGAACCGTATTTCATGCCGCAAGACACGCCGGCCTTTGCCGCCCTGCAGAACTTCCAGGAAAACAAGGAGCGCCTGGCCATCGTGGTCGACGAATACGGCGAAGTACAGGGCCTGGTCACGCTGGACGACATCATTGAGGAAATGATTGGCGAATTCACCACCTCCACGCCCAGCGCCACGCGCGCCGACAGTTTCGGCTGGGACGAGCACGGCGAATGCCTGCTCGAAGGCAGCACTGCTTTACGTGACATCAACAAGCGTCTGGGTTTAAACTTTCCGCTGGATGGGCCGAAAACCCTGAATGGCATGTTGCTGGAAGTGTTACAGGACATTCCCGATGCGCCCATCTCGGTCAGGACGGGCAATTGCATCGTTGAAGTGGTCCAGGCCCAGGACCAGGCCATCAAAGTAGTGAAATTACGACGCCCGGAGCCCCGCCACGCAGAGTGAACGGTGCGGCGCTTTACAAAAATGATGCCTGCAGGCATCATCCGGAGACTCACTCGACTTAATATTCTGATAGTGCGCTCCTATGGCAGCAGTCCAACCCAACCCGGCGACCGGCACCCCTATGCCGGGTTTGGCCCGGGCCCTGATGCAAGCGGGGCGCCTGACCCCGCCGCAGGCGGATGCACTGCAAAAGAAAGCCCTGGCTGAGAAGTCGCCTTTCATCGACGTCCTGCTGGGCAGCGGCAGCATCAACCCGCGCGAGCTGGCCACCTTCTGTGCCGAAACCTTCGCCTACCCCATGCTGGACCTGGGGGCGATCAATATCGAAGTCCTGCCGCCCAAGGCCATCGATACCAAACTGATGCTGTCGCAGCGGGTCATTCCGCTGTCCAAGCGCGGCAACAAGATGTCGGTGGCGCTCTCGGACCCGACCAATACCCAGGCGCTGGACCAGATCAAGTTCCAGGCCGAATCCACGGTGGAACCGGTCATCGTGCCGCACGATGCCCTGCTCAAGCTGCTCGAAACCCTGACCAAGAGTTCCGAGCAGACCATCATGGACCTGTCGGGCGACGAAGGCGATATCGAATTCGCCGAGGAAGAGGAAGCGCCCCAGACCCAGGGCCAGGCCGATGCCGCCGCCGAGGTGGAAGATGCGCCGATCGTGCGCTTCCTGAACAAGATGCTGATGGATGCGGTCAATATGGGCGCCTCCGACCTGCACTTCGAACCGTACGAAAAGTTTTACCGCATCCGCTTCCGCGTGGACGGGGTGCTGATCGAGCATGCCCAGCCGCCGACATCGATCAAGGACAAGCTGGTATCGCGCATCAAGGTCTTGTCCAAGCTCGATATCTCGGAAAAACGGGTGCCGCAGGATGGCCGCATGCGCCTGGTGGTGTCGCCCACCAAGACCATCGACTTGCGCGTCTCCACCCTGCCGACCCTGTTCGGCGAAAAGACCGTGATGCGTATCCTGGACGCCACCCAGGCCCAGATGGGCATCGACTCGCTGGGCTACGACCCGGACCAGAGGGAATTGCTGCTGGACGCCGTGCACCGCCCCTACGGCATGGTACTGGTGACCGGCCCGACCGGCTCGGGCAAGACGGTGTCGCTGTACACCTGCCTGAACATCCTGAACAAGCCTGGCATCAATATTTCGACCGCGGAAGACCCGGCCGAGATCAACCTGCCCGGCGTCAACCAGGTCAACGTCAACGACAAGGCCGGCCTGACTTTCCCGGTCGCGCTGAAATCCTTCCTGCGCCAGGACCCGGACATCATCATGGTCGGTGAGATCCGCGACCTGGAAACGGCGGACATCGCGATCAAGGCCGCGCAAACCGGCCACATGGTGTTCTCCACCCTGCACACCAACGACGCGCCGTCGACCCTGACGCGTTTGATGAATATGGGCGTGGCGCCCTTCAACATTGCCTCCTCGGTGATCCTGATCACGGCGCAGCGCCTGGCGCGGCGCCTGTGCACCTGCAAGAAGCCGGTCGAGATTTCGAACGACCTGCTGCTCAAGGCAGGCTTCAAGGAACACGAACTGGATGGCACATGGAAGCCTTACGGCCCGGTGGGCTGTGAGCGCTGCAACGGCTCGGGCTATAAAGGCCGGGTCGGTATCTACCAGATCATGCCGATCACGCCCGCGATCGAAGCGTTGATCCTGGCACACGGCAACTCGATGCAGATCGCGGCACAATCGGAGGCGGAAGGCGTCAAATCGCTGCGCCAATCGGGCCTGGTCAAGGTGAAGAATGGCTTGACCAGCCTGGAAGAAGTGCTCGGCTGCACCAACGAATAGGAAACAGGCATATGGCAACTGCGGGCAATGTGAAAGAGCAGATCTTCTCGTGGGAAGGCAAGGACAAGACAGGCAAGACCGTGCGCGGCGAAATGCGCGCAGGCGGCGAAGCGGTGGTCAATGTGACCCTGCGCCGCCAGGGCATCATGGTCACCAAGGTCAAGAAGAAGGTGCACCGCGCGGGCAAGAAGATTACCGACAAGGACATCACCCTGTTCACGCGCCAGCTGGCGACCATGATGAAGGCCGGCGTGCCGCTGCTGCAGGCGTTTGACATTGTCGGCAAGGGCCATGCCAATCCCTCGGTGGCCAAGCTGATCCTCGACTTGCGCGCCGATATCGAAACCGGTACCAGCCTGAACATGGCATTCCGTAAGTACCCGCTGTATTTCGACCCGCTGTTCTGCAACCTGGTGGCGGCCGGCGAACAGGC
>CBHWEO010000047.1:0-26347 GCA_966112955.1 uncultured Duganella sp. | reverse complement strand
CGATCTTGTCCTGTTCCAGGCCGGTCAGGCGCTGCAGGCGCATCTGCAGGATTTCGCCTGCCTGTTCGTCGGACAGCTTGTACAGGCCGTCCGGCTGGATGCCGTAATGCTTCGGCAGGTGCTCAGGGCGGAATGCCTCGATGCCGGCCTGGCCTTCTTCGCCGGTACGCTTCAGCATCTCGCGCACCAGGGACGAATCCCAGGCCTTGTTCATCAGTTCCTGCTTCGCGATCGGCGGCGTTGGCGCGGCCTTGATGATGGCGATGAATTCATCGATGTTCGCCAGCGCCACGGCCAGGCCTTCCAGCACGTGGCCGCGCTCGCGCGCCTTGCGCAGTTCGAAGATGGTGCGGCGGGTGACGACTTCGCGGCGGTGCGACAGGAAGGTGGCCAGCAGGTCCTTCAGGTTCATCAGCTTCGGCTGGCCGTCCACCAGGGCGACCATGTTCATGCCGAAGGTATCCTGCAACTGGGTCTGCTTGTACAGGTTGTTCAGCACCACTTCAGGCACTTCACCGCGTTTCAGCTCGATCACCACGCGCATGCCCGACTTGTCGGATTCGTCGCGGATGTCGGAAATGCCTTCCAGCTTCTTGTCGCGCACGTTCTCGGCGATGCGCTCCAGCAGGGACTTCTTGTTGACCTGGTAGGGCAGCTCGTCGACGATGATCGCGGTGCGGCCGCCTTCCTTGCCGTATTCCTCGAAGTGAGTCTTGGCGCGCATGACCACGCGGCCACGGCCGGTGCGGTAACCATCGCGCACCCCGGACACGCCGTAGATGATGCCGCCGGTCGGGAAGTCCGGTGCCGGGATCAGCTCGATCAGTTCATCGATCGTGCAATCCGGGTTGGACAGCACGTGCAGCGCGCCGTTGATCACTTCCGTCAGGTTGTGCGGCGGGATGTTGGTCGCCATGCCCACGGCGATACCGGACGAGCCGTTGATCAGCAGGTTCGGGATCTTGGTCGGCAGGACGGTCGGCTCTTTCTCCTTGCCGTCGTAGTTCGGCGCGAAGTCGACGGTTTCCTTGTCGATGTCGGCCAGCAGCTCGGTGGAGATCTTGTCCAGGCGGCACTCGGTGTAACGCATCGCCGCGGCGTTGTCGCCGTCGATGGAGCCGAAGTTACCCTGGCCATCCACCAGCATGTAGCGCAGGGAAAAGTCCTGCGCCATGCGAACCAGCGTGTCGTAGATCGACGCGTCGCCGTGCGGGTGGTACTTACCCATGACCTCACCCACGACGCGGGCGCACTTCACATAGGGGCGGTTCCACACGTTGTTCAGTTCGTGCATCCCGAACAGGACGCGGCGGTGTACGGGCTTCAGGCCGTCGCGAGCGTCCGGCAGAGCTCGGCCAACGATCACGCTCATGGCGTAATCGAGGTAGCTCTTGCGCATCTCTTCTTCGAGGGAAATTGGGATTGTTTCTTTTGCGAATTGATCCATTGGCGGGTCGATCTATATTGTCCAGACACACAAGCCTGCGATTTTAGCATGGCGCCCGGGGGCCTTGGAGAAAGTCATCCGGTTGACACAAATGCACCGTATTATGGCCGCTGCGTTGCAACAAAACAACATTTTGGTCAAATGCGCGAAACCTCCCTTTTCCCCCACTTTTGATGCGGTTTTGCGATATATGGCAAAATGGACGAGAAACTAATGGATTACCCCCGGATAAGGACAAGACCAATATGAAAAAACTGTTCGCCACCCTGATCGCCTCCACCCTGCTGGCTGGCACCGCACTGGCACAAGACAAACCGACTGCCCCACCTTTCGCACCAGTCACCCAGGACATCAAGGCCCCGACTCCGAAAAGCGCCTATGTGCAGGACGCCCGCGGCATCATCGCCCGCAACCCGTTCGGCCTGTGCTGGCGCACCGGCTACTGGACTCCGGCCGACGCCGTGCCAGGCTGCGACCTGCCGATCTGCACCCCGCCGGAAGAGCTGAAGGACGGCAAGTGCGTGCTGCCTCCGCCGCCACCAGCCCCGGCCCAGCCGCCAGTACCGGTGCAACCGGCCCCGGCCCCGGCGCCAGCCCCCGTGCCAAGCGCTGAAAAAGTCTCGTTTGCCGCCGACGCCTTCTTCGACTTCGACAAGGCCGTGCTGAAGCCGGAAGGCAAAGCCAAGCTGGACGACGTGGTCAGCAAGCTGGGCACCGTCAACCTGGAAGTAATTATTGCCGTGGGCCATACCGACTCCGTCGGCACCGACGCTTACAACGACAAGCTGTCCCTGCGCCGTGCGGAAGCCGTGAAGGCCTACCTGCTGAGCAAGGGTGTGGAAGCCAACCGCGTGTACACCGAAGGCAAGGGCGAGAAGCAGCCCGTGGCGGACAACAAGACCGCCGAAGGCCGCGCCAAGAACCGCCGCGTGGAAATCGAGGTAGTTGGCACCAAGAAGTAATTCCCGGCGCATCAGCGCTATTGCCGCCCCGCCTCGCGCGGGGCTTTTTTTTTTGCATCCGCAACTTTTGTCCCCCCGGGGTCAGGAACCAAGTGGACAAAACTTAGCGCCGGGAAAGAAATGTCCAATTCGTTCCTGACCCCACGTGGACATTTGATGCTCCTCTGCTATCATCGCGCCTATGAACGCCGACCCATTAGAACTTCAGAAATTCAGCGAACTGGCCCATCACTGGTGGGATCCCACGTCCGAATTCAAACCCCTGCACGAAATCAACCCGCTGCGCCTGGAATGGATCAACGCCCGTGCCCCCCTGGCCGGGAAGAACGTGATCGACATCGGCTGCGGCGGCGGCATCCTGTCCGAATCCATGGCAAAAAAAGGCGCCAAGGTCACCGGCATCGACCTGTCCGAAAGGGCACTGAAAGTAGCCGACCTGCATAGCCTGGAATCCGGCGTGCCCGTGCGCTACAAGCTGATCGCCGCCGAAGACATGGCCGCCCAGGAGCCCAGCCAGTACGACGTGGTGACCTGCATGGAAATGCTGGAACACGTGCCCGACCCGGGCGCCATCGTGCGCGCCGCCGCCACCCTGGTGAAGCCGGGCGGCCACGTCTTCTTCTCGACCCTGAACCGCAACCCCAAGGCTTACCTGTTCGCGGTGATCGGTGCGGAATACCTGCTGCGCATGCTGCCCAAGGGCACGCACGATTATGAAAAGTTCATCACCCCAGCCGAACTGTCGCAATATGTGCGCACTGCTGGATTGCAAGTGGATGCCTTGAAAGGCATGGGCTACAATCCGCTCACCAAGGTCTACTCCCTGAACAACGACACCAGCGTTAATTACCTGGTGGCCTGCACCCGCCCCGAATGAAGCATGGCGGCCCGTGCGCCGCCTGCCTCGAAAGCCCGTCCCTACCATGAGCCTGTTCCCCGCCCCGCGCGCCATCCTGTTTGACCTGGATGGCACCCTGGCCGACACCGCGCCCGACCTGGCCGCCGCCATCAACTTGCTGCGCACCGCGCGCGGGCTGGAGCCGACGCCTTACGAGCTGCTGCGTCCCCAGGCTTCACACGGCGCGCGCGGCATGATCGGCGTGTCCTTCGGCCTGACGCCGGAAGACGAAGGCTTTGCCGAATTGCGCGAGGGCTTCTTCTCCAATTACGAAGCGGCGATGACGGTGCACAGCACCCTGTTCGACGGCGTGCACGAACTGCTGGCGGGCATTGCCGACGCTGGCCTGCGCTGGGGCATCGTCACCAACAAGTCCTCCCGCTTCACCGACCCGCTGGTGCAGCAGATCGGCCTGGCCCTGGCCAGTTGTGTGGTTTCCGGCGACACCACACCGCACTCCAAGCCCCACCCTGCCCCGTTGCTGGAAGCCGCCGCCCGCCTGGGCGTGGCGCCGGAAGATTGCTGGTACGTGGGCGACGACCTGCGCGACATCCAGGCCGGCCGCGCCGCCGGCATGCGCACCGTGGCTTGCCAATGGGGCTACTGCGGATCGGTCGAGCCGGCAGCCTGGGGCGCCGACCACCTGCTGGCTTCCCCGGCCGAATTGCTGGCCCTGATCCGCGCGACTGTACCATCGCCGACACCATTAGCAGCCTAGAAACAACGTTAGAACTTGCCCAACGGCAATATACTTCTATACTATAGATAGCGACTACAGAATTACAGGGTTTGGAGACTTTATGGACGGCGACGACAACATCGAGGCTGCGCTACCACCGCGCAGCAGCGCCCCCCAGCGCTGGGACGCCTCGGTTGCCGAGAGCCGTTTCTACTGGTACGACCTGCTGGTGAATGACCCGCTGGTGCCCGACTTCCGCGACCCGATCGGCCGCTACCAGCGCCGTATGCAGTTTGCGCTCGACGCCACCATGGAAAAGCAGCTGCTGTTCTTCGTGATCTCGCGGCCGCGCCTGCGCTTCGACATCAAGAAAGGCACGAGCTGGGGCTTTTTCGGCCTGAAGCTGAGCGTGCCGCTGCTGGTGGGATCCGAGAACCGCAAGGAATCCATCACCCTCGAGCTGGAGGTGCCGTTCGAAGCGACCTTCAAGAAGCCGCTGGTGACGCTGCATGACAAATACATCACGCTGAACTGGGGCGCGCTGACGGAATGCTATTCCGCCCACGACCTGCTGCAAAAATTCCCGAACGACCTCAAATACGAGAGCACGGTGCAATTCGTCGGCATGACGCGCGACCCGCAAGCCCGCCTGGCCAAGGGCCGCTACCCGGCGGTCAACCGCATCGTCGAGGAAAACGATGGCAGTTTCGACACCCTGCTGCTGATCAAGCGCATGGATGTGAAGGTGCAGACCGCGGTGGAAGACGTGCTGGGCGAAGCGTCCACCCGCTCGCACGTGGAAATGATGGAAGCAGCGCTGATCCGCTACTTCGAGGGCGAAAAGCCGGCCCACCACGGCATCATCGAGCTGAACAACCGCCGCGACCGCGTGGCCCAGTTGGCGGAGACCTACCAGCTGGTGGGCCTGACCATCGACCTCGGCTTCAAGGAAGCGGACAGCTTCCACGACCTGAAGTCGGTCAACGCGCCGGTGTCGCGCCGCCACCTGGTGGACTTCACCTTCGGCCCGGGCGGCGAGATCCGCTACACCCGGCTGGCCGACGATGCCCGTCCGCTGGTTTCGCTGGAAGCCTGACGCTCTTGAAAATATTCAGGTAGAATACAATATCCTTCTGTGGGGACGACCTGGTTTCGACGTGGGTTGCAAAGCAGAACAGGGCATACCGAGGGCTGGTTACCTCGTAAATACACCCAGAAACAAACTAACTGCAAACGATAACTCGTACGCACTGGCTGCTTAATAGCGCCTGCCCGACAACACCTCGCCCTTAGGGTGTGGCCGCAAGGCCGTGTTGGGTCATTTATAAGGGATCGAGCTACGAGGGTTCACTTCGAGTAGCTCTAAATCTAAGGTGAATCGCCTGTCCGCAGCGTGCACATCCGCGTCGTACAGGTTAAATTAAATGATAGTGCTAAGTATGTAGAACTGTCTGTAGAGTGCTTGCGGACGCGGGTTCGATTCCCGCCGTCTCCACCACCGAACAAAAAAATTGGGCTCCAAGCGCAAGCTTGGGGCCCAATTTTTTTGTTCGTTAGCGCAGGGTTGGCGGGAATCGAACCCGCGTCCGGGACGGGCGCGGGGTGGAGCGCGGGTTTCAGCAATTCGCTTTACCTGGTCCGCCTCAGGCCGGTTACCGAATTCGGTTCAAAGTAAAGCTGCCAAGTTTGTGAATACCCATGATGCTTACCGAGTTGAACTGCCCCTGAATGTCGGTAGCATCAGATTTGGCTGACAGGAACAAATAGCCATCACAAATCGTCGTACGACCAAGTGTAAGTTCACCACCTATGACTTGGTAGGCCAATGGCTCAGCCAGCGGAAAGAACGCTTCATCCTGAGCGGTCTTGGCCTCAACTATTATTCTGCGCCATCCCCCAGCCATACATGACTCGCCAGCGGTTTCGCTGGAAAATCGAATGGTCGCCTTTACCTTGGTAACGTGCTTTAAGTCCTCCACGTTCAAAAGCCATCGCGTACCGACATCCTGTGCATGGCTGACTGCCATTGCGCTGGCCAAGAGCGCTCCCGCAACTAACTTCTGACAGTACAAGTTTGACATTGAGCCCTCGAAAAAAGTGGACATCACGATGTCCTCTATTGGCCGAACTTAGTGGCAAGAGAATAACAGCTTGCTCATCTGAACAAATACACGAAACCCTCACAAACCCGAGCGGAAATGTGGCCAGATCGGTGCAGGCGGCCTTTTAGAATCAACTGCTTATTGGGGTGATGGTGGATATTGCAGATTCCCGCCCCTCTCCACCACCGTATAAAAAAGGGCTTCAAGCTTCGCTTGAGCCCTTTTTATTTGTTCGTTCCTGTCGAGGCGGCTGGCTGCGCTGCGTTAGCGTTTGCGCAGGGTCGCGATAGCCAGTCCGCCATCGCTGGCGCGTTCACTGACCACCCACTTCAGCGGTGCGCGCGGCGAGCTGCTGCTGTCGCGCGCCACCAGGCGCAATGTGTAGTCGCCGGTGGCCAGCAGCGGCAGGCTCCAGCTGCCTTGCGTGGTGGCCGTTACACCGCCGCCGGCCAGGGCGCCCAGGTTGGCGTTCAGCGGAGCCTGCCACACGATGGCGCCGCCGGAATTCACCAGTTCAACCTTCACTTGCCACGCTTCGTAGGCCGGAGCACTGCCATGGTTGCGCAGCGTGGCCGTCACGGTCAGCGCGCCGCTGTCAGACAGGCTGACGGTGCTGCTATCGACGCCATAGCGGTAGCCCGATTCGCGCGCCAGCATCAGCAAGTCGTTCTGTTCCTGCGCCGTCAGGGCGCTCCAGCGTTCGGCATCGGGGCGGCTGGTCTCGAAATTGCCATTGCTGAACAGCGAGATATGGAACGCTGCAGCCTGCTGGCGCGCGGTGGCTGGATTGTTCTGCGGGTCGCCGCTGGTAAAGGGGCAGAATTCCGACACCACCGGCGCCTTCTGCCATTGGTTGGCGAACGGCGCCCATTCGGTCGGGCGGTTGGTCCACTGGTCGAAGTAGCCATAGCGGCTCAGGCAATCGGCGCGCAGGCCGACGGGGCGGCTGGTGATGGTTTGCTCCAGCAGGCCGTAGCTCAGAGCATCCTTGTTGGAGTATGGGATGAACATCACGTGCTGCTGCGCGGGGAAGGCGTCGAAATGCATCTTGGCGAATTCGCGCTTGCTGGCATTGGTGGCGGCAACGATGCCGGCCGGCGGGCTGGCATAAGCGCTGGAGCGCAGCGCCCATTCGCCGTACTGGCCGTACATGCCGACGTCGATCCACGCGATGTCCGGATTATTCGGGCCCAGCGCCGCCGCCAGCGCCGATAGCAAGGCACGCGCGCGCTGCTGCAGCCAGCCGTCATTCCAGTCGGGGATGAAGGTCAGGCCGGGCACAGCGCTGTCGGTGTCGGCCCAGAAGCCGCAGCCGGCCTGGCAGGCGGCATTGCCCACCACGTAGGACGGCAGGTACAGCTGGTTGTCCTCGTAGCCGGCCATCATGCGCACGCGGAAGGCAAACTTGCGGCCCTGGCTCTTGGCCGCCGCCAGGTCGTTCAGGATAGCGCTGAAATTGTATTGGCCGGCGGCGCCTTCCAGGTCCTTCCAGTAGTAGCGCCGGTAGGCATCCTTGGCGGGCGCCGATTGCGGCACCAGTTCCTGGTTCTGCCAGCGGTAATAGCCGCGCAGCGGGTTGATCGTATCGTCGCTGGCGACCGGAATGGCGGTATACGTGTGGCTTTCGCTGGCGGCGGTCCAGGCGGCGGAACGGGGTTTGGCTGCCTGTGCCGGCAGCGTAGCGCCAAGCAGCAGGGTGGAGGCAATCAGCAGTGACAGGCGCGGCATGGTGGTCCCTAAAAATATTGATTTTGGGCATTATGTACCAGGTCCGGCTCCCTGGGCGTCCAATTACACCGGCGACCAGGCATCGCTCTACAAATGGCTAAAGCTCGAAGGCATCCGTCCGCTCAACCTCTTCATCACCTGCGACCGCACACGGGGCGGGCCGCATGTACTGGGCCGCTGGTGGCCGCCCTGCACTTTCGGCCCGGTGTGGCCTGACGCACAGAGCGCCTTCGGCTGGGTGTCGTAGCATGTACGCTGGCTCAAGGAGGCTGTGTGGAGAAACGAAGTCACCAGGACCGGCGGCATGACACCGGCACAGCCGAACGTTTCGACATGGCCGTCCGTACGGCCCTGGCGTTCGACCAGGGCGCGGCTTATTCCTATCTCACCATTTGCGGCGTGGGACATACGCTGATCCGCTCGTTTGCGGAACGCTTTCCGACCCAGGTTCGTGCGGTCGCATCGCTCCCCTGGCACACCACCGACCGTCGCAGCGAGTCGATGCAGCGAGCGTTTTGAGGCCGTTTGCACCGGCGGTGCAATGCGGGCACGCTCCTGAGCCATGGCACGGTAGAATAGTGCCGTTATGAAATGCAAAGCATTCATCGCCATTACCCTCCTCGCTCTCGCGGCCAACAGCGCTGTTGCCGCCTGCGGCACAATCCGTTTCGGCTATCCCGACCAGCACCGTCCGCCATACTGGCTTGGCAATGGCCAGGACGTGCCGGAGCCTGCCGGCGCCAGCGTGGAGTGGGTGCGTGAACTTGCCGCCAGTGGCGGCTGCGCGCTGCAGCTGGTGCGCTTGCCGGTGATGCGCTTGCGCAGCGCCCTGACCAGCGGCGCAGTCGATTTCGTGCCGGTCGATATCACCGCCGACGGCCAGCCCGGCATCGTGCTTCCGCGCGATGCGCACGGCAACCCCGACACCAAGCGCGCCACGACCCTGGTCGTGGTAGCGTTTGTGCGCGCGAAAGATGGCCACGCTCCCAACGCGGACCCGCTGGACATAGTGCGCGGCAAACGTGTTGGCGTCATGTACGGTTCTTCCTACGCGCCGCGGCTGCAAAATGCCGGCGCCATCCTCGACCAGGGTGCGCCGACGGTCCCCAGCAATTTCGAAAAGCTCCAGCTGGGCCGCATCGATGCCTTTGTCGTGCCTCTGATCGCGGCCGAGGACATGGACAAATACGTGGCCAACCGCTATCACGGTGAGCTGGTCCGCTTGCAAATGCCGGTCCTGAAATCCTTCAACTGGATCGCCACCAGCGCCGCCTTCTACCAGGCCCACCAGCACGATGTCGATACCCTCTGGAATTGGATGGGCGCCGAGGGCAACAAGCGCTTCAACCAGATCCTGCGCCGGTACACGGAGAATTAGGACATTCCTTATTCGGGGCCTAAAATGGACTATCAGCCCGGCGACAAGGAGGCAATCATGTCCACACTCAACAAGGGGCGCAGCCTGGAGCAGCAGACCCATGACGGCACCAGCAGCATCGCCACCATGGGCGCCGGCTGCACCGGCAACCGCAACCAGTCCCGCACCCAGCAAGGCAACCAGCAATCGGCGGAATCGGCCGGCCGCACCGACGACCTGCTTTCAGGCTGCGTCGAAGAAGACGAGCGCGAGCATGGCTTCCAGACCGGCCCGCAGTACCGCCAGGGCGAGCCCCAGCAAGGCCGCGACACCATCCGGCGCAGCGAACGTTGATTCCTTGATTCAGAACAAGATCTACGGTTGATCAAGTTTCCTGGGTGATGCATAATGCGAATGATAATAATTCTCATTACGCACCAACTCAGGAAATCTCATGACGTTCAACAAATCCCCGCTGGCGCTCGCCATGGCGCTTGCCCTGCCGCATCTCGCCGCCCTCGCTGAAGACGCCACCCTCCCCGCCGTGACCGTATCCGCCGGCCGCGAAGCCGCCTACAACCCGTCCACCGCCAGCAGCGCCACCAAGATCGACGCGCCGCTGCGCGACGTGCCGCAGACCGTGAACGTGGTGCCGCAAGAGCTGCTGCGCGACCAGGGTGCCAGTTCGATGGAAGACGTGATGAAGGGCATTCCCGGCGTCAGCCTGTCGCACGGCGACGGCCAGCGCGACCAGGTCACCATCCGTGGCTTCACCGCGATCGCCGACCAGTTCATCGATGGCGTGCGCGATGATGCGCTCTACTTCCGCGACCTGTCGAACATCGAACAGGTGGAGGTGATCAAGGGTCCAGCCTCGGTGCTGTATGGCCGCGGCTCTTCGGGCGGCATGATCAACCGTATTACGAAGAAGCCAGGCATCGACCGCACGGAAGCCAGCGTGACTTTCGGCAGCTGGAGCAAGAAGCGCGGCGAATTCGACGTGGCACGCAAGCTGCCGGACAGCGGCCTGGCCTTCCGCGTCACGGGCGCCAAGGAAGATTCGGACAGCTACCGCAACCAGCAATTCCTGAAGCGCGAAGCGTTGTCGCCTTCCCTGCTGTGGAAGCTGGGCGCCGACACCAGCCTGCTGGTGCAGGCGGAATACCTGGCCGACCGCCGCCTGACCGACTTCGGCATCCCGTCCTACAAGGGCTTGCCGGTCGACGTGGCGCCGGGCACTTATTTCGGCGCCGCCAATGCACGCGACGTGGACTTCACCCAAGCCCGCGTGAAAGCGCTGGCCGCGGCGCTGGAACACCGCATCAACGCCAACTGGTCGCTGCGCAACGCCTTCCGCCGCTATGACTACTCCCTGAACCGCAACAACACGCTGGTGGGCAGCGTCAACGAAGCGGCGCAAACCGCCTCGCTCACGCATGGCAATGTGCGCCGGGAGGAAGATGGCTACTTCAACCAGACCGAGTTGACCCAGCGCGCGGACTTCCTCGGCACCCAGCACCAGTTGCTGTACGGGGTTGAAGTCGGCAAGCAGGACAAGGATCAGGTCAACCGCTCGCAAACCAATGTGGCCACGGTCAACTTGTTCAATCCCGTGCTGCCCGTGTTGCCCTTGATGGCTAATGCGGCGCCGGGCACCGACAACCTGGGCATCATGAAAACCAGGAGCGTGTACGTGCAGGACCTGGCCACGCTGGCGCCGCAGTGGAAACTGCTGGCCGGCGTGCGCTACGACGACTTCAGCCAGGAGACGCGCGAGCGCCGCGTGGGCCAGAAGGACCTGCAGCGCACCGACCGCGCCTGGAGCCCGCGTGCAGGCCTGGTGTACCAGCCAAGCGCCAGCGCGTCCTACTACGCCTCGTTCAGCAAATCGTTCCAGCCATCGGGCGAAACCTTCGCGCTGGCGGCGAACAATGCCGCCATCGAGCCGGAGCAGACCACCAACAAGGAAGTGGGTGCGAAGCTGGACCTGTTCGACGGCCTCGCAACCGTTGGCGCCTCGCTGTTCCGCCTGCAGCGCACGGGCATCAAGAGCACCGATCCCGTCACCAATACCCTGATGCCGGTCGGTACCCAGCGCACCGATGGACTGGAACTGAGCTTCAGCGGTGAGCTGGGCCAGGGTTGGCAAATCGCCTCCGGCCTGGCGTTGCTGGATGCGGAGATCATCAAGTCTGTGGCCCGCGACGACGGCCAGCCGGTGCAGGGCAAGCGCCCGACGCTGACGCCCAAGCGCAGCGCCAACCTGTGGCTGAACAAGGCACTGGGCGGTGGCTGGTTCACCGGCGCCGGCGTGAACTACCAGGGCGACCGCTTCGCCAATACCGGCAATACCACCACCCTGCCCGCGTACACGGTGGTGGACGCCATGGTGGCCTACCGCACCGCGTCGTTCGATGTGCAGCTGAACGTGAACAACCTGTTCGACCGCGAATACATCGTTTCCGGCCACGGGTCGAGCAAGCTGCTCAACCTGCCAGGCGCGCCGCGCAATGCCCGCATCACGGCCCGCTACCGCTTCTGACCGGTATCAGGCACAATCGGGGCATTACTCACGAAAGGAATGTCCCGATGATTTACGAGTTTGCGGAATTTGAGATCAACGATGGCCAGGGAGCCGAGTTCGAGGCGGCGGTGCAGAAAGCCGTGCCGCTGTTCCAGCGCGCCAAGGGCTGCAAGTCGATGCGCCTGGAGCGCGTGATCGAGCGCGCCAATGTCTACCTGCTGGTCATCGTATGGGAGACCCTGGAAAACCATACGGTCGATTTCCGCGGCAGCGAGGACTTCCAAACCTGGCGCGGCATGGTGGGCCAGTATTTCGCCACCACCCCGACCGTCGAACACACCAGCAACGTGGTCACTGGCTTCTGATGCGCATCCTCGCCTGCCTGTTGCTGGCAGCGGCCAGCCTTCCGGTTTTCGCCGCCACGCCGGCGGAAACCATGGACGCTTTCCAGCGCGCCCTCACCGAGGGCAAGCGCGAGGCCGTGCTGGCCCTGCTCAGCCCCAAGGTGCGGATATTCGAGTCCGGCTATACCGAACATGGCCGCGACGAATATGCGGCACACCACCTCGACGGCGACATCGACTTCCAGCGCAGCACGCAATGGCGCCTGCTGCGCCACGAGGAACGCCGCGACGGCGCCACCGCCATCGTCATGCGGGAAACGGAAACCACCGGCAGCTACAAGAATGCCGAGGTCCACCTGTTCGGGCTCGAAACCGCCGTGCTGGAACAGCAAGGCGACGGCTGGCTGATCGTGCACCTGCACTGGTCATCGCGCAAGGCCAAGGCGAAGTAAGCGCGCGCCGCATCGCGGCGCCTTACGCGACAATCGGTCCATTCAGGAGAACCACCATGCCAAGCACCATTTACCGCAATTTCCGCCAGATCGCGGACGCCGAGGGCGCGCGCAGCGCCCTGCTGGCCGAAGGCTTTGCCAATTCGGCCGTCCAGCTCAACCTGCACGAAGCGCGTCCGCTCACCACCACCGCGTCCGCCGTACAGAACATCATGGATTCGCTGACGCCGGACGACGTCGATAATACCGACAAGCCGGACCGCCCCGCCGCCCTGCTGTCGGTCGACGTCGATGACGACGCCCAGCGCGACCAGGCCGACCGCATCATGTCGCGCTTCGGCGGCCAGGAAGCCTAGTTCGCCTCGACCTTCCCCCCCCGGCCTCCTGCGGCACCGACCTGGCCGATGCTGGCGCCGCATTGGCCGAAACTGACGCATGGACGGGCTATCAGCCACCCAGTTGCCGTCCGATAATGAATCCATCGCCATCCACCGGATTCATATCATGCAAACGAGTACTATTACGACCTTGCCCACCAGCGGTGCCTCGGTCCAAAACCTTCCCGTCAACCTGTTCGGCTCAGTCATGGGCATTGCCGGCCTGGCCCTGGCCTGGCGCGGTGCCGCCCATTTGTTCGGCAGCGGCGCCGCTATCGCCGACGCGGTCGGCGTGCTGTCCTTGCTGGTGTTCGGCTTGCTTGCCATTGCCTACCTGTCGAAATGGGTGTCCTATCCCGCCGCGGTACAAGCCGAGTTCACCCACCCCGTGGCCGGCAATTTCTTCGGCACTATCGCCATTGCCATCCTGCTGCTCTCCAGCGTGCTCGCTCCCTGGAGCGCCACCTTGCAAAAACTGGTGTGGGCGTTCGGCGCGGTGGCCACGCTGGTCCTGGGCTATATTGTTGTGGCGCGGGTCCTGAAAGGCAATGTGGTGGCGGCCCATGTCGTGCCGGCTTGGCTGATTCCCGGCGTGGCTTCGCTCGACATCGCAGTTACCGGCGGCAACTGGGGTCATGAAGTCAATATGCTGGCACTTGGCATCGGCACCGCCATTGCCATCGTGTTCTACGTGATGATCTTCAGCCGCCTGGTACATGGCGACCCGCTGCCCGCCACCATGGCGCCATCGCTGATGGTGATGATCGCCCCGTTTGAAGTGGGCTTCCTGGCCTACGTCAACGTTACCCACCACGTCGACATGTTCGCCGCCATGCTGTTCTACTTTGGCCTGTTCATGTTCCTCGTGCTGGCGCCACGTGTGTTCCGCCGTTCCGTGCCGTTCGCGCCGTCGTGGTGGGCGATCAGCTTCCCGATCGCGGCCCTGGCGAATGCGGCGATAAAATACGCGTCTGTCGCCGACAGCGCCGCTGTCGTAGTGCTGGCCGGGCTGCTGCTGGTCTTCCTCACGGTGACGATTGCCATACTGCTGCTGCGTACCTTATATTCGCTGTACACCGGTAAACTCCTGGCAGGCTGACGATGCGTATCGCTTTACTTGTATTCCCCGGCGTGCAGATGCTCGATGTGGCAGGGCCGATGGATGTCTTTCATGAAGCCGCACGCAAGGCGGGCCGCCCGGGCTTTTACGATTTCGAACTGGTCGCGCTGGAAGAAGGCCACGTGCGCGCCGATAACGGCATGCTGTTCCAACCGACCGCGACCATCGACAGCCTGGACCGGGCAGTCGACACCCTGCTCATTGCAGGCAGCCACGAATTGAAGGGCGTTGAGAATCACCAGCGCCTGATGCAATGGCTGCGGCGCCAGGCGGGTGAGGTGCGGCGCCTCGGCTCCGTCTGTTCCGGCGCCTGGCTCCTGGCCCATGCCGGCTTGCTGGATGGGCGGCGCATCACCACGCACTGGAATATTTCGGCGGCACTGGCGCGGCGTTTTGAGCGCGTTCACGTCGAGGAAGACCAGATCTACCTACGCGACGGCAACCTGTACACGTCGGCCGGGGTTACTGCGGGCATGGACCTGGCGCTGGCCCTCGTCGAGGAAGACCTTGGCCGCGATGTGGCGCTGGCCGTGGCACGCGAGATGGTGATGTTCATCAAGCGTCCCGGCGGCCAATCGCAATTCAGTGCCCACCTGGCGGCACAGACTGCGCAGCGCACGCCCATCCGGCAGGTACAGGAGTGGGTGCTGGAGAACCTGGAACAGGATTTGTCGGTTGAACAGTTAGCCACCCAGGCAGGCATGAGCGTGCGAAATTTTTCGCGGGCATTCAAGAGCGATACCGGCGCGACGCCTGCCGAATTCGTGGAAGCCGCGCGCCTCGATGCAGCGCGGCGCATGCTGGAGGAGACCGCGAGCCCGTTGAAACGGGTCGCGGCACGCAGCGGATTCAATGACCAGAACAGCCTGCGCAGGGCCTTCATGCGGCGCCTGGGTGTCACGCCGGGCGACTACCGTAGCCGCTTCACACCTCAGGAGGCTTGATGCCCGAACACCTGGCGCAGGTAGGCCAGGAACGTCTCGTCCTTGCACAGCGTCTTGCCGGGCGAGTCGGACAGCTTGGCGACCGATTGCCCGTTCAGGCGGATCAACTTCATCACGATGTTCAGCGGCTTGATGCCGACGTCGTTGGTCAGCCAGGTGCCGATGCCGAAGCCCACCATGATGCGGTCGGCAAACTGATGATAGAGGCGGAACGCGGTGTCGAAATCCAGCCCGTCCGAGAACACCAGGCGCTTGGTGTTGGAATCGATGCGCAGGGCCGCGTAGTGCGCGATCGCCTTTTCGCCCCACACGACCGGATCGCCCGAATCGTGCCGCAAGCCGTCGAACAGCTTGGCGAAATACAGGTCGAAGTCGTTGAGGAAGGCATCCATGCCTACCACGTCCGTCAGCGCGATGCCCAGGTCGCCCCGGTATTCCTGTACCCAGCCCTCCAGCGCGGCCTTCTGGAAGTCGCGCAGCCGCACGCCGAAGGCCTGGAACGACTGCATGTACTCGTGGGCCATGGTGCCGAGCGGGATCAGGCCGAACTTCTTGGCGATGTAGACGTTGGAAGTACCTTTGAAGAATTCCGGCACTTCGCGCGCCAGGCGCTGCGCGACTTCATCGTGCCAGGCGGCCGAATAACGGCGGCGCAAGCCGAAATCGGAAAGCTCGAATGGATGGCGCAGCGCGGCACCGCGGCCGAACGCTTTCAACTGCGCGATCTTTTCGGCCAGCCGCTTGCGCCCCTCTTCCAGCGCGGCCGGCGAACCGACGCGGCGGAAGTACAGCTCATTGACGATGTAGAGCACGAAAATCTCGAACGCCATCACGTGCACCTGCGGCCCTTCGGCGTGGATCAGCAAGGTCTCGCCGTCCACCTGTACGTCGATGAACTTGCGCTGGAAGCGGAACAGCGCGAGGAAATCGACGAAGTCGCTCTTGATATAGCGCAGTGAGCGCAGGTAGTCCAGTTCGTCTTCGGTGAAGGACATGCTGCACAAGTGGTCAAGCTGGGCTTCGACTTCTTCCCTCAATTCCGAGAGCGGGAACGCAGGCTGGTTGCGGCAAACGAATTCATACTCGGCATGCGCGTTGGGATGCCCATGCAGCAAGGCCTGCCACATGGTGAACTTGTACAGGTCGGTTTCGAGCAGGCTGCGGACGACAGGAACCATCGTTCAGATTCCCGCGTTGGCCAGCAATTCCGGCAGCACTTCGGCCGAGGTGGCCAGGCGGGCGCCGCGGCGCTGCATGGCTTGCGCGAACTCGAGGTATTGCGCCTCGAACCCTGCGACGGGGCTCATGCAATCGGTGACCAGCACCAGCTTGCGCGGGTCGATATGGTCGGCGATGTGTTCCGTGGTCGCCTTCACGCAATGGCTGCCCGCCTCGCCGGCAACGTAGATGGTGTCGGCTTGCGACAGGCTGGCGATCAGTTCGCGGTTCAGCTGGGAACCCGGATCGGTGGGATCGGGTACTTCGGCCATCACGGCGGAGTAGTGTTCGGTCCAGGGGTTGGCCCCTTTGCCGACCTTGGCCACCACGGCGTGGCGCGCTTCCTCCCACTTGTTGTAGGCGGCGCGCACGGCGTCATGCACATTATGGCCCCAGCTGCCGATTTCGCAGTGCACCGGCCACACCATCAATTGGTAGCGCCCTGCAGCTTCCAGCGCATCGAGATAGGACAGGACGCGCGGCAAGGCGCCGGGATCGCGCGGCAGGAAGCGCCCGGCGCGCACGTCGGCGGCGCTGACCTGCGTGAACGGGGCCGGCGCGGCGCCGGCGGCAGTATGCCAGAACGTCGGGTGCGCCACGTCGTAGCGGTGGTGCGAGTCGAGCGTGACGGTGATGGCCGCCAGCCCGGCGCCGCCCTGCTCGATCAGCCCGGCGAGGCGCAGCATGTCCTGGTGGGCGCCCGCGACGGGCAAGGCCGGCGCAGCCGGCGGCGGCAAGTCGCAGAAATCATTCTGCGGATCGATGATGAGCAAGTGGTAGCGGCGTTTCATAGCCACATCATACCAAACGAAAAAAGGCAGCACTGGCCGGCGGGCCGGTGCTGCCAACGTCCACTTCGGGGAGAGTGAATCCTTTTCAGGCGGCGATCAGGCCGCGATCAATTCGTCGATCGACTTGTGCGCCTTGGCCAGGGTGTCGGCCACCGCCTGCTCGCCCATGGCCACGCCTTCGGCACGGACGAACTGCACGTCGGTCAGGCCGATGAAGCCCAGCACGGTGCGCAGGAAGGTGGTCAGGTGGTCGAACGCCACGGCCCCGCCTTCGCTGTAGACGCCGCCGCTGGCGGTGAATACGTAGACCTTCTTGCCCTTGACCAGGCCTTCCGGACCATTGGCGCCATACTGGAAAGTGCGGCCGGCACGGGCCACGTGGTCGATCCAGGCTTTCAGCGACGACGGCACGGAGAAGTTGTACATCGGCGCGCCGATCACGATCACGTCGGCGGCGAACAGTTCGTCCACCAGCGTGTCCGACACCTTGACGATGTGCGCCTGTTCGGCGTTGCGCGCTTCGGCCGGGGTGAAGAAGGCGCCCATCATCTGTTCGGTCAGGTGCGGCACGGGATTGCTGGCCAGGTCGCGCTCGACCACGTTGCCGGCAGGGTTGGCGGCCTGCCACTTGGCGACGAATTCAGCCGACAGTTGGCGGGACAGGGAACCGGCATTGCGGACGCTGCTGTTGATGTAGAGGAGGTTTGCCATGTTGTTGCTCCAAGAGAAGTTCGGTGATTGCAGTCATCTTAGAACGCGTTTATGATCGATGAAATAGGTTTTATTACGATAGATTTCATCGATTTTATTGATCATGCGAGACCCCGGCCTGCCTACCCTCGACCAGTTGCGCGTCTTCATCGCGGTCATCGACCATGGCGGTTTCGCCCACGCCGCGCGCGCCCTGCACCGCACCCAGTCGGTGATCAGCTACACCATCGCCAACCTGGAAGAGCAGCTGAATATCGCCCTGCTCGACCGCAGCACGCGCAGGCCGACCCTGACCGAAGCGGGCAAGGCCCTGCTGGCCGATGCCCGCGCTGTCACCAGCAAGGTGGACGGCATGCGTTCCCGCGCCAAGGCCCTGGGCATGGGGCTGGAAGCGGAACTGTCCATCGTGGTTGACGTGATGTTCCCATCCTGCCTGCTGGTGCGGGCGCTCGAGCACTTCCAGCGCGAATTCCCGACCGTGTCGCTGCGGCTGCGGACCGAGGCGCTGGGCGCCGTGGCGCAATTGGTGAGCGAGCGCCGCTGCCAGCTGGGCGTGGCCGGCATGGCGGCCGAGGTGCCGATGAATTTCGAACGCCATGCCGCCGGCTTCGTCACCATGATGCCGGTGTGCTCGCCCATGCACCCCCTGGCGCGCGAGGCGACGCCGATCCCGACCGCCGTGCTGCGCGAGCATTTGCAACTGGTGGTGACCGACCGCAGCCCGCTCACCGAGGGCCGCGACTTCGGCGTGCTGGGCTTGCGCGACTGGCGCTTGGGCGACGTCGGCTCCAAGCACGCCCTGCTGGTGGGCGGGCTCGGCTGGGGCAACATGCCGGAACACATGGTGCTGCGCGATATTGCGGAAGGACGGCTGGTGCGCCTGCACCTGCAGGAAGGGACCGGGCTGGAATATCCGCTGTTCGTGATCCACCGCGGCGACGACGAGCTGGGTCCGGCCGGCAAATGGCTGCGCCAGAAATTCATTGACCTCGACCATACGCTGCCGCACGACGCCTTCTAAACCGTCCTACAAGCCCGCGGCGTGTGCGCCTACAGGCGCGCCTTTGGCATCGGCCTAGCATGGATTCCGCTTCAACCACATAGGAGAGTGATCATGGCACCACGCAAGGACACTGAACAATCCGATGATTGGCGCAACCAGGCTGGCCAGGGCGGTAACAACCAGCAAGGCCAGCGTGAAAACCTGACCGGCGGCAACCAGCAGTCGGACCGGGGCCGCGGCAGCAAGCAGAGCGACCTCGGCCAGGGCCAACGCCAGGGCAGCCTCGACGACCTGGAGGATGAGGAAAACATCAATACGGGCAACCGCGGCAATCGCGGCGGCCGTGACCAGCAGCGCTAAAGCCTGCGACCGGCGTTAAGCCATCCCGGCGGCGCGCAGGCGGGATTTGAGGCGGCGGACTTCGTCGCACAGGTCGACCACCAGCGCCGCCAGGTCTTCGTCCGCATCGAAATCGCGCTCCAGCTGGGCCAGGCGGCGCGCCCTCCCCAGGTCCACGCTGGTAAATTGCAGGCTCTCCACGGTTGCTCCCTCGCGGCCGAGCAGGATGCCCTGCCGCACCCGCTGCACCACCCATTCAGGCTCGACCGAGCACGCGCGCGCCAGTTCATCCAGGGTCAGCGCCTGCAGTTCCAGCGGCACCGCTTCCACAATCTCTTCCGTTGGCATCGCTCATTCTCCCATTTCGCGTTGCATCCGTTCATACAGTGCGCGCCGCTCGGGCGTATCGGCCGGCGGGGCGAAAATTTCCAATGTCAGGTACAGGTCGCCCGGCGGCCCGGCGTTGCCGGCTGCGGGAATGCCGCGCCCCTTCAGGCGCAGCTTGCGCCCGCCCTGCGAATTGGGCGGCACGGTCACGGTCACGCGGCCGGAAGGCGTGGCGACTTCGCGCTCCCCGCCCAGCGCCGCGGCCCACGGCGGAATCGGCACTTTCTGGTAGACATCACGCCCTTCCACGCGATAGCGCTCGTCGGGCTGGAAGGCAATTTCCAGGTAAAGGTCGCCTGCCTCGGCGCCATTGAAGCCGGCCTGGCCCTGGCCGCCCAGGCGCAATTGCTGGCCGGCGGTGACGCCTTTCGGAATGTTCACCTTGAGGGTACGGCGGCCCAGCGAGATTTCGCGCTGCGCGCCATGGTAGGCGTCGTGCAGGCTGACTTCGAGCACGGCGTGGATGTCTTCGCCGCGCATGCGGTAACCCTGGCGGCGGCCGCGCTGGCCGCCCACGTGGGCGAACAAGTCGGCAAAGAAATCTTCCGCGCTGCCGCCTTCGAAGCCGCCCCAGTCGGGAGGGGGATGGAATTCCTGGCCGGCGCGGTACTGGCCGCTGCCCAGCGAGTCATAGGCGGCCCGCTTTTCCGGGTCGCCCAGCACGCCATACGCTTCGTTCAGCTCCTTGGTGCGCGCGTCCGCATCGGCCTCCTTGCTGACGTCCGGATGATATTTGCGGACCAGCTTGCGGTAGGCCTTCTTGATCTCGTCATCGCTGGCAGTCTTGGGGACTCCCAGCGTTGCGTAGTAATCCTTGTATTCCACGCCATGCCCTCCCGGTGACGGAATGCATAGCGTAGCAGGAAATCAGCGGATGCGGCGAAGTGACGAGATGCGATCGCTGAAATCCTGCAAGTCGCGGTAGCGGCCGGGGCCGTACACGCGGCACTGGCCACCGTAATCGGCATGCTCGCATACTTCCCAGGTGCCATAGTGGATCACCATCGAGTTGGCATTGTCGTTGAAGCCGACGTCGCGCAGGGTGCGGATGTCGCTGCCGATCGCCACCACCCGGCCGCGGAAGCCATTGTCGTTGAACAGTTCCACGGCCGCGCCGCGGTCGCGGTCATCTCCATACTCGCGGCGTTCGTCACGCCGTTCTTCGCGCCAGCGCTCTTCGCGGCGCTCGTCGCGATAGTCGCGGCCGTCACGGCCATAGGCATAGCCCTGGCCGCGGTCATGGCGGCTTTCGATTTCGCGGGCCGACGAGAAGTTATTGTTGAACTGGCGCAGGCTCGGGTACTCGCCGCGCTCGAATACGGCGCACTGGCCGCCGAAGTTCTTGTGTTCGCACAGCTCCCAGGTGCCGGAACGCACGATAAGGCTGGAGGCGCGGTCATTGAAACCGAAATCGACGAAGTTGTTCGCGGCGCCATCGGCGATCACCACGCGTTCGCCGCGGAAGTCTTCACGCGAGAACAGTTGCAGTTCGCCGGCCGAAGCAGCCTGGCCGGCCACGGTGGCCGCCAGCAGGAAAGCGGCAGTCAAGGTATTCTTCATAGCTAAAATCTCCGTAAATCGGCATCCTATGCGTGTTAACGCTGGGAAAAGTCCGTTAGCCTACCTTACCTTGTAACAAATTCCTACTGTACTCCACATGCCGACAACGATATCGACTGCCAGCCTGCGCAACGAAGCAACAGCACTATGGAAACTGGCGTGGCCGGTATTGATCGGGCAACTGGCCACCGTCGGCATGGCGGTGGCGGACGTGGCGATGACCGGCCACACCCAGGCTTCCGAGCTGGCCGCCGTGTCGACCGGCGCGGCCATCTGGTCCATCGTGGTGGTGACGGTGGTCGGCACCATGATGGCGATGAACACCCTGGTGGCGCACGAAGTCGGCGCCGGCAACGCCCAGCGCATTCCCCACCTGGTGCGCCAGGGCCTGTGGAAAGGCCTGGGCGTGGGCCTGGCCGCCGCCTTCTTTGCCAACCTGGCTACGCTGCTGTTCGACCACCTGCAGCTGGCGCCGGAAGTGAACCGCCGCGCCTCGCTGTTCGTGCACATCATCAGCATCGGCCTGCCGCCCTTCGCCTGCTACCGCGCCCTGTACGGCTACAGCGCCAGCATCAACCAGACCAAGCCGGTGATGGTGATCGCCCTGCTCGGCCTGGCCTTCAACGTGGTGGTGAACTGGCTGCTGGTGTTCGGCCACTTCGGCCTGCCGGCCATGGGCGGGGTGGGTTGCGCGGTCGCCACCGGTATCTGCATGTGGCTGATGCTGGGTGCCATGCTGGTGTGGATGCGCATTGCCCCGGCCTACCGCGCCACCTATCCGTTCACCCACTGGGAGTGGCCGCACTGGCCGGAAATCCGCAGCATGCTGCAGCTTGGGCTGCCGATCGGCGTCACCTACTTCGCCGAGGTCAGCGCCTTTGGCGCGGTGGCCCTGCTGGTGGCGCGCTTTGGTGTGGTGCAGCAGTCGGCGCACCAGATTGCGCTGAACTTTTCCTCGCTGGTGTTCATGGTGCCGCTCAGCCTGGGCATCGGCATGGTGACGCGCGTCGGCCAGGCGCTGGGCGAAGGCGATGCGCGCCGGGCGCGCGCCGCGGCCTGGGTCGGGATGGGCATGTCGCTGGCGTTCGCGGTGCTGTCGGCGGCCTTCATCGCGCTGTTCCGCTACCAGATCGCGGCTGCCTATACCAGCGACGAGGCAGTTCGCGCCGCCTGCGTCACCTTGCTGCTGTTCGCCGCGCTGTTCCAGTTGTCCGACGCGACCCAGGTGGCCGCGGCGTGCGCCATCCGCGGCTATAAGGTGACGCGGCAGCCGATGCTGATCCAGTTGCTGGCGTTCTGGGGCTTTGCGCTGCCGGTCGGCTGTCTGCTCGGGCTATGGAAGGAAATGGCGGCCGCCGGTTTCTGGATCGGGCTGGTGCTGGGCCTGACCGTGGCCGCCGTCCTGCTTACCTGGTTCCTGCAACGCTTGTCGCTGGAGCGGATGCGGGCATAGCGTCCGCCACCGCAAGGCCCTCGCGCACCGCGCTGCGGCCCGGCGCGAGCACATTGGCCGCCTCGAATGCCTTGCGCGCCTCGGCCGGCTGCTTAAGCTGCAGCAGGACGGCGCCCAGGTGTTCGCTGGCCGGCTGCACCAGCACCGGCGGGCCGAAATCCATTTCCAGCGCCTGCTCCTGCAGGGCCGCCTTGCGGAACAATGCCAGCGCGGCGTCGCGGTCGCCCTTGCGCAGCGCCAGCTGCCCATCCAGCATGGCCATTTCGATCGCCGGGATACGGTAGCGCGCGTGTTCCGGCGCCACGTCCGTGTCGCGGGCCTTGGCTGCCAGGTAGGCTGCCGCCGTCTCGCGGGCGTGGGCCACCGCCCCGTCGGCCTGCGCCGGCGCGCTGCGCAAGGCCATCCAGGCATCCGTCACCGCCCACACCAGCGCCGCGTCGGGAGATTTTGCCGCCAGCGGCGCCAGGCTGGCGACGGGATCCTGCGCGGCCTTGCCGTCCACCAGGTAGCGCGCGCGCATCTGGGCCAGGCCAAGCAGGCTGGCGTCGTAGAACTGCTGCTGTTCGGGTGTTTTCGGGGCGGCTTCACGCAGGCGTTCGGCGCAGTTGCCGATGATGGTGCGGGCATCGTCCATGCGGCCCTGCTGCACCTTGGCATAGGACAGCCAGATGATGTAGTGGCCGCAGGCCGGGGCGCGCGCCTTGGGATCCTTCGCCAGCAGCTGGCGGTGGCGCACCTGCAGCGCGATTTCATTGGCACGCACGGTGTCTTCCCACATGCCCAGCGCGAGGTAGATATGCGAGGTCATATGCTGCGCATGGTCCGCCTCCGGCGCGATCTGGCCATAAGCACGGGCGGCGCGCAGGCCGAGCGGCGCATGCACGGCGTCGTCGACCGAGTGGATCAGGTAATGGGCAGCGCCGGGGTGGCGCGGGTGATGCTCGAACACTTCCTGCATCAGCGCGGCCGAGCGCATATACGTGGGCACGTGGCGGCCGGCGTCGGAAGTGCCGAGCAGCGCCAGCGCATACAGGCAGGTGGCGTCGACGTCGGCCGGGTATTTCGCATGCAGCGCCTCCATCGCCTGCGCGTAGCGGCGGTCGCGATCGTGCTTGCTGCCTTCGCCGTACAGGATTTCCACTGAACGCAGATAGTCCTTTTCACGCGCACTGCCGGCCTTGGCCAGCCGTGCTTCCGGCGTCGGCGCCAGCCGCGCCAGCACGGCGCGTGCCGCAGCCTGGTCCTGCTGGAACCAGACCGGATGGTTATAAGTCATCGCCTCGCCCCAGTAAGCCATGGCGAAACCCGGATCGGCTTTCTGCGCGCGCCGGAACGCTTCGGCCGCCGACGCGTATTCGAAGTTGTGCAGTTGCGCCAGGCCATACAGGAAATCGGCCTGCGCCGCCCTGGCGCCGGAATTTTCGAACGACACCTGGCCCACATTGCCCGGCGCCGGATTGCTTTCGCCGCTGCCGCGGTGCGAAGCCTGCGCCGCGCCCGCACTCCAAAGCAGCATGCACGCCAGCACAATGCGCAAGGCCAGAATTCTTGTCATCATGGCTTCTCCTTCGGAAGTTTGCCGGTTGCAACCGGCATCGCGCCAGTATGCGCCCTTTCCTGCCGAAGGAAAATCGGCGAACGGTTGGCGATTCCGAATATCAGCGGGAGCGGCTTCTGGTATTGTCTTGCGGTTCGTAAATAAACCATTCCGGGACAAATAATGCGCCTCATCCTCACCCTGGTGGCCCTGCTGGCCGCCGGCTCCGCTTCCGCAGAACGCCTGACGCTGGAACGCCTGTATGCCGACCCTGCCCTGTCCGGCCCGGGCGTGCGCGCCCTCAAAGTATCGCCCGACGGCGCCCGTGTCACCTTCCTGCGCGCCCGCGAGGATGACCAGTACCAGATGGACCTGTGGGAATACAACATGAAGGACAAGACCACGCGCCGCCTGGTCGACTCCAAGGCCCTGGTCCCGGTCGAGAACCTGTCCGACGCGGAAAAGGCGCTGCGCGAGCGCTCCCGCACCGCGGCGCTGAAAGGCATCGTTTCCTACAACTGGTCGCCGGACGGCAAGCAGCTGCTGGTGCCGCTGGCCGGCAACCTGTACCTGGTCGACCTGTCCAAGCCTGACAGCGCGCGCCTGGTCGCTTCCGGCAGCGTATTCGACCCGAAGATTTCGCCGAAGGGCAAATACGTGTCCTTCGTGCGCAACCAGAACCTGTTCGTGATCGATCTGGCGACCGGCAAGGAGCGCCAGCTCACCACCGACGGCAAGGGCACCGTGCATAACGGCGAAGCCGAATTCGTGGCGCAGGAAGAAATGCACCAGTTCACCGGCTACTACTGGGCGCCGGACGATTCCGCCATCGCCTTCCGCTGGTACGACGAAGCGCCGGTGCCGGTGGCGCGCCGCTTCGAAATCTACGCCGACCGCACCGACGTGGTGGAACAGCGCTACCCCGCCGCCGGCGACCCGAACGCCATCGTGGGCCTGAAGATTGTTTCCCCTGAGGGCGGCGCCATCCGCGACGTGGACCTGGGCGCCAACAAGGACATCTACCTCGTGCGCGCCGACTGGAGCAAGGACGCCAAATCGCTGTTCTTCCAGCGCCAGTCGCGCGACCAGAAGACGCTGGAGCTGGTCGCGGTGGATGCCGCCACCCTGGCGCAACGCCCGGTCCTGACCGAGACCGCGAAGACCTGGACCACCATCAACGACGACCTGCGCTTCCTGGAAAGCGGCAAGGGCTTCATCTGGTCGTCCGAGCGCACCGGCCGCAACCACCTCTACCTCTATGGCATGGACGGCAAGCTGAAACACGCCATCTCCAAAGGCGAGTGGGGCTTCGACGACGTGCTGGCGGTGGACGAGAAAGCGGGCAAGGTGTTCGTTTCGTCCAACAAGGATGCGGTCTACGACAAGCAGGTCTACGAGCTGAAACTGGATGGCTCCACCGCCGACAAGCCGAAGCGCATCACCCAGGCGGATGGCTGGCACGACGCCGCCTTCTCCAAGCATGGCGAAGTGTTCGTGGATACCTGGTCAGACCCGGCCAACCCGCCGCAAGTGGCGATCCGCCGTCCGGATGGCGCGCTGGTGAGCTGGCTGGAGAAGAATGAAGTCAACGAAACGCATCCCTACTTCAAGTACAAGTCCGACCAGCTGCCGGTGGAATTCGGCAGCATGAAGGCGAAGGATGGCCAGACCCTGTACTACTCGATGATCAAGCCGTACAAGTTCGATGCCGGCAAGAAGTATCCGGTCTACCTGTCCACCTACGGCGGCCCGCACTCGCAGCACGTGACCCGCAAGTGGGACGGCCAGCAGTTCGACCAGTACATGGCGCAGCAGGGTTATGTCGTATTCCGACTGGATAACCGCGGCTCCTCGCGCCGCGAGCGCGTGTTCACCGACGCCATCTACCGCAACCTGGGCAAGGTGGAAGTGGAAGACCAGTTGACCGGCATCGACTGGCTGGGCAAGCAGCCGTTCGTGGACGCCAAGCGTATCGGCGTGTACGGCTGGAGCTACGGCGGCTTCATGACGCTGCGCCTGCTGTCGCAAGGTTCGGACAAGATCGCGGCCGGTGTCTCGGGCGCACCGGTCACCGACTGGGGCCTGTACGACACCCACTACACCGAACAGTTCATGGACCGCCCGGCCGACAATCCGGAAGGCTACAAGCAATCGAACGTGTTCTACCACGTCGACGGCCTGAAGTCGAAGCTGCTGCTGATCCATGGCATGGCGGACGACAATGTGCTGTTCACCAACACCACCAAGATGATCGACGCGCTGGTGAACCGCGGCGTGCAGTTCGAGCTGATGACTTACCCGGGCGCCAAGCACGGCGTCTCGAACCGTCTCGCCAAGCGCCACGTGCAGACGTATATCGACGCCTTCTTCCGCAAGCACCTGAAGCCGGAATCGAACTAAGCCCCGCCAAGCTG